>NZ_JAAGPF010000113.1 GCF_017104645.1 Burkholderia sp. Ac-20379
TTCTTTTTTGCAGTCAGCGACGCCAGCCACACCACAACCCTCACCCACAACTCTTTCCCTACCCCACTCGCTTCCAGTCCGCTTCGCGGGCGTGCCACGCGACGCGCTGGCCGCGCTCGACGGCGATGCCGGGGCGCGTGCGCTGCTGGTGGCGCACGAGGTGGCGCGCGTCGAGGTGACCGATCCGGGCGTGCTGCGCGACGTCGATACGCGCGACGATCTGGGCGCCGCGCCATGACGGCCGATTTCTCCGCCCTGTTCGCCGACCCGGCCCCCTGGGGCGGCTTGCGCGGCGACGATTACTTCTGGCCCGCGATGCGCGATGCGGTGCGCGGCGAACCGCTGCCGGATTCGCTGGCCGCACTCGATGCGCGGATCGCCGCGCTGTACGAGCACTGGACCGGGCAGCCCCTTTCGTCCAACGAACGCATCTTCATCGCCGAATTCGCGCATGGCGGGATGTCGAGCGGGCGCGTCCATCCGCCGTTCTGGAACGACATCGCGTTGCCGCTGCTGCGCGCGCGCTGGGTCGAACTGACGGGCCGGACGACATAGCCGCCCAGCCCCGCTCAGCGCGTGCCGCCCAGCGGAAACCGCGCTTCCGGCAGACCGCGATAGCCGGTGGCCGCCACGAACACGCCGCCCGCATGGGGATCGTCGCGCAGCGCGGCCGCGTCGAGCCCCTCGCGCGCGCTCGTGATGTACAGCGTGTTCCAGCCGTCGCCCGCCTCGGGCGCATCGCCCGCGCGCTGCGGCGCCGGCCCCAGCGACGGGCAGCTCGGCTGCGCCGTCGGCACCACGATCCGATCGGTCTCCACGCCGTGCTCGTCGTAGCGCACCACGCGCGCGCCGCCCCATTGCGCGTTCCACAGGCCGCCGGCCGCGTCGACGGTCGAGCCGTCCGGGCCGCCCGTCGCGTCGGTCAACGCCACGAACGGCCGCACGTTCGACACCGGGCCGTCGGCGCGGTAGTCGCACACCATGATCTGGCGCGTGGGCGTATCGCAGAAGTACATGCGCGTGCCGTCCGGCGAGAACGCGATGCTGTTGGCGATCGCCGCGGGCGGCAGCGCGAGCCGTTCGAGCGAGCGGTCGGCGTTCAGGCGATAGAAGCCGGTGGACGCCTCCAGCGGATCGTGCTCGTCCTTCATGCCGAACACGAGGTTGCCGGCGCGGTCGCAGCGGCCGTCGTTGATGCGCGAGCGCTCGCCCGGCTCGACCTCGACGAGCCGTTCGAAGCGGCCGTCGCGCAGGTCGAACAGCGCCAGATGCGTGGCCAGGCCCACCACCAGCACGTCGGGATCGTCGCTCAGCGCGAAGCAGCCGAGCCGCTCGGGCATCGCCCAGCTTTCGGTTTCCTGTGCCGCGCCGGGGCGGTGACGCCACAGGCGCGCGCCTTCGATATCGGTCCAGTAGAACGCGTGGGTCAGCCCGCACCAGGTGGCGCATTCGCCGAGCACGTGGCGGCTGTCCACCCGCAGCGTCGCGGCCGGCGCGCCGGCGGATCGGATCGGGTCGTTCGAGGCATTCAGGGCGTTCGGATCGGTCATCGGATAAGGTGAAATCTCGGATCGGAAAGGGAACGCGCCGCGCGGCGGCGCGGCCGTTCCGCTCTGATACACGCTCCGGCGCACAAACGCAAAACGGCGCGCGCGCGGCCCAGATAGTGAGCGATCGCGCGGCCGCGCCGCCGCCAGCGGCGCCGGCCGATTCGCGCTACCCTGTCGGGCCTCACGCATTGACGCAGGATCGCCCGCCATGTCCCAACACGCCCTGACCATCGATTTCGTCTCCGACGTCGCCTGCCCGTGGTGCGCCGTCGGCCTGTCCTCGCTGCTGCTCGCGCTCGAGCGCATCGGCGACGACGCCAAGGTGCAGATCCGCATGCATCCGTTCGAACTGAACCCCGACATGAAGCCGGAAGGCGAATCGATCGTCGGCTATCTCGGCAAGAAATACGGCCGCACGCCCGAGCAGATCGCCGAATCGCAGGAGATGCTGCGCGAGCGCGGCGCGGCGGTGGGCTTCACGTTCGGCAAGCGCGAATACGTCTACAACACGTTCGACGCGCACCGCCTGCTGCACTGGGCCGCGCTCGAAGGCCGGCAACTGGCGCTGAAGCTCGCGCTGCTGCGCGCGTATCACGGCGAAGGCAAGGCCACCAACGATCCCGAGGTGCTGGTGGCCGCCGCGCGCGAAGCCGGGCTCGACGCCGAGCGCGCCCGCGCCGTGCTGGCCGGCGGCGACTACGCCGACGAGGTGCGCGCGGCCGAGCGCGAATCGCAGTCGATCGGCATCACGTCGGTGCCGTCGATCATCTTCAACGAGCGCTATCTGGTGACGGGTGGCCAGCCGGTCGAGGCGTTCGAAGGCGCGATCCGCCAGATCCTCGAGGAAAGCGCCAAGCCGGCCTGAGCGGCCTGAAGCGGCCCGAGCGCCGCCGGCCGGGCCGCGTGCACCGCGTCGTGTCGGGACGCGCGGCATACGCGCGTGGCACCATCGTTTTGGGCGTGGCTGGATCTTTTCAAAGAGCCAGCGCGTCTCTACAGTGAGCGGATTCTGTCCCTGACCGCCCGGAGAAACGATGTCCGTCCGCACCAACGAATACGGCCAACCGATCGGCGCTGCCGTCGACGGCTGGACCACCCGCCCGCTGCCCGCCGCCGTCACGCTCGAAGGCCGCTACTGCCGCCTGGAGCCGCTCGACGCGGCGCGCCACGCCGACGATCTCGCCGCCGCCTACCTGTCCGCCGACGACGGCCGCGACTGGACCTACCTGTTCGTCGGCCCGTTCGCCTCGGCCGACGCATTCCGCCGCTACGCCGAAACCGCCGAACGCAGCACCGACCCGCGCCACTACGCCGTGATCGACCGCGCCAGCGGCCGCGCGGTCGGCACGCTCGCGCTGATGCGCCAGGATCCGGTGCACGGCGCGATCGAGGTGGGCAGCGTGACGTTCTCGCCGAAGCTCAAGCAAACCCCGCTGTCGACCGAGGCGCAGTACCTGCTGATGGCCTACGCGTTCGACCAGCTCAACTACCGCCGCTACGAGTGGAAGTGCGACAGCCTGAACGCGCCGTCGCGGCGCGCGGCCGAGCGGCTCGGTTTCTCGTTCGAGGGGATTTTCCGGCAGGCGGTGGTCTACAAGGGGCGTGCGCGCGATACGGCGTGGTACTCGATCATCGATACGGAATGGCCGCGCCTGAAGCAGGCGTTCGCGGCGTGGCTCGCGCCCGAGAATTTCGATGCGCAGGGGCGGCAGAAGGCCTCGCTGGCGGCGTTGCGGGGGTAACACGGGCTCGGTGCGGCAAACCAGGCGACGTTTCCATATTTCTCAAATATGGAAACTTCAAATATCTCGCCAAAGCTTGACCTATAATTTCCATATTCGAGAAATTTTCTGATCTCACGCAATCGAGATCTCATTATTTTCATATATGGTGAATTATGGCTCGTCACCTTCCCAAACCTGTCGTCACCAGCCCGCTCGCGGCCGATCTGATCGCGCTCGGCAACGTCGTGCGCAATCGCCGCCGCGAGCAATCGATGCGCATCGACGATGCCGCCGCCCTGCTGGGCGTCTCCACCGCCATGCTGTCGCGCATGGAAAACGGCATTCCGGTCGGCTCGGACCGCATGTTCCGCGTGCTCGACGGCCTTGGCCTGAATCTGTTCGCGGTGCCGAAAGCGGAAGCGCCGAACGTGATCCGCGCCCTGCAGCATGGCGATGCCGGCCCCTCCGCGGCAAGCGGGCACGCATGATCCGCCAGCTCGTCGTCGTCACGGATGCCGGCACGGTCGGCCGGCTCCAGTTCGAGTCGCACGAGGAGCGTTTCCTGTTCCGGTACGACGACGCATGGCTGGCGCGCACCGATGCGTTCCCGCTCTCCCCGCACATTCCGCTCGGCACCGACGCCCCGCCATCGGGCGTCGTGCAGCGCTTCCTGTCCAATCTTCTGCCGGAAGGCCGCGCGCTCGACGTGGCGTCGGTCGTCAACCAGATTTCGAAAGACAACGTGTTCGGGCTGGTTCAAGTGCTCGGCAAGGAGCCGGTGGGCGGCCTCGGTTTCCTGCCCGTTGCCGACGATCGCGCCGCGCCCGTTTCGAACCATGACGCCGTGCGGCGCGCGATTCCGCATGCCGAACTGAGCGAGCGCATCCGCGATCGCGACACCATCCCGTTTCCGGTTTGGGACCGCAAGGTTCGGCTCTCGGTCGCCGGTTATCAGGACAAGCTGCAAGTGCTGGTCGAGGGCGACCGCATCGCGCTCGCCGACGGCGCGCTCAGTTCCACGCACCTTCTCAAGCCGGAGTCGCGCAACGCGTCGACGCCGCACATGGTGGCGAACGAACACTTCTGCATGACGCTCGCCGCGCGCATGGGCCTGCCCGTGGCGCCCGTCTCGCTGTGGCGGATTCCGGAGCCGCTGCTGCTCGTCGAGCGCTTCGACCGCAGCGTGATACGCGATCCCGGCACCGGCCTCGCACGCACCGTGCGCCGTCTGCATGTCATCGATGCCTGCCAGGCGCTCGACGCCCCCGTGTCCTACAAGTACGAGCGCAATTTCGGCAACAACGAGAGCGTCGGCACGATCCGCGAAGGCGTGAGCTTCGCAAAACTGTTCTCGCTGGCGCCGCAATTCGCGGACCCGGCCCACGCGCGCGCCCTGCTCGTCCGGTGGGCGATGCTGCATCTGCTGATCGGCAACAGCGATGCGCACGGCAAGAATCTATCGTTCTTCATGCGCGGCTCGGGGCTGGCGCCCGCGCCGTTCTACGATCTGGTATCGGTCAACGTCTATGGCGCGAACATCGAACAGGACATGGCGATGGGTTACGGCGATGCGTTTCGCATCGATGACGTGACGGCGTTTGCGCTGGCCGATTTCGCGCAGCGCGCCGGCATCCCCGCGAGCTATCTGTCGCGCGACCTGCGGCGCATGGCCGGCAGCGCGATCAAAGCGGCGGCGGAACTGGCCGGTTCCGCCACCTATATCGACGAAGAGCGCCGGCTCGTGCAGGACATCGCCGGCTTCGTGACGCGTCAGGCCCAGCGCCTGCAGCAGATCGCGCCCATGATTCCCGCTGCGTTCAAAGCGCTGCTCTGAGCGCTGCGCTGACCCGCCTCACTTCCCCGCCGCCCGCAACGCGAACTCGAACACCGCCCCGCCGCGCGGCTCGTCCACGAGCCGCGCCTCGCTGCCGTGCAGTTGCAGCATGCGCTGCACCAGCAGCAGCCCGAGCCCGCCGCGATGCGAATCGCCCGAGGCCACTTCCCACGATCCCACCGGCCGCCGGAACAGCGAGTCGCGCAGGCCCGGCGGCACGCCGGGGCCGGTGTCGCGCACCGTGACGGACACCGCGCCGTCGCGCGCGGCCAGCTCGACGGCGATGTGCCCGCCCTCCGGCGTGTGCCGCAGCGCGTTGTCGAGCAGGTTGGTCAGCACGCGCTCGATCATGCCGAAATCGGCGTGCACGTTCGGCAGGCGCGGCTCGATCCGCGCGTCGAGCGTCACGTCGCGCGCCTTCGCGCCCAGTTCGAACTTGGCGAACACGTCCTGCACCAGATCGGCCAGCGAGCCGTCCTCGAGCGCCGGCTGCACCAGCCCCGATTCGAGCCGCGCCAGCTCGAACAGCGCACGCGCCAGATGCCCGACCTTGCCGCTCTGCGCCAGCGCAATCGACAGGTAACGGTCGCGGTCGGCCGCATCGAGCGTCGCGCCCTTCATGACCAGCGTTTCCAGATAGCCGTGCAGCGACGTCAACGGCGTGCGCAGGTCGTGCGACAGGTTCGCGATCAGCTCGCGGCGCTGCTGGTCCTGCGCTTTCAGTTCGCGCCATTGCTCGCCGATCCGGCCGGACATCTGCGCGAACGCGGTTTCGAGCACGGCGATCTCGTCGCGCGCGCCGGCCGACGACGAATGCGGCAGCGACGGCTGCGCGTCGGGCTCGCCGTTGGCGTCGAAGCGGCGGATCGCGTCGGTGAAGCGGCGCAGCGGCCGCGTGATCAGCCCGAACGCGGTCAGCCCGGCCAGCAGCCCGAGCAGCGCCACCAGCGCGATCGACCACAGCGTGGTGCGCAGCACCGAGCTGGCCGCGACGCGCGCCGCCAGCTCGTCGTGCGCCTCGCCGAGCAGCACCACGTAGATATAGCCGGACGGCGGATGCCCCGGCATCTGCAGCGGCGCGGCGCTGAACACCTTGCGCGCGTCGAGGCTGCGCGGATCGTCGCCGAGGATCGGCAGCGGCTGGTCGTCGAGGAAGCGTTTGATGGGCGCGAGGCTCACGCGATCGCGCTTGACGCGGCCGGGCGGCGCGTCGTCGCCGCGAATCCGGCCGGCGTTGTCGAGCAGATACACCTCGACGCTCGGATTGACGCCCATCAGCTGGCCGAACAGCTTGCGCACGGCGTCGGGCCGCAGGCCGTTGTCGTCCATCAGCGAGGCGCTCAGCGCGATGTGCCCGGCGAGATCGCGCGAGAGCCGCTGCACGACTTCCTTCTCGTGCATGTCGCTGGCGCGGATCTGGATCCAGGCGGACGCGCCGCAGCAGGCCAGCAGCAGCGCCGAAAACACCACGGCGAGCCGCTGCGTGAGGGTCAGGCGGCGCATCAGGCGTCCTTGCCGTCGGCGCCGGCCGCCACGCCCGGCGCGACCAGCTTGTAGCCGCGCCCCCACACCGTGAGGATCCGCGCCGGCTGGGCCGGGTCCGCCTCGATCTTGGCGCGCAGCCGGTTGATGTGGGTGTTGACGGTGTGCTCGTAGCCCTCGTGCTGATAGCCCCACACGGCGTTCAGCAGATCGGTGCGCGAGAACGCCTTGCCGGGGTGGCGCGCGAAGTGATACAGCAGGTCGAATTCGCGCGGGGTCAGGTCGATCGCGGCGCCGTCCACGGCGGCCTCGCGCGTGAGCGGGTCGAGCGTCAGGCCGCCCACGTCCACGCGCCCGGCGTCGGGCCGCGCATCGCGCGACAGCGCCTCGACGCGGCGCAGCAGCGCCTTCACGCGCGCCACCAGCTCGAGCATCGAGAACGGCTTGGCGAGGTAGTCGTCCGCGCCCAGTTCGAGGCCGAGGATGCGGTGCACCTCGCTCGAGCGCGCGCTGATGATGATGATCGGCGTGTAGCGCTCCATCGCGCGGGCGCGGCGGCAGATTTCGAGGCCGTCGACGCCGGGCAGCATCAGGTCGAGCACCAGCGCGTCCCAATGGCCCTGTTCGAGCCGGCGCAGGCCGTCGTCGCCGTTGGCGCAGTGCACCACCTCGTAGCGCTCGTCGCGCAGGTGCAGCGCGAGCACGTTGGCGATGTCGGCATCGTCTTCGACGATCAGGATGCGTTTCTGTGGATCCATGGCATAGAAATCGGACAGGCCGCGCCGGGCGGGCACGGCGGATGCGGCACGAACAAGGGGGCGGCGCGGCCGGCGCGGCGCACGAGGCGCCACGGGCCGCCGCACCGCCGGCACGACGATTCTCGCGCATCGGCGCGGCCGAGTCGTCACGGTTTCGTGAACATTCCGGCCGCCGAATTATCACGAAAACTTTAACTTTCCGTGAGGACTTCGCGAACGTCCCGTCATTACGATAGGCGGCATGTCATCCCCCGTCCGACAGGAGTCCAACATGACCAGCCGCCGACGTTTCCTGCTGACCGGCGCCGCGATCGCCGGCGCCGTGGCCGCCATCACGCGCAACGGCGTATTCGCGCAACAACCACCCAAACCCGCCGCGCCGGCCGAGCTGACGCTGTCCGACGCCGAATGGCGCAAGCGCCTCACGCCCGCCCAGTATGCCGTGCTGCGCGAAGCGGGGACGGAACGCCCGTACAGCAACCCGCTCAACGACGAGCACCGCTCCGGCACGTTCTCGTGCGCGGGCTGCGCGCTGCCGGTGTTCTCGTCGGCCACCAAGTTCGACAGCCACACCGGCTGGCCGAGCTTCTGGGCGCCGCTCGAGCACGCCGTGGTGACCGACACCGACACCTCGTTCGGCATGGTCCGCACCGAAGTGCACTGCCGCCGCTGCGCGGGCCACCTCGGCCACGTGTTCGACGACGGCCCGAAGCCCACCGGGCTGCGCTACTGCATGAACGGCACGGCGATGACGTTCCGCCCCGCCGCGGCCTGAACGCCGCCCCTCCACGAAGGACATCCCATCATGTTGCTCGTCATCCTCGCCTATCTCGGCGGCGTGCTCACGATCCTGAGCCCCTGCATCCTGCCGGTGCTGCCGTTCGTGTTCGCCCGCGCCGACCAGCCGTTCGTGCGCAATGGCCTGCCGCTGCTGGCCGGCATGGCCGTGACGTTCGCGGCCGTCGCGACGCTGGCCGCCGTGGGCGGCGGCTGGATCGCCCAAGCCAACCAGGCGGGCCGCTGGCTCGCGATCGCGCTGGTCGGCGTGTTCGGCCTGACGCTGCTGTTCCCGCGCCTGTCCGATCACCTGACCCGCCCGCTGGTGGCGCTCGGCAACCGGCTGACCGGCGTGGCCTCCACCGCCAACGACGGGCGCGGCAGCATCGGCGCGTCGCTGCTGCTCGGCGTGGCCACCGGCCTGCTGTGGGCGCCGTGCGCCGGCCCGATCCTCGGCCTGGTGCTGACCGGCGCGGCATTGCGCGGCGCGAGCGTGGGCACCACGCTGCTGCTGGTCGCCTATGCGGCCGGCGCGGCCACCTCGCTGGCGGCCGCGCTGCTGATCGGCGGCCAGCTGTTCGCGGCGATGAAGCGCTCGCTCGGCGCGGGCGAATGGATCCGCCGCGGGCTCGGCGTGGCGATGCTCGGCGGCGTGGGCGCGATCGCGCTCGGCCTCGATACGGGCGTGCTGACGCAGGTGTCGACGGTCGCCACCGGCGGCCTCGAACAGTCGCTGGTGGATCGCTTCGCGCCGCGCAAGACGCCGGGCCAGGCGCCCGCCGATGCGGGCGGCCCGTCGATGATGGCTTCCGGCGACGCGATGCGCGCCGCCAACCCCAACGCGATGATGTCGGCCGCCACGAGCGCCGCGCGCCACGACGCCGCGATGCTGCGCGTCTCCGCGCCGGCGCTGCCGGTGGAGGGCGAGGCGCCGTCGCTGGCCGGCGCGACCCAGTGGCTCAACTCGCCGCCGCTGACCAACGCGTCGCTGCGCGGCAAGGTCGTGCTGGTCGATTTCTGGACCTACTCGTGCATCAACTGCCTGCGCACGCTGCCGTACGTCAAGGCCTGGGCGCGCAAGTACAAGAACGACGGACTGGTGGTGATCGGCGTGCACGCGCCGGAGTTCGCCTTCGAGCGCGACATCGACAACGTCAAGAAGGCCACGCACGACCTCGGCGTGACCTACCCGGTCGCGATCGACAACGGCTATTCGATCTGGCGCGCGTTCAACAACGAATACTGGCCGGCGCACTACTTCATCGACGCGCAAGGCCGCGTGCGCTACCACCACTTCGGCGAGGGCGACTACGCAGAATCCGAACGCGCGATCCAGCAACTGCTGGTCGAGGCGGGCCATCCCGACGCGGCGCAGGTGCCGCTCGGCATCGAAGGCCCGGCGGCCAGCGGCGCGCAGGCCGCCGCGGACAGCGCCGACATGCGCTCGCCGGAAACCTACGTGGGCTACGCCCGCGCCGACAACTTCGTGTCGCCCGGCGGCCAGTTGCACGACCGCGAGCACGACTACGCGCCGCCCGCCCAGCCCGGCCTCGACGACTGGGGCCTGGCCGGCGCCTGGACGGTGGGCAACGAGCAGGCCACGCTCGCCAAGCCGGGCGGCCGGATCGTCTACCGCTTCCACGCCCGCGACCTGCACCTGGTGCTCGGCCCGGGCAAGAACGGCGCGCCGGTGCGCTTCCGCGTGACCGTCGACGGCACCGCGCCGGGCGCCTCGCACGGCGCCGACGTGAATGCCGACGGCGTCGGCGTGGTCAAGGGCCAGCGCCTGTACCAGTTGATCCGCCAGACCGGCCCGATCGCCGATCACACGTTCCAGATCGAGTTCCTCGATCCGGGCGTGCAGGCGTTCGCCTTCACGTTCGGTTGAGCGCCGCACCGCCCGCGCATCCGACCCACCCCGTTCGTCATTCGATATTGCAAGGAGTCCGCACCATGAAACCGACCCGCTCCGCCGCCGCGCCCCGCTCGCGGCTCCGTCTGATCGTCCGCGTCGCCGGCAGCGTTGCCGCGGTGGGCGCGGTGGCCGCCGCCGCGTTCGGCTGGCAGCCGGCCGCGCTGGCCGAGAACGTCAAGCCGCTGCCCGCGCCCACGCTCGACGAGAAACCCGCCGCCGGGCACACCGAAACCGCCGTGTTCTCGGGCGGCTGCTTCTGGGGCGTGCAGGGCGTGTTCGAGCACGTGGCCGGCGTCAAGCAGGTGGCGGCCGGTTATGCGGGCGGCGCGGCGTCCACCGCGCAGTACGAAACGGTCAGCGAGGGTGATACCGGCCATGCGGAATCGGTGAAGATCGTCTACGACCCCGCGCAGGTCAGCTACGGCCGGCTGCTGCAGATCTTCTTCTCGGTCGCGCACGATCCGACCGAGCTGAACCGCCAGGGCCCCGACACCGGCACGCAATACCGCTCGGCGATCTTCCCGGCCGACGCGCAGCAGCAGGCGATCGCCACCGCCTACATCGCGCAGTTGACGAGCGCGCACGCGTTCTCGTCGCCGATCGTCACGAAGATCGAGATGGGCAAGGCGTTCTATGCAGCCGAGAGCTATCACCAGGATTTCCTCGTCAACCATCCCGACTATCCGTACATCGTCGTCAACGATCTGCCGAAGGTGGCCGCGCTGAAATCGCAGTATCCGAAGTGGTATGTGAACGCGCCGGTGCTGTACGCGAAGAACGGCAACGGCGCGTAAGCGCCCGAGCCGGAGGAAGCGCGATGCACGGCGCTCCGGCCGCGCATCGTGCGGGATTTACGGCCGCACCGCCGCCGACGCGGGCTGCGGCTGCGGCTGCGGTGCAGCCGCCAAATCCGGCAGCGCCGCCAGCATCGCGTCGCGCGCGCGGAACCCGGCCGGCGTGTCGTGCGCCGCGTCGTCCTGAATCAGCCGCGCGAACACCACCTTGCGCGTGCCGAGCGTCGCCCAGCCGACGAACCAGCCATAGGCATGCGCGCGGTCGAACTTGCCGTCGTCGCCCGGCGAACTCGTGCCGGTCTTGCCGTGGACGACCCAGCCGCCCGGCTGCGCGTCGATGCGCGTGATGCGCTCGGTCATGTCGAACGCATGCGCGCTGACGGGCAGCGTGCGATTGACGATGCCGCGCAGGAAGGCGATCTGCTCGACGGGCGAGATCCGCAGCGTGCCGGCGTTCCATGCGCCGCGCAGGCCGCTGAATTCGCCGGGGCCGAGCGTCACGTCGGCGTTGCCGAAGCCGAGCCGCTGCGTGTAGTGCGCGAAGCGCGCCTGGCCGAGCGCCTCGGTGATCCGTTGCGAATACCAGAACACCGAATAGCGGATCCAGCGCTCGGGATCGGTCGGCTTCTGCCATTGCGCGCCGCCCCAGGCCGGATAGCCGGCGCGAAACGGCAGCAGCGGCGCGTGCGCGTTCTTCAGCACGCCGGCGTCGAACCCCATCAGGCTCAAGGCGATCTTGAACGTCGAGGCGGGCGTGACGCGCGCCTGGCATGCCTCGCCCTGCTCGGCCAGCATCGCGCCGGTGGCGGCGTCGGCCACCAGCGTGCAGAGCGTGCGGGAATCGGTATGAACCGGCGCCGGCAGCGGCGCGGCGGCGTGGGTGACGACGGCCGCTGCCGTCGCCGCGAGCATCGCGACGACGACCGCCGTGAAGCGGTGCCGCGCGAGCCGGGCCGGCGCTCGCGCCGGCCGTGAATTGTCCTGCATCCGTGCCCTCTCTCGTCTTCGTTATGGTTGGGCGCGCGGGCGGCGGCAGGACGGTCGATCAGGCGGAATCACCGGGCCGCGGCGCGAGCGCGCCGCGTAGTGTAGCCGGTGGCAGCACAATGGCGCAGCGTCGCGGCCGGCTCAGAACAGCACCGGCTGACGCGCGCTCGATTCGAGCGCCAGCAGCGCGGCCTTGCGATCCTTGCCGCCCGCGAAGCCGGTCAGGTCGCCCGAGGTGCCGATCACGCGATGGCACGGCGCGACGATCGACAGCGGATTGCGCCCGTTCGCCGCGCCCACCGCGCGCGTGGCGCGATGGTTGCCGACCTGCACGGCGATGTCGCGATAGCTGCGCGTCTCGCCGAACGGGATCGTCAGCAGCGCGTTCCACACGCGCTTCTGGAATTCCGTGCCGTGGAATGCGATGTCGAGATCGAACGCCGTGCGCTCGCCCGCGAAATATTCGCCGAGCTGGCGGGCCGTTTCGACCAGCACCGGATGCGCATCGTCGTCGCGCAGCGCACCGACCTTCACGCGCGTGGGCCGGTCGTTGTCCCAGAGGATCGCGATCAGCTTGCCGTCGCGCGCCACGAGCGTGAGCTCGCCCACCGGCGACGGGATGCGTTTACACACTTGCGACATCCTGTTTCTCCTGTCCCTGCTTATCCTGAGCGATGCGTGCCAGTGTAACGGGAAGCCGCGCCGCCCACCTGCCGATGCTTGCGGTCGAATTCGCACCGGCTCGGCGCGCGCGCCCAAACGCGGCACGCCGTCCGACCCTGCCATAATGGCCGGCCCCACATACCGCCCGCGCCTTGCGCGGCGCTTTCATCGCTGACAGAAGCATCGGACTCACCATGTCGCACGAACACGCTCCCCACGATCACGCCGTCGAACACGCCGCCCATTCGGGCGATCCGCTTTCTCGCTGGGTGGCGGTCTTCACGGCGATTCTCGCCGCGCTGGCCAGCCTGCTCCATTACGAGGAAGGCGTCCTGCAAACCCAGGCGCTGATGTACAAGAACAATGCCGTGCTGCTGCAGAGCAAGGCCAGCGATCAGTGGAACCTCTATCAGGCCCAGTCGAACAAGGGCCATATGATGGAAGTGGCCGCCGAGCTGGCCGGCCCCGAGAAGCAGGCGCGCTTCCGCGAGCAGATCGACAAGTACAACGCGCGCAAGAAGGACATCGCCGAAAAGGCCAAGGATCTCGAGCGGCAGGTCGAGGAGGCCAACAAGCAGTCGGAATCGAAGGAGCATCCGCAGCATCTGTTCGGGCAGGCGCTGGCGCTGATCAGCGCGGCGATCTCGCTGGCGGCCATCACCTCGCTGACGGGCAGCCGCCGGCTGTTCGTGGTGGTCGGGCTGGCGGGGCTGGCCGGCGTGGGCGTGTCGATCGCGGCGTTTTTGCATATCTGAACGGAAGGCGCGGTAAGTTGAAACGGCCGGGAACGGCGGGCTTCGGCCTGCCGCTCCCGGCCGTTTGCCGTTGTGGCGGTGTCTTCCTTTTGGACTGACCATAAAAATATATTTTTATCAGTGATCCGGACGTATTTTTCGCTGCGCTAGTCTTCTCTGTGCTTTTTCCAGAAAAATAAATATCAATAAAATCAATTACATCGATACCACACAGGCCTTCCAAAGGGAAAACCCGCCCCACCCACCCCTCGCCACGTCCGCCATTCGCCGTTAGGATGGCGTCTGGCCCACTGGTCTGGCCAATTTTCGCCGGGCCGCAACCGGACACGAACAGGAGACACGATGAGACTGAAAGGCAAGGTAGCCGTCGTCACGGCGGCGGGTGCAGGCATCGGGCAGGCGGCGGTGCTCGAACTGGCCCGCGAAGGCGCGCAGGTCTGGGCCACCGACGTGAAGCCGGAGCTGCTGCGCGCGTTCGAAGGCGTCGCCAACGTGCGCACCGCGCCGCTCGACGTGATGAACCGCGCCGCGATCGACGCGTTCTTCGCCGGGCTGCCGCGCACCGACGTGCTGTTCAACTGCGCCGGCTTCGTCCACAACGGCACGATCCTCGAAGCCAGCGACGACGACTGGAATTTCGCCTTCGATCTCAACGTCCGCTCGATGTTCTGGACGATCCGCGCCGCGCTGCCGTCGATGCTCGAGAACGGCGGCGGCAGCATCGTCAACATGGCCAGCGTCGCGAGCAGCATCCGCGGGCTGCCGAACCGCTTCGTGTACGGCGCGTCGAAGGCGGCCGTGATCGGCCTGACCAAGGCCGTCGCCGCCGATTACGTACTGAAGGGCGTGCGCTGCAACGCGATCTCGCCGGGCACGGTCGACACGCCCTCGCTGCAGCAGCGCATCAACGCATACGATGACCCGGTGGCCGCGCGCGCCGCGTTCGTCGCGCGCCAGCCGATGGGCCGCATCGCGCGCGCCGAGGAAATCGCGCCGATCGTCACGTTCCTCGCCAGCGACGACGCCGCATTCGTCACCGGCCAGACCTATTCGGTCGACGGCGGCATGACGATCTGATCCGCCCGTCGCCTGCTCGATTCAACGCTCAACCCCGACCCGATTCATCAGGAGCCCTCACCCATGAAACTCGCCCGTTATGGCCAGCCCGGCAGCGAAAAGCCGGCCCTCGTCGATCAAGACGGCAAGCTGCGCGACCTGAGCGGCGTGATCGCCGACATCACGCCCGCCACGCTCGACGAGGCGTCGCTCGCCAAGCTGCGCGCGCTCGACATCGCCTCGCTGCCGGTCGTCGACGGCGCGCCGCGCTACGGCTGCCCGGTCGCCAACATCGGCAAATTCCTGGCGATCGGCCTGAACTACTCGGATCACGCCGCCGAATCGAACATGCCCGTGCCGAAGGAACCGATCGTGTTCACCAAGGCCACCTCGTGCATCCAGGGGCCGAACGATCCCGTGATGCTGCCGCGCGGCTCGGAAAAAACCGATTGGGAAGTCGAGCTCGGCATCGTGATCGGCCGCACGGCGCGTTACGTCGAGCGCGATCAGGCGCTCGAGTACGTGGCCGGCTACGTGACGATCAACGACGTCAGCGAGCGCGAATTCCAACTCGAACGCGGCTCGCAGTGGGACAAGGGCAAGGGCTGCGACACGTTCGGCCCGATCGGCCCGTGGCTCGTGACGCGCGACGAAGTGCCGAACGTGCAGAAGCTCGCGATGTGGCTCGAAGTGAACGGCGAACGCGTGCAGAACGGCAACACCAGCACGATGATCTTCGACGCGGCCGAGCTGGTCAGCCACCTGAGCCAGTTCATGACGCTGCTGCCCGGCGACGTGATCACCACCGGCACGCCGCCCGGCGTCGGCCTCGGCATGAAGCCGCCGCGCTTCCTGAAGGCCGGCGACGTCATGAAGCTCGGCATCGAAGGCCTCGGCGAGCAGCAGCAGACGGTCGTGCCGTTCAAGCTGTAAGCACCCGCCAGCATCGCACGCCCGCGCCCGGCGGCGGCCTCGCAAGCACGCGGCCGCCGCCGGGCGTTGCCCTATACTGTGCGCCCCGCGCCGGTCCGCTCGCGGGCCGCTCACACCGCCACCGCCACTCATGCCCTTCCAACCGATCGAAACGAAACGGCTCTACAGCCAGATCGCCGCGCAGATCACCGAGCTGATCGACGCCGGCGAATTCATCGTCGGCGAACGGCTGCCGGCCGAACGCGACCTGAGCGCGCGGCTCGGCGTGAGCCGCTCGTCGTTGCGCGAGGCGCTGATCGCGCTGGAAATCGAGGGCTCGGTGGAAGTGCGCAGCGGCTCGGGGATCTTCGTCAGGCAGCGCGGCGCGGCAGCGGCGAACGCGCAGGCGGCGGCATCGGCGAACACAGTGGCGAACGCGCCGGCAACGACGTCGGCCGCGCCGCGCATGCACGCGGTGTCGCCGTTCGACGTGATCCGCGCGCGCGCCTATCTCGAACCGGAAATCGCCGTGCAGGCGGTGCGCCATGCCTCCGATGCGCAGATCGAAACCGTGCTCGGCTGGCTCGGCAAGCTGCGCGGCAGCAAGGTCGGCGATCCGCAACTGAACGAATACGACCGGCAGTTTCATCTGAGCCTGGCCGAGGCGTCGGGCAACAGCGCCTACGTGGTGCTGCTCGACCAGCTCTGGATCCATCGCACCACGCCGCTCTACATGACGCTCGAACAGCACTTCTTCAGCGCGCAGTGGTGGGCGGAATCGATGGACGAGCACGAGGAAATCTACGCCGCGCTCAACGAGCGCGACGTGCGCCGCATCAGCCTCGCGATGGGGCTGCACATGCAGCACGCGGAGCAGCGGCTGGCCGGCCAGTTCAAGTAGGCCGGCGCCGCGAACGAACGGGATCGCGCGCCGCAACCCGGGCTTGCGCACAGGCTGCGAACGCGCCGCACAGTGTCAGTGCGAATGACGCGGGTTGCCGCGCGTCTCGATCACCTTCAGATACAGCGTGGCCGGCTCCAGGCAGCCGCCCGTCGACAGCTGGCCGACCGTCTGGCGATACAGCTCCTGCCACGGCGTCTGCGCGGGCGGAATCTTGAACTCCGCCGTGTCGCGGCGGCGCGCCAGCTCCGCATCGTCCACCAGCACATCGACCTTGCGCGAGTTGAGATCGACACGAATCCGGTCGCCCGTGCGCAACAACGCCAGCCCGCCGCCCACCGCCGCTTCCGGCGACATGTTGAGGATCGACGGGCTCGCCGAGGTGCCGCTCTGCCGGCCGTCGCCCATCGTCGGCAGCGAGGTGATGCCCTCGCGCACCAGCGACACCGGCGGCGCCATGTTCACCACTTCCGCGCTGCCCGGATAGCCGACCGTGCCCGCGCCGCGAATCACCAGGATGCAATGCTGATCGATCTCGAGCGCCGGATCATTGATGCGCGCGTGGTAATCCTCGGGGCCGTCGAACACGATCGCGCGCGCCTCGAACGCGTTCTCCGAACCGGGCTCGCTCAGGTAGGTCTGGCGGAACGCCTCGCCCACCACCGACATCTTCATGATCGCGCTGTCGAAGAAATTGCCCGACAGCACGATGAAGCCCGCGCCGTGCTTGAGCGGTTCTTCGGTACTGCGAATCACGTCGCGATCCGAGGTGGCCGAACGATCCGCGATCTCGCCGATCGTGCCGCCCGACACCGTGCCGCACTCGCGATGCACGAGGCCCGCCTTCGACAGCTCGTGGAACACCGCCGGCACGCCGCCCGCGCGGTGGAAGCTCTCGCCCAGGTAATCGCCGGCCGGCATGCAGTTGACGATCAGCGGCACGCCCTCGCCCACGCGCTGCCAGTCGTCGAGCGACAGTTCCACGCCCACATGGCGTGCGATCGCGATCAGGTGCGGCGGGCAGTTGCTCGACGCGCCGAGCGCCGACGCCACCACGATCGCGTTCTCGAACGCCGCCTTCGTCATGATCTGCGACGGGCGCACGTCCTCGCGCACCAGGTCGACGATCCGCTTGCCGGTGGCATAGGCCATCTGGCCGCGCTCGCGATAGGCCGCCGGAATGCTCGCGCATCCCGGCAGCGACATGCCGAGCGCCTCGGCGATGCTGTTCATCGACAGCGCCGTGCCCATCGTGTTGCAGTGGCCGATCGACGGCGACGAGGCCGTGGTCAGTTCCATGAAACCTTCGTAATCGATCTCGCCCGTCGCCAGCAGGTTGCGCGCGTGCCAGATCACCGTGCCCGAGCCGACGCGCTTGCCCTGATGCCAGCCGTCCAGCATCGGGCCGCCCGACAACACGATGGCCGGCATGTCGACGGTGGCGGCCGCCATCAGGCAGGCCGGCGTGGTCTTGTCGCAGCCGGTGGTCAGCACCACGCCGTCGAGCGGAAAGCCGTGCAGCACTTCGACGAGGCCGAGATAGGCCAGATTGCGGTCGAGCGCGGCCGTGGGCCGGCGGCTCTGCTCGGCCAGCGGATGCACGGGGAATTCCATCGGGATGCCGCCCGCGTCGCGGATGCCGGCCTTGGTGCGCTCGGCCAGCGCGATGTGATGGCGGTTGCAGGGCGCGAGATCGCTGCCCGTCTGCGCAATGCCGATGATCGGGCGGCCCGACTGGATCTCCTCGCGCGTGAGGCCGTAGTTCATGAAGCGCTCGACATAGAGCGCGGTCATGTCGGCGTGGGAAGGGTCGTCGAACCATTCCTGGCTGCGCAGGCGGCGGGGGGGCTGGGGCATGTCTGTCGTCCTCGTTCTGATCGCTCGGAGCCGCGGCTTGCGGGCGGCCGCCCTGCCTGGTTGCGGCGGGCGGCGGTGCGTGGCGCGGCTGTCTCCTTCGACATCCGTCAGGCTTGAAGCGCCTGATGGTTATCGGTATCCATGGAAGATGGTAGCACGGGAGCGAGAGGCTGCGGGAGGCGAAATGGGCGCGATTTCCAGTTCGGTTGCAAGCTCGATTGTCAAAGCGTTCGCCAACCTCACACCGGTGTCCACCTCATCCCGGCGCGGTAAAATCGCACCGGCGCCGTCCGCGGAATCGCGACAGCGAACCGAAGCCCCACGCTCGAGGCCGATCGAATTGAACGCCCCCATCTCCGACGTCCCCGCCCTGAAGGCGCGCCTCCACGCGCTGTTCGACGACCCCACCCTCGCCTTCACCGACTACGCGCATTACGGCGTCGTCTTCGACGTGCCGGGCAAGCTCAAGGATTGCAAGGCCGGCTTGCTGACGCGCACGGACGCGTCGCTCTGGGACGGCGAGGCCGGGCACTGGTTCTACCGCTGCGACACGGAAAACTGGCTGCTGACGCTGCGTTCCGTGCCGCACGCCGTCTACTGCATGGCCACCGTGATGTCCCTGCATCTCCAGCACCTCGAACGATTCCGGGTCACGCCCGAACGGCAAGCCGAAATCGACGCCGACACCGCCCGCACCGACGAAACGCCGCGCGAATCGGAGTAACGCGCGACGCTCTCGATTGACGAATCGCTCGCCAAAGTAAGCTTACGGAAAGCGTTTGCCAAGGCATTTGTTTGCGGATATATTTCGTAACAATTTCGCCAATTGGTTCCGGGCGTCGATCAAATACAAAAGCAAGTCATGGCATTTCGGGCAATCGACCGGAATGCGCCGGGGTCGCTGCCGTCAAGCGTTACGTACCGTCGTCACCTCATATGCCGACGAGAAATCCGAAACGCCTTCATGTCAATCATGTGTCACGCCGTCGAACGAAGGCGCGAACCATGTCCACCCGATCGATCGACACAATTTTCCGGTTCCGCGTCGGCGAAAACAAAAAGGATCACTAAACAAAGACACGAGCGATTCGCCTGCTCGCGCCTTTGCCATATCGAAAAACACAATCGGGGGATTGATGAAAAAACCGTATTTGCGATACCTGGCCGTGCTGCTGTGCGTGACGGCCCTGGCTTCCTGTGGCGGCGGTGACGACGGGAATGCGGGCGGCGGCGGGATCTCGGTTTCCGCGGACAAGGCACGCGTCGATTTTGCCGGCGTCGTCGGTGGCACGATCTATCCGCAAACGGTCAATTTCAGCCTGACAGGCAATCTCGGCAGCGGCGCCCACTATGCCCAGGCGCGGCTGGATCGCGCCGGTGTCGTCGAAGTCAGCGGCGTCTCGCTGCCGAGCGCCCGCACGGCGAGCGCCACGCTCGTGCCCGTCGCGCCGACGGCCGCCGGCCAGACGAGCGGTACGGTCACCTTCCTGCTGTGCTCGGATCCGGCGTGCGCCACCGTGTTGTGGTCGCAGGCGATGCCCTATTCGGTCAGCGCCTTCAGCATCACGCCGGGCAACCTGGCGCTGGCCGGGCTGCCGGGCACGGCGATCGAAGACCGGAAGCTGACCATCACGCCACCCGACACCAACCACCTGCTCGAGGCAAGCGTGACGTCGACCGACACGCCGTGGTTGTCGGTCAAGCGTGTCGACGACAGCACGCTGGTGCTGTCCGCCGCCAGCCAGAGCCTCGCGCTGGGCAGCTATCAGGCGCGGGTGACGGTGGCGGTGGCGGGCAGTGCGCCGCTGACGATTCCGCTGGCGCTGACGCAGGGCAGCGGCATCCTTACCCCGACCGACGCGGCGGTGCAGTTGCAGGCCGATACCCCCACGACGACGAGCGGTACGCTGCCCATCGCCTTCGACCGCGACGCGATGGCCGACTGGACGCTGCGCGCCGATCAGCCGTGGCTGAAGCTGTCGCGCACGAGCGGCAGCGGCCCGGACATGGTGAGCTACGCCGTCGACATGACGGCCTTCGGCGCGCTGGCCAACGACGCCTCCACCGTGGCAAACGTCCGCATCAGCGCCCCTCCGTATGCCGACCGATCGATCAAGGTGACCGTCACCAAGCAGATGCCGGAGATCCAGAGCATGGCGCCCTACGCCGTCGCAACCGGCATCGCGACCACCGTGCGTCTCAACGGCAGGCATCTGAGCCGGCTCGCCGGCAATGCCGGACTGATGGTCGACGGCCAGTCCGCAGTCAATGTGACCGCCACGTCGGACACGACCGCCCTCGTCGCGCTGCCGGCACTGACGGGCGGCAGCCACACGCTGACGGTGGCGAACCCGCTGGCGCAATCGCCCGGCCTGAATTTCGGCGCGGTCGGCGCCTTGCCGTCCAACCCGCTGATTGCGCGGGCGGGGCTCAAGAGCAACATCGCCATCGATTCGCTGCGGCAGGCGATCTTCGTGCCGAATCAGACCACCAACGGTCTGGACCGTTATCAATGGAACGGTTCGCAGTGGATCGTCACGGCGCTGCCCATCACCGGGATCGGCCGGATGGCGTTTGCGCTGGACCGCAAGATTCTGTATGTCGCCTCCGGGTCGCAAACCCTGCTGGCGATCGATCCGGATGCGCTGACGATCAAGGCAAGCTATGTCTCCACGGGCTCGCTGCCGTACTACGGAGATCTGGCGGGCAGCTCGTACGGCGGTCACGGTCTGCCGATCACGTCGAATAACCGGATCTGGTTTACGGGATCGCAATGGGCCAACCTCCGCTACTTCGACGTGGCAACGTCGACATTCGCGACGGCTCAGGGGCTCAGGTACGGGACCGGATCGAGCAGCTATCCCATGCCGCTGTACTACGGCAATCTGGTTGCCAGCGCCGACGGCAGCCGGATGGCCATTTCGCAGCAGGGCATCTCGCCCGCGCAGCCGAGCTATCTCTACGCAACGGCCAGCGATGACTTCACCCAGCCGGCCAACCTGATCGATTTTTCATACGCCACCCTGAGCCCGGACGGCTCGATGATCTCCGTCGGCAACAACCTGTATGCGCTGCCCGCGATGACCTTGATCGGCACGCCCGTTCCGACGCTACCCGACTATGCTCCGCCATCCGCCGATGCCTTTTCGCCGCGCGGCACGCGCCTTTACGTGCTCAGCTATGGCATCAATCCCAATTCGCCGTTGAGTTCAACGCGAATCCCGCAATTCAATGTATTCGACACCACGAAGCTCGTGAACGGGACGACAGCGCTGGTCATGCTCGGCTCGATTCCCATCAACAGCACGATCGTGGGCAGTTGCTCATCGATCTATTCGTGTCCGCGTCCCACCGTCGAAATCGATCCGATCGGCGCCACGCTCGTGATCGCGGGCGACCAGGGCGTGTCAACCGTCGCGATTCCGCCGCAATTCCGCGATCCGCTGTAAGCATTCCTGCCGCGCCACGCTCGGAAGCACGAGCGCGGCGAGCGATGCGCGGTGCGTCGTCCCTCGCCTGCCGGCGGGATTCACCCGTTTTCACGACAGCGAATCCCGCAACATAACAAGCAAAAGGGCATCGACCAGCACGGTCGATGCCCTTTTGCTTTCCTGCCGGACGTCCGCGCACAACACGCCGTCACGGAATCCCGACGCAAGCTCGGCTGTCCAGCCTCCCCCTCAATCCCAATGCCGATGCCCGCGCGGACGATGCCCGTGGCGATATCGCCCGCGCCGGTAATCGTCCTCGTACGAATTCGACCGCGACACGTTCCCGCCCAGCGCCGCCCCGGCCGGCGGCCCCCCCCGCGGCGGCGGGCCACGACGGGCGCCCCCCCGCCCCCCCGCCCCCCCCCCCCGCCCCCCCGCCCCCCCCCCCCCCCCCCCCCGCCCCCCCCCCCCCCCCCCCCCCCCCCCCCCCCCCCCCCCCCCCCCCCCCCCCCCCCCCCCCCCCCCCCCCCCCCCCCCCCC
>NZ_JAAGPF010000114.1 GCF_017104645.1 Burkholderia sp. Ac-20379
CTGCGGCTCGGCGCCGCACCCGCGACGTGCGCGTTACAATAGCGCGCCGTTTTTCAGAATCCACCCACGATACCCGCGACTCCAGGCCGCCTGACCATGTCCGCACGCCAGCCCGTCCCGCCCGCCGCACGCCGCATGAAGCCGCTCCCGGCCCTCATTTTCATGAGCCGCTGGCTGCAGGTGCCGCTCTATCTGGGCCTGATCGTGGCGCAGGCCATCTACGTCTACCTGTTCCTCAAGGAAGTCTGGCACCTGCTCTCGCACGCCGCCTCGCTCGACGAAACCAACGTGATGCTGGCCGTGCTCGGCCTGATCGACGTGGTGATGATCTCGAACCTGCTGATCATGGTGATCGTCGGCGGCTACGAAACCTTCGTCTCGAAGCTCGGCGTGGAAGGCCACCCGGACGAGCCCGAATGGCTCGACCACGTGAACGCGGGCGTGCTGAAGGTCAAGCTGTCGATGGCGCTGATCAGCATCTCCTCGATTCATCTGCTGAAAACCTTCATCGATCCCGACACGCATTCCGAGCGCGCCGTGATGTGGCAGGTGCTGATCCACCTGTCGTTCCTCGTCTCCGCGCTCGTGATGGCCTGGATCGACCGATTGACCACCCAAACGCATCCCAAGCATTTCGACGAGGCGCCGCACGCGTCTCGCGAGCCGGCGTAACACCCGGCCGTGAGCCGGCATCAGACCGGCCGCACCCGTTTCATCACAATAGTCCCCACTGAGTCACAGCCATGACCGTCATCAAGCAGGAAGATCTGATCCAGAGCGTCGCGGATTCGCTCCAGTACATCAGCTACTACCATCCGCTCGACTACATCGAGGCCCTCGGCCGCGCGTACGAGGCCGAGCAAAGCCCGGCCGCCAAGGACGCGATCGCGCAGATCCTCACCAACAGCCGCATGTGCGCCGAAGGCCGCCGCCCGATCTGCCAGGACACCGGCATCGTGACGATCTTCGTCAAGGTCGGCATGGACGTGCGCTGGGAAGGCGCCACCATGGGCGTCACCGACATGATCAACGAAGGCGTGCGCCGCGGTTACACGCACCCCGACAACGTGCTGCGCGCCTCGATCGTCAGCCCGCCGGAAGGCGCCCGCAAGAACACCAAGGACAACACGCCGGCCGTGATCCACTACGAGATCGTGCCGGGCGACAAGGTGGACGTGCAGGTCGCGGCCAAGGGCGGCGGCTCGGAGAACAAGTCCAAGTTCGTGATGCTGAACCCGTCCGACTCGATCGTCGACTGGGTGCTCAAGACCGTGCCGACGATGGGCGCCGGCTGGTGCCCGCCGGGCATGCTCGGGATCGGCATCGGCGGCACCGCCGAGAAGGCGATGCTGATGGCCAAGGAATCGCTGATGGAGTCGATCGACATCCACGACCTGATCAAGCGCGGCCCGAAGGACTGGGCGGAAGAACTGCGCGTCGAGCTGTACGAGAAGGTCAATGCGCTCGGGATCGGCGCGCAGGGCCTGGGCGGCCTGGCCACCGTGCTCGACGTCAAGATCCTGTCGGCCCCGACCCACGCGGCCTCGAAGCCGGTCGCGATGATCCCGAACTGCGCGGCTACGCGTCATGCGCACTTCACGCTCGACGGCTCGGGCGTCGCCCGCCTCGATCCGCCGTCGCTCGACGCCTGGCCGAAGGTCAATTGGGAACCGAACACGGAAACCAGCAAGCGCGTCGATCTGAACACGCTGACGCCGGAAGAAGTGGCCGGCTGGACGCCGGGCCAGACGCTGCTGCTGTCGGGCAAGATGCTGACGGGCCGCGACGCGGCGCACAAGCGCATCGCCGACATGATCGCCAAGGGCGAGCCGCTGCCGGTCGATTTCACGAACCGCGTGATCTATTACGTCGGCCCGGTCGATCCGGTGCGCGACGAGGCAGTCGGCCCGGCAGGCCCGACCACGGCCACCCGCATGGACAAGTTCACCGACATGATGCTGGCGCAGACGGGCCTGATCTCGATGGTCGGCAAGGCCGAGCGCGGCCCGGTGGCGATCGAGGCGATCAAGAAGCACAAGGCCGCCTACCTGATGGCCGTCGGCGGCGCCGCCTACCTGGTGTCGAAGGCGATCCGTCACGCCGAAGTGGTGGCGTTCGAGGATCTCGGCATGGAAGCGATCTACGAGTTCGACGTGGTCGACATGCCGGTGACGGTGGCGGTCGATTCGAGCGGCACTTCGGTGCACCAGACCGGCCCGAAGGAATGGCAGGCGAAGATCGGAAAAATCCCGGTCGCGACGGCATAAAACGACGCTGATTGAGAATGATTTTCAGGCCGGGTTTCAACCCGGCCTTTTTGATTCTTAATCATTCTCATTAAGCCGAAATATTCGAATTTTCAGTGATTTAGCGCTTGGCAATCGCGGTTCGAGCGTTTATCTTTCGTGTCCAGAATCCCACGTTACAGGAAGGAATTGGCCATGCAAGGCGACAAGAAAGTTATCGAGTTTCTCAACGCACAGTTGAAGAACGAACTGACCGCGATCAACCAGTATTTCCTGCATGCGCGCATGTATCGCCACTGGGGTCTCGAGAAGCTCGGCAAGCACGAATACGACGAGTCGATCGGCGAGATGAAGCACGCCGACTGGCTAATCGAACGCATTTTCATGCTCGACGGCCTGCCGAACCTGCAAGATCTGCACAAGCTGCTGGTCGGCGAGGAAACGGAAGAGATCCTCCAGTGCGACCTGAAGCTCGAGTACATCTCGCAAGGCACCTGCAAGGACGCGATCGCCTACTGCGAATCGGTTCGCGATTACGTTTCGCGCGAACTGTTCCAGAAGATCCTCGACGACACCGAAGAGCACATCGACTGGCTGGAAACGCAGATCGACCTGGTCGGCAAGATCGGCATCCAGAACTACCAGCAATCCATGATGGGCTCGCCGGCGTAAGCACGCCGTCGTAATATGGCGGATCGCCATCCGCCGCTTCACCCCGCCATGCCCAGCCCCGACCTCGCGTCAGCATCTTCCACCGCCGCTCCGGTCGGCGTGTTCGATTCCGGGCTGGGCGGCCTCTCGGTACTGCGCGCCGTGCGCGCGCTGCTGCCGGACGAATCGTTCATCTACGTCGCCGATTCACGCCACGCACCTTATGGCGAGCGCGACGACGCCTTCATCGTCGAACGCACGCTCGCCATCGGCGAGTGGCTGGCCGCGCGCGGCACCAAGGCGCTGGTCGTGGCCTGCAACACCGCCACGGCGCAATCGATCGCGGTGGTGCGCGACACGCTGTCGATTCCGCTGGTGGGCGTCGAGCCGGGCATCAAGCCGGCCACGCTGGCCTCGGCCAGCCGTGTCGCCGGCGTGCTCGCCACCGCGGCCACGCTGCGCAGCGCCCGCTTCGCGTCGCTGATCGAACGCTACGCCGCCGATTGCCGCTTCCTGCGCCAGCCGGGCCACGGGCTCGTCGAGGCGATCGAGCGCGGCGACACCGGCTCGCCCGAACTGCGCGCGCTGCTGGCCGGCTATCTCGAACCGATGCTGGCGGCCGGCGCCGACACGCTGGTGCTCGGCTGCACCCACTACCCGTTTCTCGACCAGACGATCCGCGAACTGACGCACGATCGCCTGACGCTCATCGATACGAGCGCGGCCATCGCCCGCCAGCTCGCACGCATCCTCGACGAGCGCGGCCTGCGCGCGCCGGCCGGCACCGTGGCTCAGGCGCCACGCCTGTATTCCACCGACGACGGCCACCGCCTCCAGGCGCTCGCCGCCGCCCTGCTCGGCCTCGAAGCCGCCGCCGAAACGGTCGCGATCCCATCGCCGCGCTGCGCCGACCTCGCCGTTCCGGCCCTCTCCGCCTGAGCCCGCAATCGGGCGCCGCCCGTCTGCTTGGGGGCACGGTCATTTTTTCCCATACCCCTGTTAACCATATGGATTAGTTACAAAAAAGCCGGGGCCGGGCTTGCCAAGGCCGTCAAATATAATGATAATAATTCGCATTAACGTTAGCTACCGCGTTCATCATGATCGTCTGCGTGTGCAAGTCCGTGTCCGACCGAAAGATCCGCGCCTCTCTCGCGGAAGGCGTCGATTCGTTCGACGAGCTGCAGTTCGAGCTCGGCGTCGCCTCCTGCTGCGGCAAGTGCGAAGAGTCGGTGCGCGAGCTGATGGCCGAACACGGCATCTGCGAAAGCCATTGCGGCGTTCCGTCGCACACGCAACCGGCGCCCATCACGTTCTACGAACGCAAGGCGGCCTGAACGGCAGCGACGTTTCCCGTGCGGCTCACGGCCGCGCTTTTCGTATGACCATCCGTCAGCGAGCCTGCAAATCGCTAGCCAGCGGCCATTCGCCAAGGAGCTGTGATGGAATTGCTGATCGGATTCGTAACCACCCTGTGCATTTCGTTGCTGATCTTCCGCAAGTGATGCGTTACTCCGCGGCCGGTGCCCAGTGCACCGCCGCCTAGACTGGCAGACATGCAGGCCTCGACTTCCTTCCCGACCAGCGCCGTTTCGGTCGCGCCTCGTTTCAATCGCCGTGTCGTCAGCGCAGCCGTCATCGTGGTGCTCGCGCATGCGGCACTGATTGCCGGCGCGCTACTGATGCCCGACAAGGATCTGCCCAAGCCTAAGATCGAATCCGCGATGACGGTACAACTGATTTCGGAGCCCGCTCCGAAGCCCGTCGCGGTCGAATCCAAGCCCACGCCGACACCGCCGAAACCCGTACCCAAGCCCACGCCGAAGCCGCGCCCGGTCGTCAAGCCGACGCCCACGCCGCTGCCCGTCGCGCAGGCGCCGTCCACGCACGCGATCGAAGCGCCCACGCCCACACCCGCGCCGCCGACGCCGGCCGCACCGCCCACGCCGCCGGCCCCGCCCGCGCCGCGTCCGACGCTCGAAATCGCGGCGCCGAAGGGTGGCGCCTCGGTGTCGTGCCAGATCGTCAAGCCCGATTACCCGACGCTGTCCAAGCGCCGCGGCGAAACCGGCACGGCGATGGTTCGCTTCGTGACCGACATCGGCGGGCAGATCGGCAGCGTCTCGCTCGCCAAGAGCAGCGGCTTCCAGCGCCTCGACGACGCCGCGCTCGACGCCGCCCGCGCCTCGACCTGCAAGCCGTACAAGCAGGACGGCCAGGCGATGCGGGCCAGCTACACGGTCCCGTTCAATTTCACGCTCGACGATTGATCGTTCGTTCGATCGCAACCCGATTCAGATACACCGGATTCAAACAAAGGAAAGGAAATGCAAAGCTACGGTATCGCGCACGTCTGGGCGCAAGGTGATTTCGTGACGCGCGCCATCGCGATCGCGCTGCTGATCATGTCGGTCCTCTCGTGGCTCGTGATCATCGTCAAGAGCTGGAACGTGGTGCGGCTCGGCCGCCTGACCAAGAACGCCGAGCAGTCGTTCTGGCACTCCGACGAATTCGACAAGGGCGTGCAGAAGCTGCGCGACGCGTCGGCCTCCACGCAGGACAACCCGTTCCTCGCGCTGGCGCTCGCCGGCCAGGAAGCGGCCGAACACCATCAGCAAACGCAACCGCACCTGCACGACCGCATGGACGTGTCGGATTGGGTCACGCGCTGCCTGAAGGACACGATGGACGACGGCGTCGCACGCCTGCAAAGCGGCCTCGCGGTTCTGGCCTCGATCGGCAGCACGGCGCCGTTCGTCGGCCTGTTCGGCACGGTGTGGGGCATCTATCACGCGCTGCTCGTGATCGGCGCCACCGGCCAGACCTCGATCGATCAAGTCGCCGGCCCGGTGGGCGAATCGCTGATCATGACGGCGTTCGGCCTGTTCGTCGCGATTCCGGCGGTGCTCGGCTACAACGCGCTGACGCGTGCGAACAAGGGCGTGGTGACCAAGCTGCGTCGCTTCGCGCACGGCCTGCACGCCTACTTCGTGACGGGTTCGAGCCTCGCCTCGGCCAAGAAGCGCGACGCGATCCGTCTCGCCACCACCCGCGCGAACTGAGCGGAGGCCCACCATGGCAATGAATACCTCGTTCGGCGACGATGACGACGATGGCCTGATGAACGAGATCAACATGACGCCGCTCGTCGACGTCATGCTCGTGCTGCTGATCATCTTCCTCGTCACGCTTCCGGCGATCCATCACGCGGTCAAGATCGATCTGCCGCACGCAAGCAGCCAGAAGGTCGAAGAAAAGCCGAAGACCATCGATCTCGCGATCCAGGCCGACGGCACGGTCATGTGGAACGATCAAGCGGTCAGCAAGGCCGAGCTCGACGCGAAGATCGCCGAAGCCGCGAAGATCGAGCCGCAGCCGGAGCTCCATATCCGCGCCGATCACAAGATCGCCTACGAGAACGTTGCGGAAGTCATGTCGGCGGCGCAGGCCGGCGGCCTGACCAAGCTCGGCTTCGTGACCGAAGCGAAGAAATAAGCGCGTACGGTTCGCGAGCAGTCCGAAGCAATTCCGCTGCTCGCACCACCAAAGGAAAAGGCCTTCATCGAACGATGAAGGCCTTTTTTATTGCGCACGCGGGCGCCTTCGGGCGGCGGGCTCTTCGGCGGCGTCAGGCGCCTGGAGCAACGCAATGCGACACGCCGTGGTCTGCACGGACTTGCGCGTTCTGCCCTATCTGGCTTGCAATATATGCAGCCACCGGATTCGCTCGGAACATCCCTTTGCGAAGTGGGATTTCAATATAGGCCGCGCTGCGGGGGCATTCAAGCCAGCCCCGATTGAATCTCGCGATGACAGGCGGCGCTTCAATGACAAAAGCGATCCGCACTCATGCGGCCGCGGCGGCCCGTTCCGCCTGCTGCTGCTTCTCGCGCTCGGGGCACTGCGGCTCGCGGTAGTCGTTGTCGAGCTTCTCGACCAGAAAATCGACGAACGAGCGCACCGCTGGCGGCATCCCCTGCCGCGACACGAACACCGCGTAGAGCCGCGGCACCGGCAGCGTCCAGCCCGGCATCACCGGCGACAGTTGCCCGGCGCGCAGCGCATTGCCGTACATCATCTCCGGCAGCGCCGCGATACCGACCCCGTCGAGCACCGCTTCGCGAATCGTCATCAGATCCGCCGTGACGAGACGCGGCTCGTGCTCGTGCACATGCCGCGTGCCGTCCGGCGCAATCAGGTTGAACGTGTGACGGCCATCGCCCGAGGGCGTATCGAGCGTCTCGAAGCGCGACAGATCGCCCGGCTCGAGCGGCGGCGCATTCTGGCTCAGCAGGCTCGGCGAACCCACCAGCATCTGCTCGGTGCGCCACAGCGGCCGCACGACGATGTTGGCGTTCTCCGGCGGCTCGGAGCGCACCCGCAACGCGATGTCGATCGAATCCTCGAACAGATCGATCACCTGATTGGTCACGCGCACCTGCACGCGCACTTCCGGATAGCGATGCAGGAATTCGGGCAGCAGCCGCGACATCATGGTTTGCGACAGCGTGACCGGCACGCTGACGCGCACCGTGCCGCGCGGCGAGGCCCGCAACTGCTGCACCGCGTTCATCGCCGCCTGCGCCTCGGCCAGCATCGCCTGGCAATGCTGGTAGAACAGTTGCCCGGCCTCGGTCAGTGCCAGCTTGCGCGTCGAGCGCTGCAACAGGCGCACGCCGAGCGTCGCCTCCAGCTCGGTGAGCCGGCGCGACAGGCGCGACTTCGAAATCCCCAGGACGCGTTCGGCAGCCGAAAACCCGCCATGCTCGACGACCTGCGAGAAATACATCAGGTCGTTCAGATTGTGTGCATCGATATTCATTTCATCGTTCCAATGGCAGAACGATCCATTGCGGATCGCGCGGAATTCAACCGCAGGCCGATCCATATAATAGCCTTTGACTTCACTCAAACGCTCGTAAGGAAAATATCCGATGCCCGTATCGCGCTCGATCCTGCGCGTCTATCCGTCGTTACGGGCGACGGAAGGCGCCGGCTTCCAGGTTCATCGCCCGTTCCCCACCCGTCTGCTCGCGGATTTCGACCCGTTCCTGCTGCTCGACGAGCTCGGCCCCGTCGACTACGCGCCGGGCGCGGCCAAGGGCGCCCCCGATCATCCGCACCGCGGTTTCGAAACCGTCACCTATGTGCTCGATGGCCATTTCCGCCATCGCGATTCCGCCGGCCATACGGGCGAGTTGCGCGCGGGCGACGTGCAATGGATGACGGCCGGCTCGGGGCTGATTCACAGCGAAATGCCCGACCCCGAATTCGCGGCGGCCGGCGGGCGCGTGCACGGCATCCAGCTCTGGGTGAACCTGAAACGCGGCGACAAGCACGTCCGGCCGCGCTATCAGGACGTCGCGTCGTCGGCGCTGCCGAGCGTGGCGTCCGAAGACGGCCTGACACGCATCAAGGTGATCGCGGGCGAGGCGTTCGGCGTGCAAGCCGCTGTCGACACGCATACGCCGCTGCTCTATCTGCACCTGACGCTGCAGCCCGGTGCGCAGGTCGCCGTGCCGGTGCCGTGCGATTTCCGCGTGTTCGCTTACCCGCTGTGCGGCGCGGGCCGCTACGGCGCGAGCCGGCAGGTCAGCGGCCCGCAACAGATGATCGTGTTCGACGACGACGGCGATACGGTCGAGATCGGCGCGGGCGACACGCCGCTCGACGTGCTGCTGCTCGGCGGCCAGCCGATCGGCGAACCGATCGTGCGCTACGGCCCGTTCGTGATGAATACCGAGCAGGAAATTCGCGACGCCGTGGCCGATTACCAGGCCGGCCGCATGGGGTCGATCGCGCACTGAGCCGCGAACCGCCGAGACGCGCCGATCCGGCCCCGGACGGCGCTTCCGAATTCCGTCACAATGATTCCTTCTTGCGGCTCACTGCCGCGCCGACCGAAGGAAACTCCCGCCTTGAATTTTGAACACCTGATCCAGATCAACGCGACGGACAACCCGATGTTGCCGACGCTGACGCGCGAACAACTCTGGGAAGGCCTCGTCCTGCGCGCCGAACAGCCGCAACTGTTCGTGATCGGCCTCGATAGCTGCGACATTCGCGATCGCACCGAAACGACGCTCGAGCGCGAGCTGCATTTCGGCCAGGCGACGATCCGCGATCGCGTCACGTTCACGCCGAATCGGCAGGTCCGCTACGACATCCACGCCGCCAACGGCGAAATCGGCGGCTCGCTGACGATGGCGATCGAGGAGCACGACGACCAGGGGCTGTTCCTGCGCTTCACCTACGCCACCACGCTGCCGGACACGGCCGACACCGAGGATGCCCGCCAAACCCAGGGCATCGTCAAGGAGGCCTACCGCACTTCCGACATCGACACCGTGCGCCTGATCCGCGAATACGCCCAGGGCCGCCGCGATCCCGATCCGCTGCACTGAAGCCCCGCCGGCGGCCCGCTCGCGCGCCGCCGGCCCCTCTGCCTGCTCCGCTGCCTCCGGCCCGTTCCTGGGGCTGTTTTCGCGCCCAATTCCGTCATTCGTCAAAACTATCGATCAAGGCAAATCGATCAAAAAACATCGCTAGTAAATGGGAATAATTATCATTTAGAATTCATTCCATCGACACACCACTGATTGAACAGCCCGAATGACCGAACTTATGCGAACTTCCACACTCAGCCTGCGCCGCACCGGCAGCGCGGCGCCCGGTGGCCGGACGAAAGTTGCGGCTGTCACGAAGTCGGAGAGCACCGACAGCCCGGAGCCGAATCAGCGCGCGGTGTCCAGCGATGCCCTGTTGCAAGGCCGCAAGCACGTCTCGATCATGCATAACGGCGAGACCTATCAGCTTCGCGCCACGCGTCTGGGCAAGCTGATCCTGACGAAGTAAGTACCGAGTATTGTGGGGACCACCTCCCTGAGAGGTGTTGGGCAGTAGCCAGCCGTAACGATTTGCACGCGAGATCTAGACCCCTTCGTGCAACCCTTTTCAAGCAGTCGTTACAGCAAGCCAAGCCATTTTTTTGGTTCTCATACCCAAGCAGCAAAAAGCGACGTGCCTGACGGGCACGTCGCTTTTTTTATGGGCGCGAAAACAATAGAAACGGGTTAGAACACCCAGAACATCAGCCACCAGGCGCTGTCGACGATCGCCAGCGCCAGACCGAAGCCCGCCATGGCGGCGAACCGGCGCGGCCATGCCGCATAACGCCCCGTCACGCGCCAGGCGAGCCACGCGCTCCAGAGGTTCGCGCCGACCAGGATCGCGATCCGCACCGGGGATGCCCAGTCGAGCGGCAGATGCTCGGCGCGCAGCAGCGACAGCGTGGTGGCCGACAGGCCGAGAAACACGCCCGCGCCGGCCAGCGGAATCAGCGCCTGCGTCAGATGATGCAGACGCACGCGCTCGAAGCGGCCGAGCAGCGCCGATGCGCCGGCCAGCACGATCAGCAGCGCCGTGCCGTAGATTAGCCCGGTGCCGACGATGTACGACACCACCAGCCCGCCGTCGAGCCAGGAGAACACGTCGTTCTGATCGGGGTAATGCGTGAGCAGGAACCACGGTGCGTTGGTTTCGAGCGGCCAGGTGATATCGCGGTCGATCAGCCAGCCGGCCAGCCATTGCTTGATCGTCACGAACCACGGGCTGGCGGACCAGTGAAACGCACCGATCGCGATACCGAGAAGGCCGTACAGGATCAGCGCGGTGTCCCAGGCGCTGGCCTGTGCGTCGCCGAGCTCGACCACCTCTTCCGACGGCGATCGCATCGTCAGCGCAATGGCGTCGCGATGGCCGCTGCAACGGCCGCACATATGACACGCCGCCGCGCCCTTCATGTTGCGCAGCGGCACCAGCGGCGCACAGTTGATCGGGATCACGCGATGGCCGTGCTCGCCTTCCGTATAGGAACGGCGCCATGCCGCCTCGTCGACCTTGAAACGCACCGGCGCAAGCCGCGCGAGCAGCGCGAACACACCGTTGACCGGGCACAGATACTTGCACCAGACGCGCTTCTCGCGGCCGTACAGCAGGCCGATCACCATCGCCGCGAAGGTCGAGCCGCCGAGCACCAGCAGCACGGCGCGCGGATATTGATAGACGCTGACCATCTGGCCGTAGATGGTCGTGATGCCGAACGCGACGAACGGCCAGCCGCCCCAGCGCATCCAGCGCGGAATGGCGAGACCGCGGCCGAACTTGCTGGCGAATTCGGCGAGCGCACCCTCCGGGCACAGCACGCCGCACCAGACGCGGCCCAGCATCACCATCGACAGCAGCACGAACGGCCACCAGATGCCCCAGAACACGAACTGCGCCGCGAGCGTCAGGTTGGTCCACAGGTGCGCCGTGTCGTCGGGCAGCGGCGTGAACGCCGGCACGAGGATCAGGAACGCATAGACCAGCACCACCACCCACTGGATGCCGCGGATCCATGCGCCGTGACGCTGCATCCAGTGACCGGCCTCGGTCAACCTGCTCCAGCGCAGGCCGCTCGCCGGCGTGCTCATGCGGCGCGCCCTGCCGCCGCGGCCGGACGGCGCGTCGCGAGCTTCAGCAACCCATACACCACGGCCCAGTACAGCGCGTAGGCCACCAGGTTCGTGAGCGACGGATGCGCGCGATAGCCGGTCAGCGTCGCGACCAGCGAGCCGAACGTGCTCGAATCGTCGAGGATCGCCGAGCTGTCCCACAGCTGCGAGATGCCGAGCGGCAGGATTTCCTTGTCGATCAGCTTGTCGATGCCCGCTTCGAACAGGCCTGCGCCGAGGAACAGCAGCATGATTTCGGTGACGCGGAAGAACAGGCGCCACGAGAAGATCTTGCCGCCCAGTTGCAGCAGATAGAACGTGAACAGCGCGAGCGCCAGGCCGATCGCGACCGCCAGCACCTGGGCGCCGCCCACCTGGCCGCTCTGACCGAAGCCGAGGCCGTACAGGAAAATCACCGTTTCGCTGCCCTCGCGCGCGATGGCCAGCGCCACCAGCACGGCCACGCCCCACCAGTTGGCGGTTTTGGTGGTTTCCTGCAGCGATTGCTCCATGTCGCGCTTGAGCGTGCGCCCGTGCTTCTTCATCCAGAAGACCATCTGCACGATCAGCACGCAGGCGACCAGCACCATGGCGGTCTGGAAATAGTCCTGCGCGTCGCCCGACAGCACCTCGGTGAACCCGACCAGCGCGGCGCCCAGGCCCAGCGCCATCAGCAGGCCAGCGCCCACGCCGACCCACAGATACGGCAGGCCGCGGCGCGCTTCGGCGTCGCCGTTGCGCAGCCACGCATACAGAATGCCGACGACCAAAAGCGCCTCGACGCTTTCGCGCCAGACGATGAAGATGATTTGACCCATCGAGAACCTCCGTGTCCCGGCCGCGGCGGGACGTCCGCGGCCGCACGATAAATCGGAACTACTTCGCGACGATGACGCCTTGCGCCTGCTGATGAAAATCGTCGAAGAACTTGTACTCGCCCGGCGACAGCGGCGCGATCACGACGAACGATTCGGCGCCCGGCGCCAGCACCTTCTCCTTGCGAAGCTGGACGCTTTCGAACTCGACAGCGCCCTTGCCGGAATTGCGGACTTCGATCTTGATGCGCTGCCCGGCCGGCACTTCGATGCGGGCCGGATTGAGCTTGCCGTCGGCCATCTCGAGCTTGAAGGTCGGCAGGTCGGCGGCCTGGGCCGCGGTGCCGACAGTCAGGCCGGCGAGCGCGGCGGCGAAAATCTTGAGGAATGTCATTGCGCTTCTCGTAGAAGGCGGCATCGAAACGATGCCGCCCGGCCGTGGAACCCGATCAGTAACCGCCCTTCTTGCCGATGCCCGCGAACGGGAAATCGTATTCGAGCGTGAACGGCTTGAACCACGGGCCCACGCCCGTTTCCTTGTCGACGTGACGGCCGAACGCCATGTGGCCCATCTGCATCGGCGGCTTGACCGTCAGCGACAGGTGATACTTGCCGGGGCCGGCCAGCTTGACGTTGTCGCCGTAGTGCGGGCCGTCGTTCGCGACCATGCCCATCAGCACGCCCTGCGATTTCCACTTCGCATCGCCCTGCTTGGTCAGCGTGTATTCGACCTGCAGGTACGGCATCCAGTCGCCTTCGGCGAAACCGGTCGGGTTGTTCTTCACCGCGTGGATGTCGGTCTCGAGGTGGATGTCCGAATCCGATGCCTTGCGCATCATGCCTTCCGGCTCCATCGTGATCGGTTGCAGGTAGACCGTGCCCACCTCCATGCCACCCTGGATTTGCTGCTTGCCGATCGGATACTCGGCGGCCGATGCCGACATCGCGAAAAATGCCGCCGCGACGGCGACCCCACAACGGGTGATGGACGAACCGAACATTGAGACTCCTGATTATTATCGTCAGATGAAAAAACGCCGCCCGGCTCCTACCGTGCGACAGAGTAAGCAAGAACGTTAATGCGAACCATTCTCAATAATTGGCGAGTTTAGCATTGAATCGCATGCGAAACAAAGGGGGAATAATTTCAAGCCTTTGACGCGGAAAGGATTTCGGAAGATTTTCGAAGGGGCGACGGAAGCGGGATTCGGTGCGGAAATGGCAGGCATACAGGCACGGATCCGGCCGCGATCATGGCCGGATCCGTGTCGACATCAATCAGCTGGCGCCTTCCAGGCGATCGCCGACATTGGCCCCGAATACGCGCTCGCGCAACACCGCGAGCTGATCGCGCGTTTGCGCGGCCTTCTCGAATTCGAGGTTCTTCGCGTAGTCGGTCATCTGCTTTTCGAGACGCTTGATTTCCTTGGCGAGCTGCTTCTCGGACATATCCTCGAACTTCGCGCGCTGCTGCGCTTCCTTCAGTTCGGCGCGCGCCTCGTCGGCGTTGTAGACGCCATCGATGATGTCCTTGATCCGCTTCACCACGCCGCGCGGCACGATGCCGAGCGCCTCGTTGTGGGCAATCTGCTTGGCCCGGCGGCGTTCGGTTTCGTCGATCGCGCGGCGCATCGAATCGGTAATCTTGTCGCCGTACAGAATCGCCTTGCCGTTCACGTTGCGCGCGGCGCGGCCGATCGTCTGGATCAGCGAGCGCTCGGCGCGCAGGAAACCTTCCTTGTCGGCGTCGAGAATCGCCACCAGCGACACTTCGGGAATATCGAGGCCTTCGCGCAACAGGTTGATCCCCACCAGCACGTCGAACGTGCCGAGACGCAGATCGCGGATGATTTCGACGCGTTCGACCGTGTCGATGTCGCTGTGCAGATAGCGCACCTTGATGCCGTGGTCGGACAGGAATTCGGTCAGTTGCTCGGCCATCCGCTTGGTCAGCGTGGTGATCAACACACGCTCGCCGGCCTTCACGCGCTCGTTGATCTCCGCGAGCACGTCGTCCACCTGGGTCGTGGCCGGCCGCACCTCGATCTCGGGATCGACGAGGCCGGTCGGCCGCACCACCTGCTCGGCCGTCTGGCCCGACACGCGCTGCTCGTAATCGGCCGGCGTGGCCGACACGAACACGACCTGACGCATCTTGCGCTCGAACTCGGGGAACTTCAGCGGGCGATTGTCGAGCGCCGACGGCAAGCGGAAACCGTAGTTGACGAGGTTTTCCTTGCGCGCGCGGTCGCCGTTGTACATGCCGTTCAACTGGCCGATCAGCACGTGCGATTCGTCGAGCAGCATCAGCGCATCGGACGGCAGATAGTCGACCAGCGTCGGCGGCGGCTCGCCGGCCGCTGCGCCCGAGAAATGCCGCGAGTAGTTCTCGATGCCCTTGCAGAAGCCCAGCTCCTGCAGCATTTCGAGATCGAAGCGCGTGCGTTGCTCGAGCCGCTGCGCCTCGACCAGACGATTGTCCGAATGGAAGAACTCGAGCCGCTCGCGCAACTCCTCCTTGATCGTCTCGATCGCGCGCATCACCGTGTCGCGCGGCGTGACGTAGTGCGACGACGGATAAACCGTGAAACGGGGAATTTTCTGACGCACCCGGCCCGTCAGCGGATCGAACAGTTGCAGCGTCTCGACCTCGTCGTCGAACAACTCGACGCGCACCGCCATCTCGGCGTGTTCGGCCGGGAAGATGTCGATGGTGTCGCCGCGCACGCGGAACGTGCCGCGCTGGAAATCCTGCTCGTTGCGCGTGTACTGCATCGCGATCAGCCGCGCGATGACGTCGCGCTGGCCGAGCCGGTCGCCCGCGCGCAGCGTCAGGATCATCTGATGATATTCGGACGGGTTACCGATACCGTAGATCGCCGATACCGTGGCCACGATCACCACGTCGCGCCGTTCCATCAGGCTCTTGGTGGCCGACAGCCGCATCTGCTCGATATGTTCGTTGATCGACGAGTCCTTTTCGATGAACAGGTCGCGCTGCGGCACATAGGCTTCCGGCTGGTAATAGTCGTAGTACGAAACGAAATACTCGACCGCATTGCGCGGAAAGAACTCGCGAAACTCGGCGTAAAGCTGCGCGGCGAGCGTCTTGTTCGGCGCGAACACGATGGCCGGGCGGCCGAGCCGCGCGATGGTGTTTGCCATCGTGAAGGTCTTGCCGGAGCCGGTCACGCCGAGCAGCGTCTGGAACGACAGGCCGTCCTCCACGCCCTCGACGAGCGTGGCGATCGCCGTGGGCTGATCGCCGGCCGGCGGATACGGCTGATAGAGCTGGAATGGCGAACCGTCGAACGTCGCGAATTTGGATTCGTCGAGCTCGGCGTACACATCAGGGGAATGTTCGGACATGGGGCGAGGGCCTGGCCGCGTGCAAAAGAGTATTTTAGCGCTTCGCCCATTCCCGGGCTGACCGTTAGGCGCAGCGGCCATTCCGGGCGGACAGGCTCGGCACGGCCTGCCGCCAAGGTTGGCCAACGCCGGTTTTGCGTAGGATTCCCGCCTTGCCATACCTGCATCCGCCTCCCGGCTTTGGCCGAAATCGCGGCGCAATTCGCTACAATGGCGGGATTCGCTCCGGCAGCCACGGCCCTTGGGCATGCGCCCTCGCCTCGCAGCCCGCCACGCGGGAACCGGACCCCGATTTCATTCCACTACTACTGCTGCGAAATCATCATGTCGCTCTTTTCCGCTGTCGAACTCGCCCCCCGCGACCCGATCCTGGGCCTCAACGAAGCCTTCAACGCCGATACGCGCCCGACCAAGGTGAACCTCGGCGTTGGCGTGTACACCAACGAGGAAGGCAAGATCCCGTTGCTGCGCGCCGTACGCGACGCGGAAAAGGCACGCGTCGAAGCTGGCCTGCCGCGCGGCTACCTGCCGATCGACGGCATCGCCGCGTATGACGCCGCCGTTCAGAAGCTGCTGCTCGGCAACGATTCGCCGCTGATCGCAGCCGGCCGCGTCGTGACGGCGCAAGCCATCGGCGGCACGGGCGCGCTGAAGATCGGCGCGGATTTCCTGCGCACCCTGAACCCGAACGCCAAGGTCGCGATCAGCGATCCGAGCTGGGAAAACCACCGCGCGCTGTTCGAGACGGCAGGTTTCAAGGTCGACGCCTATCCGTACTACGACGCCGCCACCCACGGCGTGAACTTCGACGCCATGCTCGGCGCGCTGAACAGCTACGCCGCCGGCACGATCGTGGTGCTGCATGCGTGCTGCCACAACCCGACCGGCGTCGATCTGACCGAAGCGCAATGGGCGAAGGTCGTCGAAACGGTCAAGGCACGTGAGCTCGTGCCGTTCCTCGACATCGCCTATCAAGGCTTCGGCGAAGACCTCGAAGCCGATTCGGCAGCCGTGCGCCTGTTCGCTGCGGCCGATCTGAACGTGTTCGTATCGTCGTCGTTCTCGAAGTCGTTCTCGCTTTACGGCGAGCGTATCGGCGCGCTGTCGATCATCACCGCGAGCAAGGACGAAGCCACGCGCGTGCTGTCGCAACTGAAGCGCGTGATCCGCACGAACTACTCGAACCCGCCGACCCATGGCGGCGCACTGGTTGCAGCCGTGCTGACCTCGCCGGATCTGTACGCCTCGTGGGTGCAGGAGCTCGGCGAAATGCGCGATCGTATCCGCGCAATGCGCAACGGCCTGGTCGACCGCCTGAAGGCGAGCGGCGTGGATCGCGACTTCAGCTTCATCAATGCCCAGCGCGGCATGTTCTCGTACTCGGGCCTGACGTCGGCGCAAGTCGACCGCCTGCGCGAAGAGTTCGGCATCTATGCAGTCGGCACCGGCCGGATCTGCGTGGCCGCGCTCAACACGCGCAATATCGATGCCGTCGCCAGCGCGATTGCAGCAGTGCTGAAGTAAGTCGTGCGGCTGGCGCGAGAACATCGCACCAGCCCGCTCTGCCCGAAACGCGCTCCATGGAGCGCGTTTTTTATTGGCTACGAAAATCGGAGGCGATCGGGCAGCGGCTGCGGCTCGATCGCTTGCTGGCTTATTGCATGAACCAGCCGTGGCTGACAACGAACGACTGGCCCGTCAGCGCCGCGCTCGGGAACGCCGACAGGAACACCACCGTCTGCGCAACGTCCTGCACCGTGGTGAACACGCCGTCCACCGTGTTGCCGAGCATCACTTTCTTGATGACCTCTTCTTCGCTGATGCCCAGTTCCTTCGCCTGTTCCGGGATCTGCTTGTCGACCAGCGGCGTGCGCACGAAACCCGGGCAGACCACGTGCGAACGCACGTTGTGCTTCGCGCCCTCCTTGGCCAGCACGCGGGCCAGGCCCAGCAGGCCGTGCTTGGCCGTCACGTAGGCCGACTTCAGCGGCGACGCTTCGTGCGAGTGCACCGAGCCCATGTAGATCACCACGCCGCCGCGATCGTCCTTGTACATGTGCTTGAGCGCGGCCTTGGTCGTCAGGAACGCACCGTCCACATGGATCGCCTGCATCTTCTTCCAATCGGAGAACGAATAGTTTTCGATCGGGTTGACGATCTGGATGCCCGCGTTCGACACGAGGATGTCGACCGTGCCGAACTCGGCGGCCACTTTGTCGATGCCGGCGTTCACGGCGTCTTCGTTCGTGACGTCCATCGCTACGCCGATCGCCTTGCCGCCCGCTGCCTTGATCTGCTCGGCCACGGCGTTCGCGCCGTCCTGATTCAGGTCGGCGATCGCCACCGCCGCGCCGGCCTTGGCCAGCTCCAGTGCGATTTCCTTGCCGATGCCGCTTGCGGCGCCCGTGACCACGGCAACCTTGCCGCTCAGTTTCGAATCCATGCCGACGTCTCCCAAATCCAGTAGGTTCCAATGAAATCATGGCCGGACATGGCAAAACAAGCTGGCCATTCGGCCGGTTGTCAGCGCATGTGCGGCGCCGCTATTGTGCATGAAGCGCCCTGCATGCTGGCGGCAAACGGGCTAAGCTAGCCGCTGTTCCGAACAGGAGGAGAGCCATGATGAATTACCGACGCCTGGGCCGATCCGGGCTGCAAGTCAGCGAATTGTCGATCGGGTCGTGGGTCACGTACGGCAACCAGGTCGATCAACACGCCGCGCGCGAATCGCTGGCCGCGGCACGCGACGCCGGCATCAATTTCTTCGATAACGCCGAGGTGTATGCACGCGGCCAATCCGAGGAAATCATGGGCGACGCGTTGAAATCGCTGGGCTGGTCGCGCATCAGCTATGTGGTGTCGACGAAGTTTTTCTGGGGTCTGGCCGAAGCGCCGAACCAGTACCACACGTTGAATCGCAAATACCTGATGGACGCGATCGACGGCTCCCTGCGCCGGCTGAAGCTCGACTATGTCGATCTCGTGTTCTGTCACCGCCCCGATCCGAATACGCCGATCGAGGAGACGGTCTGGGCGATGAGCGACATGATCGCGCGCGGCAAGGCGCTGTATTGGGGCACGTCGGAGTGGAGTGCGGATGAAATTCGCGCGGCTTACGAGATCGCCGAGCGTCATCACCTGCACAAGCCGGTCATGGAGCAGCCACAGTACAATCTGCTGCACCGCCGCCGCGTCGAGCAGGAATACAGCCGGCTCTACGAGGACATCGGCCTGGGCCTCACGACGTGGAGCCCGCTTGCATCGGGCCTCTTGACCGGCAAATATCGAGACGGCGTGCCGGCCGGCAGCCGGGCGGCCGTTCAAGGCTACGATTGGCTGCGCGAGCAGTTGACCGATCCGGCCAAGAATCAGGTTGTTTCGAAGCTGGCTGGTGTTGCCGACGAGCTCGGTTGCACGCTGGCGCAGTTGGCTATCGCCTGGGTTCTGAAGAATCCGAACGTCAGCACGGTCATCACCGGCGCCTCGCGTGTCGAACAGATCGGCGAAAACATGAAGGCGATCGAGGTGGCCGCCCGATTGACGCCCGAGTTGAAGCAGCACATCGAGGAGATTGTCGGCGATCAGGCGCAGTAGGCGCTCTCGCGTACAATAGCCGGCCGCGCGAATTGCAGATGCTGGTGCCCGTGTGGCGCCGGCAAGCCATTCGAGCGGCCGTTTTTGACTCTACTCGCCTCATCCCCGCCATGTTCAGTTATCGCCACGCGTTCCATGCCGGCAACCATGCCGATGTGCTCAAGCACGCCGTCGTCGTCCAGTTGCTTCATTACCTGAACAAGAAAGACAAATCGTATTGGTATATCGACACGCACGCGGGGGCGGGCGTTTATGCGCTCGATGAAGGGTTCGCGGCCAAGACGGCCGAATACGAAACCGGCATTGCCAAGTTGTGGCATGCCGACGATCTGCCTGCGGCATTGTCGGACTACGTCGACGAAATCCGTTCCTGTAATGAGTCTGCCGATCTGCGCTACTACCCAGGCTCACCGTACCTCGCATGGCGCCTGCTGCGCGAGCAGGATCGCATCCGGCTGTTCGAGATGCACAGCACCGAAATCGACGTATTGCGTCACAACTTCCGTGACGCAGGCCGGCGCGCGATGATCTACGCGGCAGATGGCTTCGATGGCCTCAAGGCCTTGCTGCCGCCGCCGCCGCGCCGCGCATTGGTACTCATCGATCCTTCGTACGAGGATAAACGCGATTACGCGCGCACGCTGACTTGCGTCGAGGAAGGGCTGAAGCGCTTCGCCACCGGTTGTTACGCCGTGTGGTATCCGCAGGTCAAGCGCCCCGAGTCGGAGCGCTTTGCCGACCAACTGAAACGTCTGCAAACGACCAACTGGCTGCATCTCACGCTGACAGTCAGCCACGCTCCGGCAGACGGCTTCGGGCTGTACGGCAGCGGGATGTTCATTCTGAACCCACCCTACACGCTTGCTGAATCGATGCGGGAAGCCCTGCCCTATCTCGTCGAGAAACTTGGCCAGGATAGCGGTGCCAAATTTGGCCTGGAGTTGCGCAGCGCGTAAGCAGTCGGCCGCGACATGTCCTTATTGGCGATAGCTCGGCGTAGTGGGCACGCGAATATATGGGGCAACGACAACCGGCACCTGGCCGTTCTGTTGCAGTTCGGCCGGCTGTCGAATCTGTGCAGGCTCGACAATCGGCGCCCGATTCAGAGGCGCCGTCTGCAGCACCGTTCCGGATCGTCCATCATGGATACCCGTTTGCGTGTCGAGCACGACCGGGGGCCGTTCGTCCTGCTTGGCAGGCTGCTTTGCGTTCGCGGCAGAGCTCCAGCCAACCATCGCAATCAGTAGCGCAGCGGCCCATCGAGGCGATCCAAGATCACCGCGCGTCGAAAGCATCTTGTTCATTCCATCCACCCGTTGGATTGACTTTATTTTCAAGACGATACCGCCGGACGGCAACCTCGCGCTACATGGATCGAATCTCAAAAGCAAAAGCCCCGACAGATTCGGGGCTTTTTACATTTTTGCATGCGAACCGCATGCAGCTGAAGTCGAACTCAGCTTACAGCGAGTAGCCGTTCGTTTCGAGCGAGCGAATACGGTGCTCGAGTTGAACGATGTCGCTCGACGATGCCAGATAGGCTTCGCGACGCTCGCGTTCTGCAGACTCAAACCAGTAGCTCAGCTTTTCGACGATGTACGCAACCATGATGCTCTCCAAGGAAGTTTGAGATCCCCCGGCTGACACTGAATCAGGGATATCCCGTATAGGGTTGACCCGGATTATAGCGAGAACGCACCATCTTGCTAATGAAATGCACGAATGGGTTGCATTCCAAAACAGAATGCAACCTGGGAATTTTCCTCAAGCCCTTGATTTAGATGAGAATCGTGCGCACGCGTCAGTTTTGGGGGACACTTTATTTGCACCAATTCAGTGCAAATCGCTATCGGCCAATTGCTCGAGGATCGGGCAATCCGGGCGGTTGTCTCCGTGGCAATGGGCAGCAAGCCTCGACAGGGTATTCCGCATGTCCGTAAGCTCGGCGATCCGTTGGTCGAGCTCGGATACGTGCTCCAAAGCGATCGCCTTGACCTCTGCACTGGCCCGGGAACGATCCTGCCAAAGCGCCAGCAGCTTCCGGACATCGTCGACGAGGAAACCCAGCCTGCGCGCCTGCCGAATGAACTTCAGCAGATGAACCTCGCTCTCGCCGTAAGTACGATAGCCGGCATCGGTTCGCTGCACCGGTTCGATCAGCCCGACGCTTTCGTAGTACCGAATCATCTTTGCGCTGACGCCCGAAGCGCGTGCGGCTTCACCGATATTCACGTCGTTTCTCCTGTCGATAACGGTTGATCGTAGCGCGAGATTTCAAATCTTGCTTGGCCTACGTTCAGGCGCAATTAGCTCAAAAAGGGAGAATTCGGCGCAGAAAAGACAAAACCCCCACTGCCTTGGCAGCGGGGGTTCTGAAGGAGGAAGCCTGACGATTACCTACTTTCACACGGGCAATCCGCACTATCATCGGCGTAGAGTCGTTTCACGGTCCTGTTCGGGA
>NZ_JAAGPF010000115.1 GCF_017104645.1 Burkholderia sp. Ac-20379
TGTCGATGCGCGCGGGCGGGCCGGAGCGCGACCGGTTCGCCGCGGGCGCGGCGGCGTCCGTCATTTGACGAAGCCCTTGGCCTTCAGATAGGTGGCGGCGACGTGCGCGGCCGGTTCGCCGTTGATCTGGATCCGGCTGTTCAACGTTTGGAGGGTTTTGAGGTCGAGGCTCGCGAACACCGGCTTGAGCCAGTCGGCGATCTGCGGATGCGCCTTCAGCACGGCCTCGCGGATCACCGGCGCGGGTGCGTAGACGGGCTGCACCTTCTTGTCGTCGTCGAGCAGCACGAGGCCCGAGGCGGCGATCGCGCCGTCGGTGCCGTACACCATCGCGGCGTTGACGCTATCCGTCTGCGCGGCGGCGGCGCGGATCGTGGCGGAGGTATCGCCGCCCGACAGCACTAGCAGTTGTTCGGGCTTCAGCTTGAAGCCATAGGCCTTCTCGAACGACGGCAGCGCCGACGCGCTGTTGACGAACTCGGCCGAGGCCGCGAGCTTGACCTTGCCGCCGCCCGCGATCCAGTGGCCGAAATCGCTGAACGTCTTGAGGTGCTGCTGCTGCGCGATCGCGCCGAGCACGGCCACGCCCCAGGTGTTGTTCGCCGGGGCCGGCGCGAGCCAGACCAGATGGTTGGCCGAATAGTCGAGTTGCTTGGCCTCGGCGTAGCCGCGCGCGGCGTCCTTCCAGACCGGGTCGCTGGTCTTGTTGAAGAAGAACGCGGCGTTGCCGGTGTATTCGGGGTAGATGTCGATTTCGCCCGAGGTCAGCGCCTTGCGCACGATCGGCGTGGCGCCGAGGCTGATCTTGTCGACCACCGTCAGGCCATGCGATTTGAGGACTTGCGAGATCAGGTTGCCGAGCAGGCTGCCTTCGGTGTCGATCTTCGAGGCGACGGTGATCGAATCGGCGTGGGCCGCGTTGGCGGCGAGGCTGCCGCCGAGGGCGGCGGCCAGTGAAACGGCCGCGACGGCGCGGCGGCGAATGGCGAAATCCATCGTGAAACGGCCTCCTTGCGGGACGGTCGGGGAACGTGGCGCGCAATCCGCCAAGCGGCGTTCAAGGTACGCGACTGGGGCCGCTTTGGCAAACGGTTCGGGGGCAGATCGGAGCGGGCCGCGCCGCCGCGATGAATGGCCGCGGAGGCGGCACGCATCGTGCGACCTCCGAGCCCGCTGCGATTCGGAGCGGCATCGCCGGGCCGATCGCGCCGAACCGGGGCGGGATGCGGCCATTGCCCGCCGGTGCGGGCTCGGGCGCATCGGGGCGCGACGGCGGGCGGGCGGCGAGGGATGCGGCACCGAATTTCGTGCCGTTCGCGCACGATGCGCGCGTGATGGAAGCGGAAGCTCCATAGTGCGATTCAATTGGCGAAACGGCGGTGCGAGGCGTTCAATGAGCATCCCCGCAGTTGCCGTTTTGCCGTCGCCGTCTTGATTCGTCCCCCGTTCGTCCCACTCTCATGGAGCGCAACACATGACCGCACAGACCCGCGTCAACGTCGCCGAGATCGTCGAATCGATCGCCACCGAAACCCACACGCCGAAGGAAACCGTCTCGGCACTCTACGAAAAGACGCTGGCCGAGTACCGCGAAGGCGCGCGGATCCTCGATTACGTGGTTCTGCTGGCCGCCAAGCGCGTGAAGAACGACCTGCGGCAACCGCGACACTGAATGCCCCCATGCGACAACGCCCGGCCATGACGATATGGCCGGGCGTTTTCGTTGGCGCGCGCCGGCATGCGCGCCGCCGGGGCTACGGGTTGCGCGGCTGCTCGAGCCCGCTGTCGGCGAGGCCGTTCCGCACGGGGCGCGAGGTGCGCGCGGCCTCGGCGTCCTGCCGGATCCGTGCAGGGCGCGCGGCATCCTGTTGCGCCCGACGCTCGGCGCGGCGTTCGCAACGCAGCACCGCGAGGCGCTGCGTTGCGTCCTGATGGGCCGGCGCAATCTCGATGCCGTTCAGATCGACGAACCGGCAACCGAACCCCGCGGTCGATCCGGTATTGGCGTGAGCCGGCGCGATCGCGGCGAGGCAGGCGGCCAGCGCGAGCGAACGCAGTGCACGCCGGCGCGTGTGCGCGGCGGTTTGAAACCGGGTTTTCATAGGCGGCCTTGTCGGCGGGAGAAGGGGCGACTGTCGGGGTGCAAGCAAAGTACCGCGAAGCGCCGGGCCGTCGATATGAGAGAAATCCGAAGATCGGATCAGACGTGCTTGGAAGTGTCGGCGCGCTTGGCGCGAGCGTTCCGCGGCGCGCTGCGCTGGCGGGAATGCGCGCGATCGAGCGCGCGCTGAATGGAAGCCCGTTGCTGCGGAACCCGAGGCCGGGCATGGCGCCCGGCCCGCCGCATGGTCAGATCCCGGCGCCGCGTGCGTTGACGATCAGCCGCAGCCCCAGCACGGCGATCGCGCCGGCCGCGACGCGATCGATGACGCCTTTCGCGCGCAGGTACAACTCGCGCGGCCGCCGCGTCGAGAAGCCGAGCGCCACCACCGTGTACCAGCCCGCTTCCATCGCGAACACGGCCGGCGGCAGCACCAGGTAGGCGATCGTCGGCGGATGCGCGGGCAGCAGCGCCGCGAAGATGCTGCCGTACCAGATCGCCGTTTTCGGATTGCTCAGTTGCGTCGTCAGCCCGATGCGGAACGAGCGCAGCGGCTGGCCGTTGCGCCGCGCGACGTCGGCGTCGAACGCGAATTCGCGCCGCGCACCGCGCCAGAACTGCACGGCCAGATACAGCAGGTAGAGCCCGCCGGCCACCTTGAGCCCGGCATAGAGCCAGGCCACCGAACTGAGCAGCGTGTACAGCCCGGCCAGCGCGACGCAGGCGAACACGATCGCGCCCGCGCCCATGCCGAGCGCGGTGGCCAGCCCGTCACGGCGCGACAGGCCGATTGCGTTGCGGGCCACCAGCACGAAGCTCGGCCCGGGAATCATGGCGCCCAGCATCAGGGCGGAGAGGATGGCGATCAGCGAGGCGGCGGTGTGCATCGATTGGGCGTCCCGAGTGGCGGGTGAGGGGCGGGCGTCAGTTGCGATCGCCCGTTTTGCGGCGGTGTTTGTCGGCGTACATCCGCGTGTCGGATTCGGCCAGCAACAGCGCGACCGACGGCTCGTGCAGCGGATCGTAATCGACATGCCCGACGCTGAAGCGGATGGCGTAGTCGAGCGCGGCCTGCTCGGTGCGCGCGTCGAGATCCTCGCGCAAGCGCTCGATGATGCCGGGCGCATCGATGTCGTGCGTGGTGATCAAGAGTGCGACGAACTCGTCGCCGCCGAGCCGGCCGACCACGTCCATGTCGCGCAGCACGGTGGTCAGCGAATGGGCGAAGATCGTCAGCGCGCGATCGCCCTCGGCGTGGCCGAAGCGATCGTTGATCTGCTTGAAATCGTTGAGGTCGAAGAACAGCAGCGAGGCGCGCCGGCCGCCGCGCCGGCAGGCGTTCAGCGCATGCTGCGCGAGCATCTCGAAGCCGCGCCGGTTCGACAGCGAGGTCAGCGAATCGAGCGTGGCCATCTGCACGGCGGCCAGCTCGCGCTCGGCGAGGCTGGCGAGGTCGCCCAGGTGGGCGAGATCGTCGCTGTCGAGCGTGCGCGCGCGCGTGTCGATCAGGCACAGCGTGCCGAGGTTGGTGCCGTCGGGCAGCGCGATCGGGTGCCCGGCGTAGAAGCGGATGTGCGGCGCGCCCGTCACGAGCGGATTGTCGGCGAAGCGCGGGTCGCAGGCCGCGTCGGGAATCACGAGCGGCGCGTGGGCCAGGATCGCGTGTGCGCAGAACGACACGTCGCGCGAGGTTTCGCGCGCATCGAGCCCGAAGCAGCTTTTGAACCACTGGCGGTTTTCGTCGACCAGCGAGACGAGGGCGATCGGCACGTCGAAGATGCGCTTGGCGAGCCGCGTGATGCGGTCGAATCGTTCCTCGTCGGGCGTATCGAGAATGTTCAGACTGCGAAGTTTCGTCAGCCGGGAAGCTTCATCGGCGGGAAAAGGGGCGATTTGCATGCGATCTCGTCTCTCTCGGCGTTTTTGAAGGCGTGGAGGCATGGCGTGCGGACCTTGGATTCGCCGATCCCGGGCCGGGACGGCGCGTCGCAAGCCAACCTCGCCATCGTAGAGCATTCGGGCCGTTGGCGGAACGCCCTGGCCAACCCGCGTCGGTGCGTTCGCGCGCTTTCCGTTCCTTACCTATGCTTTCGAATCGCTTACTTGCGAAAGCCCGCTCAGCCCCGCCGCACAAGGCGCGGCGCGATGCCGAACGCCGCATGAACACCGCGCTGTAACAATCGGGAACTATCGTCTCGGCGGCGAACGCGCGGAGTCAGATCGATGCGGGCGCCCCGGATGCGAGCCCGCGTCCGCCGGATATCATTCGACGGAGTATTCCCCATGCAGACGCCGGCACTACGGCATTGGATCCTGATCGGCACGCTCGCGACCGCGGCGATGCTCGGCGCGTGCAACGACGACGGCACGGCGACGCCCGTCAATACCTCGACGGCGCCCAAGGCGGCCTGCGGCAACGCGGCCCCGGCGAACGCGACGCTGCATTGCCCGCCGGGCTTCACGGCACCGAAATCCTGAGCCCCGCTCGACGCTCGAACCCATCAGGACCCGACATGGCTATCCAATCCCGACGCGACTTTCTGAAATTCTCCGCCGGCCTGGCCGGTGCGACCGCCGCCAGCACGCTGCTGCCCGAATCGATCCGCAAGGCGCTCGCCATCGAGCCGGCCACGGTCACGGGCACGATCCAGGACGTGCAGCACATCGTCGTCTTCATGCAGGAAAACCGCTCGTTCGACCACTACCTCGGCCACCTGAGCGGCGTGCGCGGCTATAACGACCGCTTCCCGGTCACGCTGCCGAACGGCCAGCCGGTGTGGTTCCAGCCGCGCCAGGAAGACGCCACCAAGGTGATCGCGCCGTTCCGCTACGACACGACCAACACGGCCGTGAACGCGCAGTGCATCGGCGGCCTGCCGCACACCTGGGCCACCACGCACGCCGCCATCAACGGCGGGCGCGGCAACCAGTGGGCCGCGCAGAAGACCAACATGACGATGGGCTATCACACGCGGGACGACATTCCGTTCCACTACGCGATGGCCGATGCGTTCACCGTGTGCGATCACTATTTCTGTTCGATCCCCGGCAACACGCACCCGAACCGCATGTACCTGATGACGGGCATGGTCGATCCGCTCGCCACCGGCGGCGGCCCGCTGCTCGACAACATCGACTACATCGACAACCAGTTCGACGCGCAGCAGGTCGCGCCGTTTACTTGGACCACCTATCCGGAGCGCCTCGAGAAGGCCGGCATCTCCTGGCAGGTCTACCAGCAGGGCACCGGCTTCGACAACTACACCGGCAACTACGGCACCAACATGCTGGCCGCGTTCCAGAACTTCGTGAACGCGCCGGCCGGCTCGTCGCTGCAGACGCGCGGCAACAGCGCACGCACGCTCGACCAGCTCAAGGCCGACGTGCAGGCCAACAACCTGCCGCAGGTGTCGTGGCTGCTGCCGCCGGCCGCGTACTCGGAGCATCCGAAGTACACGCCGCTGTACGGCGCGAACTACATCTCGACGATCCTCGACGCGCTGACCTCGAACCCGGACGTGTGGAGCAAGACCGTCCTGTTCATCATGTACGACGAGAACGACGGCCTGTTCGATCACATGGTGCCGCCGCAGGCGCCGACGCTGCCGAACACGGGCGCCAGCACCGTGGACATCTCGCTCGAGCGCCACAACGTCGTGACGGCCGCCCAGGCCGGCACCTACACGGCCGACAACCTGCCGTACGGCCTCGGGCCGCGCGTGCCGATGTTCGTGGTGTCGCCGTGGTCGAAGGGCGGTTATGTCAGCTCGCAGGTGTTCGATCACACCTCGGTGCTGCAATTCATCGAGAAGCGTTTCGGCGTGCAGGAAACCAACATCTCGCCGTGGCGCCGTGCGATTTGCGGCGATCTGACCTCGACGCTCGACTTCACGAAGACGGACGCGACGTTCCCGACGCTGCCGAGCACCACGAACTACATCGCCACGGCCGACCTGCAGTGCGCGCGTTCCACCGCGCTGACCGCCCCGGCGGCCACCGCCGCGCAGACGATCCTCGCGCAGGAAGCCGGCACGCGTCTCGCGCGTCCGAACCCGTACGAGCTGCACGTCAACGGCACGCTGACGAGCACCGGCTACCAGGTGACGTTCGCGAGCAGCGGCTCGGTGGGCGCGCACTTCTGGGTCTACACCAACGACCTGAGCGCCGCGCCGCGTCACTACACGGTCGAGGCCGGCAAGCAACTGACCGACACGTGGGCGCTCGACGCGGGCGGCAGCTATGTCGTCAACGTGTACGGCCCGAACGGCTATTTCCGCCGCTTCATGGGCTCGGCGTCGGGCGACGCGGCCGCGCACCCGGATCTGACGACCTGCTACGACGTGGCCAACGGTAATGTCTACGTCACGCTGGCCAACGCCGGCACGACGACCCTGACCGTCACCGCCACCGACGTGGCCTACGGCCAGCCGGCGCGCACGCTGTCGATTCCGGCGGGCCAGAGCGTCGAGGCGCACTGGGACCTGTCGTGCAACGCATCGTGGTACGACCTGCAGTTCACGGTGGCCGACAACACGTCGTGGGTGCGCCGCATCGCCGGCCACGTCGAAACCGGCAAGAGCAGCACGACCGATCCGGCCGCCACGGCGCCGGTCACGAAGGCGATCTGAGCGTAGGGCGCGGGGCGCGCGGCTGCGCCCCGTTGCCGCGACGGACACGGCGCGATGCCGCTTGCGGGCGGCACGCGCCGTTTTTTATTTGGCGCCGCATTTCGCCAGCGCCTGAACGACGGGCTGCTGCGTTGCACAAATCCAACATGAATGCGCGGCGATTGGGCGCTCGGCCTTGTCCGGCAAGGCTTGCGGTTTGCTCTGGCGAATTCCATTCCCAGCAAGCTAGGTGAAAACCCTAGGTAAAAACCCTCGGTTAAGGTAGACTTCGCCTTCAAAGGAGGATTGAGGGATGCCTCACCGTTTCGTCGTACTCGAAAAGATTGCTTTCTCGCTGGTCGTCATGTCGGCCGTGGTCTGCTCCGCATTCATCACTTACGAACGCTGCCCGGAAGACGTGCAGGAAGCGCTCGCGGCCGGCAAGGACATGCTGGCGACCAGCGCCGCCGGCTACTCGATCGCCTGCGCGTCGGCCAGCCCGGATGCCTGCATCGGCCTGCCGACGTACTGATCCGCCGGCTTCGTTGCATGATGGCCTGCCGGTTCGCCTGAGCGAGGCGGCGGGCGGATGCCGGGCGCGGGCGTTGCGCCGTCAGCGCCCCGGCTGCGACACGCGCTCCAGCGTGTTCGACAGCTCCTCCTGCGATGCGCCGCGAGCGCGTGTCGCGATGTCGCCCAGCGACAACATTCCCACCAGTTTCCCGCCCGTATCGATCACCGGCGTCCTGCGCACGCGCGCTTCGGCCATGCGTTGCTGAACGGCGTCCAGATCGTCGTCGCCGCGGCAGCAGATCGGGCGCCCGGTCGCGATTTCGCTGATTGCCGCATCGGGGCCGACATCGCCGGCCAGCGCGCGCACCGCGAGATCGCGATCGGTCACGATGCCGACGATCCTGCCCGCGTCGCACACCGGCAACGCGCCAACGTCGTAATAGGCCATGTGCTGCGCCGCATGCCGGATCGTATCGTTCGGCGCGATCGCCACCACGTCCCGCGACATCACTTCCGCTACCCGAGTCATTCGTTATCCTCCCGATTGCCTTGAATGTGCATGAACGGTGCGGGTCGCAAGGGCCGTGCCGTCGGTTCGGCGAGGGCCGCCGACGCGATGTCGATCCGGCGCGCCAGTTCGAACCGGTTTGGCCGCCGGCATGGGGCAGAGTGGCAAGCGGTTCGTGAAAGATTTGCAATCGGCGGTGTAGCGGTTGCCGGCGCTGCCGGTGTAACGCGCGCAGCAGCGCCGCGTGCATGCGGATTCGGCCCGGCACGCCGCTTGCACGGTTCGACGGGTACGACTGCGGCACGCGGCGGTGGCGCTTCGCCCCGCGTGCCGGCGATCCTTTCGACACCGCCGCGCCAGCGCGGCAAGGAGCCGAGATGCAACCCGTGAAATCGAACCCCACACCGCAACGCCTGCATGAAGAGGCCGGCAAGAGCCCCGTGAAGACGCCGGCCGCCGGCCCGGATCAGCCCGACGCCGCCACGCAGGCGGCCGGCTTCCGCGAACATGACAAGCAAGCGGCCAAACCGAGCGCGCAGACCCCCGAGACGATCGCCGGCAAGACGCCCACCGGGCTGCCGCCGATCGAGCAGGGCGCGCGCGGCGACGCCGAGCGCGACCCGGTGCGCCGCGCGGCCGAGCGCATCACGTCGCTCGACAACGCCAACATGGCCGCCACCGACAATTCGGTCGACGTCGACGGCAAGGGCCGCGAAGCGCGCCGCGAGGCGCCGCCGCGGCAGGACAACGTGATCCACTCGAACGCCTCGCTCGACGACGCGACCGCGCCGCCCGCCGACGGCCTCGGCGGCATCGACAGCCAACCGCCCGCCGAGATCGCCGCCAGGCCGGGCTGGCAGGTGCGCGAGCGCGGCACCACGGTGGTCGAGCGCGACGGCAACCGTCGCACCGAACGCGTGTTCAGCTTCGAGCGCGGCGCGCATTGAAAGGGGCGGTCGGCCCGGAGATTGATCCGGAGGCCTGACGATTGGCAGTGCGACGGGCAGGGGCCGATCGGGCCCCGGTCTGGCCGCGGTTTTCGTGCTACGCTTGCGCCCGGCTTTGATTAAGCCATCCGGCAACCCGCCAGCGCATATCGCGCATCGCCAGCCGCGCCGAAGCCGCGATCCGGGCCATGCCCCGATCGCGAGCGCAGTGGCCCGCAAGCCGGCCCGGTTGCACCCCTCCTGTCACGTTTCTCGTCCGATCCGCTCATGTCGACCTTGCCTTCGTCGCCGGCGCGCGCACCGCGTGCCCTCGATTCCATCAATCCGAAATCGCTCGGCGTCGCGCTGCTGCTCGTCGCGCTCGGCGCCGTCTATCTCGCGCAATCCGTCAGCGTGCGCCAGGCCGCGCTGTACGTGGTCGGCGCGCTGCTCGGCATGACGCTGTATCACGCCGCGTTCGGCTTCACCTCGGCGTGGCGCGTGTTCATCGCCGACGGCCGCGGCGCGGGCCTGCGCGCGCAGATGCTGATGCTCGCGATCGGCGTGCTGCTGTTCTTCCCGGCGCTGTCGGCCGGCTCGCTGTTCGGGCATCCCGTCACCGGGCTGGTGTCGCCGGCGGGCACCTCGGTGATCGTCGGCGCGTTCATTTTCGGCATCGGCATGCAGCTCGGCGGCGGTTGCGCCTCGGGCACGCTGTACACCGTCGGCGGCGGCAGCACGCGGATGATCGTCACGCTGCTGGCGTTCATCGTCGGCTCGGTGGTGGCCACCGCGCACATGCCGTTCTGGACCTCGATGCCGCAATTGAAGCCGATCTCGCTGGTCAAGACGCTCGGCGTGCTGCCCGCCGTCGCGCTGAACCTCGCGGTGTTCGCCGCGATCGCGGCATTGACCGTGGCGATCGAGAAGCGCCGTCACGGCCGGCTCGTCAACGCCGCCGAACGCGCGCCGCACGCGTCGCCCTGGCTGCATGGCCCGTGGCCGATGCTGGCCGGCGCGGTGGCGCTGGCCGTGCTCAACTTCGCGACGCTCGCGCTGTCGGGGCGGCCGTGGGGCGTGACCTCGGCGTTCGCGCTGTGGGGCGCCAAGGGCTTCGCGCTGCTCGGCGTGGACGTGGCGAACTGGACGTACTGGCTGGCCGGCCCGAACGCCGCGGCGCTGTCCGCGCCCGCCAGCCACGACGTGACCACCGTGATGGATATCGGCATCGTGCTCGGCGCGATGGCCGCGGCCTCGCTGGCCGGCCGCTACGCGCCGGTGTGGCGCGTGCCGCTGCGCTCGCTGATCGCCGCCGTGGTGGGGGGCCTGCTGCTCGGCTACGGCGCGCGGCTCGCTTACGGCTGCAATATCGGCGCGTATTTCAGCGGCATCGTGTCGGGCAGCGTGCACGGCTGGCTGTGGCTCGTGTGCGCGTTCGCCGGGAACGTGCTCGGCACGCGCCTACGCCCGTGGTTCGGGCTGGAAGTCGAACGCGTCAAGAACACCGGCTGCTGAACATGATCGGGATCGTTGCGCGTGCAACGGTCCTTCGATGGGGGAGACGTCTCGCGCCCGCTCAGTGCGAGAACACCGCCACCGCGCCCTGCAGGCGCACGGCCTGCTCGTCGAGCGCGTGCGACGCCGCGGCCGCTTCCTCCACCAGCGCGGCGTTCTGCTGCGTGACCTGATCCATCTGCGCGATCGCCTGGCTGACCTGTTCCAGGCCGCGGCTCTGTTCGCTCGACGCCTGCGAGATCGCTTCCACCACGTCCTTCGCCACCGCGATATCCGCTTGCAGCTGCGTGATCGTCGAGCCCATGTCCAGGGCGCGCGCCGCGCCGCCGCCGATCGAGGCCGTCGAGCGTTCGATCAGTTCCTTGATTTCCTTGGCCGCCGTGGACGAGCGCTGCGCCAGCGAGCGCACTTCGGACGCCACCACCGCGAAGCCGCGGCCTTCCGCGCCCGCGCGCGCCGCTTCCACCGCCGCGTTCAACGCGAGGATGTTGGTCTGGAACGCGATGCCCTCGATGATCGACGTGATCGAGGCGATCTTCTCGGCGCTGCCCGACGCTTCGTTCATCGTCGCGATCATCTGCTTCGACATCGCGCTGCCCGCATTGGCCGACGCCATCGCGCGCTCGATCACGTTGCATGCGTGGCGCGCGCTTTCGGCGTTCTGGCGCACCGCTTCGTTCAGCTCGTGCGTGGTGGCCGAGGTTTCCTCGAGCGCCGCCGCCTGCTGCTCGGTGCGCGACGACAGATCCGTATTGCCCGCCGCGATTTGCGCCGCACCCACCTTGACCGCTTCCACGCCGCTCGTCACCGAGCCGACGATGGTTTGCAGCGAGGCCTGCATCGCGTGCATCGCCGCCAGCAGCCGGCCGGTTTCGTCGGTGCGGTCGCGTTCGATCCGGCTGTCGAGCCGGCCCGCCGCGATCGCTTGAGCGGTCGTCACCGCGCGCGCGAGCGGATCGCGGATCGCCGTCACGAGCCAGCGGCCCGCGAACACGGCGCACACCACCGCGAGCGCCGCGGCCAGCAGCACGCTGAGATTGATCGTGTGACGCAGCGAGGCCAGTTCGTCGGTGCGCATCGCGATGCGCTGGCGCTCGGCCTTGTCGAGCGCATCGACGGCCGCGATCATGTCGTCCGTGCCCAGATAGCTGCCGAAGCCTTCCGTCAGCGCGCTCAGTTGCGCCAGCGTCGCGCTGCCGTCGTTGACGTGCGTGCGCATCTCGATCATCGGATTGACCACCTTGGTCGTCCAGGCGTCGTACTGCGCCTGCGCCTTGTCGGCCAGGCCGTTCAGTTCGGTATCCTGCGGATCGAGCGTCTTGATCGCCGCCATGTGCTGCGCGAAATCGCCGATATGGTCGAGCTTCCACTTGATGTGGCCCGGCTGGCCGTCGAGGTTGTAGGCCAGCAGCGACCAGATGATGTTCAGGTAATCGGCCGTGGCGTCCTTGATGACCAACTGCGCCTGCGCCGAGACGGCGTTCTGTTTCTGCTTGTGGTCGATCGCCGCGATGCCGTAGCAACACACGGCCGAGCTGACGAGGAAAACCGCGATGACGGCGCAAAACGCCGTGGACAATTTCTTGCCGATCGAAAGATTCTGCATGTTTGTGGAGAGAGTGGCGACTACGGGACGCGCCGTGCGCCGCAGCGGGCCGGGCGGTCAGGCTGGCATACGGTATACCGGCCGGGAGGGGCCGACAAGCGTACCAAAACCATGGATTACCACTATGCAGAAACCGGCGAAATTGCCGATAAGGCGGCCGGCGAATCGTTCGCTTGAGGGCGGATTTGCCGTGTTTTCGCTGCGGGAATAATCGGGCCGGGCAGGGCCGGCCGGGGTGTGCGGATTATTTCGAATTATCGAATTGGAAACTTTCGCGACGATGACGCGGCGGGCGATTGATTGCCGATTGACGGATATTTGCCGATTTCCCGGCATGCGTTTCAATGCCCGCCCGGTTGGCGGCGGCGTTCAGTCGGGCCGTTCGAAATCGCGGGCGACCCAGCGCGTGGCGCTCGCCTTGTCGAGGCGGAAACCGGCGTTGACGGTGAATTCGGCCAGCATGTCGCCGCCGTCGTCGAAGGCCTTCAGGATCGCGTAGGGCTCGTCGTCGTCGGGCACGATGTCGAGCGTGACCGAGATGCTGCCCGTATCGGTATGCACCGTCACCTGCTTGTGCAGGGTTGCGGCGCGCTGCTGCTCGTGGCGGCGCAGCACTTCCGAGGCCGTCTTGACCAGCGTGCGGAACGCGTTCGCGTCGAGCGGCTTCGGGTTCTTCTTGTCGCGGCCCATCGTCCAGGGGCCGACCAGCGCCGGCTCGGCCTCGCCGTCCTTGATCATCTCGACCGCCCAGCCGTCGTCGTCCTCGTTCTTGATCACGCGGGCCGTCCAGCCGGTGTCGCGCCAGAGGGTGTCTTCGTGGATCGCGGGGATGTCGTCGTCGGTGGGGGTGTCGGTGCTCATCGGGTGGGTGGGGTTGGGGAGGTGCGGGGGTGGAATTGTAAACGGTTTGGCTGGCTGGCCGAACCTCCGCCGTTAGGCCAGCCTGCGTGCGGGCCGCCGTGCTTCAGCGGCCCGTCATTCCCCTTCGAACAGCGCGACGTTGGCGTCGTAGGCCTGTTGCTGGCGTGCGTAGGCATCGTCGAGATGCGCGTGCAGCGCGCGTTCGGCCGCATCGGCGTCATGTTCGGCCAGCGCGTCGAGCACCTTCTGATGCTGCGCCAGCGTGACTTCGCCGACCACCGGGTCGCGCACCGTCACGTGCCGCACGCGGTCGATCGGCGCGCGCACGAATTCGACCAGTTGCTGCACGCGCGGCAGCCGCGCCGCGGCGCTGACACCCGCATGAAACGCGTTGTCGCAAGCGATCGCAGCCACCGCGTTGCCGCGCGCGATCGCGCGCCTGTGCGCGTCCTGGATGTCGTGCAACTCGTCGAGTTCGCGCTGGCCGATGACTTCGGCCGCACGCCGGATCGCCGCGGTTTCCAGCACCTTGCGGATCAGCGCGCTTTCGACGAACTGCTCGCGCCGCACCGGTGCGACGAAGGTGCCCGATTGCGCGGCGATCAGCACCAGTTCCTCGCGCGCCAACTGCAGCAGCGCCTCGCGGACCGGCGTGCGCGACACGCCGAGCGCTTCGGCGATCGCGCGTTCGTAGATCACGTCGTTCGGATGCAGCGTCATCGTCACGATCGCGTCGCGCAGCAACGCATGCACCTGGCCGGACAACGCTTGGGCGCGGTCGAGCGTGAAATCGGCGGGGATGAGCTGGGCGACGAAGGCGTCCTGGACGCTGAGTTCTGACTTCATAAATCCGGTGGAAAGATGGCAGGCGGCTGCGGCCGGTCGATCAGTATATTAGTGCGCAGGCCCGCTGCGGAAGGCGGAGCGACCGTGCGAGTCGCTCGTCGCACGTCGATAGCGGGTTTACACGGGTGCCGGAGGAGGGCGAGTTCCCTATAATTGCCAATTAGTATATTAGTTGGCAAACAACTTCACAGAAAGCTTGGCCGGCAGCCACCCCACGGAGACACCATGCATCTCGAAGATTCGACCGGACCGCGCAAGGCGGCTCATGCGACGACCGCCGCGCCCACCGCCGTGCGCTGGCGGATTTTCTGGCTGCTGCTGCTGTTGTCGTCGATCAACTACATCGACCGCGCCTCGTTGTCGGTTGCCTTGCCGATCATTTCGACCGAATTCAGTCTGCCCCCGGCAATGGAGGGCGTGCTGCTCAGCGCGTTCTTCTGGACCTATGCGCTGATGCAGATTCCGAGCGGGCTCCTGGTGGATCGTTTCAAGGCCCGCAACATCGTCGGCATGGCCACGATCGGCTGGGGCGCCTGCCAGGCGATCGCGGCGGGCTGCTTCAGCTGGGTGCCACTGCTGCTGACGCGACTCGGGCTCGGCATCGCCGAATCGCCGATCATGCCGGCCGGCGCGAAGCTTGCCGGCAGTTGGCTGACGCCGTCCGAGCGCGGCCGCGGCGCGGCGCTGCTCGACGGCGGCGCGCCGCTCGGCTCGGCCTGCGGCGCGATCATCATTACCGCGCTGATCACGGGCCTCGGTTCGTGGCGGCTCGCGTTTGTGGTGGCCGGCGTCGGCACCATCGTGGTGGGCATCGCCGCGTGGTGGTACATCCGCAATCACCCGGGCGAGCACGCTGGCGTCAACGCCGCCGAGCTCGAGCACATCACGATGCATGCCGCCGTGACGCGCCAGCGCGAGCCGAAGCCCGCCGTGCCGTTCCGCGCGCTGCTGCGCGACCGCTCGGTGCTGTTCATGTTCGCAAGCTGGGCGTGCTACAACAGCGTGTTCTACGGCCTGATGACCTGGATGCCGAGCTATCTGCACAAGGCGCACGGCTTCGACCTGAAGCAGATGGGTGGCGCGACCTTCGTGATCTTCATGTTCGGCTTCGTCGGCGAGTTGTTCGGCGGCTGGCTGGCCGACAAGTGGCGCTCGGCGGGCGGCGAACCGAACCGCGTGATGCGGCTGATGTTCGCCACGGCCGGCTTCGTCTCGGCGGCGGCGATCCTCGCCGTGAGCTTCGCGACGGGCCTCGTCAGCGTGGTGGTGCTGCTGTCGATCGCGCTGTTCTTCATCCGCTGGTGCGGGATGTTCTGGGGCGTGCCGGCCGCGCTCGGCGGCCAGTCCCGCGCAGGCCTGCTGGCCGGCGCGATGAACTTCAGCGGCAACATCGTCGGCGTCATCGTGCCGATCCTGATCGGCCTGATCGTGCAGTTCACCGGCACCTACTTCCTCGCGCTGATGTTCTTCGTGGTGGCCGCGTTCGGCCTGGCCGTCTGCGCGAGCCTTATCGATTACCGCGACCGGGGCCTCGACTGAGCGCGGCCCGTCGCACGATTCAACCGGAACTCCCCATGTCCACACTCTCCATCGACACTCCGCCGGTGCAGGCCGCGCCGCGCGCACGCACGATCCGGCTCCATCCCGCCGACGACGTGGTCGTCGCTATCGAGCAACTGGTGGGCGGCACGCGCCTCGACGACGAGGACGTGACCGTGGCGGGGCTGATCCCGGCCGGCCACAAGGTCGCCACGCGTGCGATCGAGGCGGGCCAGCCGGTGCGCCGTTACGGCCAGATCATCGGCTTCGCGCATCAGGCGATCCGTCCGGGGCAGCACGTGCACACGCACAATCTCGATATGGGCGACTTTGCGCGCGACTACGCGTTCGGCGAAGGCCGCCGCGATACGGTCTTCGTGCCGGAGGCGCAGCGCGCCACGTTCGACGGCATCGTTCGCGAAGACGGCCAGGTGGCCACCCGCAATTACATCGGCATCCTGACTTCCGTGAACTGCTCGGCCACGGTGGCGCGCGCGATCGCCGACCATTTCCGCCGCGACATTCATCCGGAGGCGCTGGCCGCCTTCCCGAACGTGGACGGCGTGGTGGCGCTGACGCACGGCGTCGGCTGCGCCGTCGACCCCGATGGCGAGGCACTCGCGATCCTGCAGCGCACGCTCGGTGGCTATGCCTGCCATCCGAACTTCGCCTCGGTGCTGGTGATCGGGCTCGGTTGCGAAACCAACCAGATTCCGCGCCTGCTCGAGACACAGGGCCTGACCGAGCATGCGCGGCTGCAAACCTTCACGATCCAGGACAGCGGCGGCACGCGCAAGACGATCGAGAAGGGCATCGCGATCATCGAATCGATGCTGGCCGCGGCCAACGACGTACGCCGAGAACCGGTCAGCGCGAGCCATCTGACGGTGGGCCTGCAATGCGGCGGTTCCGATGGCTACTCGGGCATCACGGCAAACCCGGTGCTTGGCGCTGCCGTGGATCTGCTGGTGCGCAACGGCGGCACCGCGATCCTGTCCGAGACACCGGAAATCTACGGCGCCGAGCATCTGCTCACGCGCCGCGCCGTATCGCGCGAGGTGGGCGAAAAGCTCGTCGCGCGGATTCATTGGTGGGAAGCCTATTGCGAGCGTCATCACGCCGCGATGAACAACAACCCGTCGGCCGGCAACAAGGCCGGCGGCCTGACCACGGTGCTCGAGAAATCGCTCGGCGGCATTGCCAAGGCCGGCAGCACGAACCTCGTCGACGTCTACGAATACGCGATGCCGGTGCGTGAGCGCGGTCTCGTGTTCATGGATACGCCCGGCTACGATCCGATCTCGGCCACCGGCCAGGTGGCCGGCGGCGCGAACCTGATCTGCTTCACGACCGGGCGCGGCTCGGCCTACGGCTGCGCGCCGACGCCTTCGCTGAAGCTCGCTACCAACGGCGCGCTGTGGCGCCGCCAGTCCGACGACATGGACCTGAATTGCGGCGACGTGCTCGAAGCCGGCGCGAGCATCGAGGCGCTCGGCGCCACGCTCTTCCAAATGATGCTCGACGCGGCTTCGGGGCGGCGCACGCGCAGCGAGGAGCACGGTTACGGACAGAACGAGTTCGTGCCCTGGCAGATCGGTGCGATCACCTGACTTTTCCCATTCGTTGCAAGGAGTGCCTTGATGCAATCGAGCGTTTCCAGCCCGCGTTATGCGGGCGTGTTCCCGGTCGTGCCGACCATCTTCGCCGCCGATGGCAGCCTCGATCTCGACGGGCAGCGCCGCTGCGTCGATTTCATGATCGATGCCGGCTCGACCGGCCTGTGCGTGCTCGCGAATTTCTCCGAGCAATTCTCGCTGGCCGACGACGAACGCGACGCGGTGATGCACTGCGTGCTCGAACACGTGGCCGGCCGCGTGCCGGTAATCGTCACCACCTCGCACTTCGGCACAGCCGTGTGCGCCGCGCGCAGCCGCCGTGCGCAGGACGCGGGCGCCGCGATGGTGATGGTGATGCCGCCGTATCACGGCGCGACGTTCCGCGCGAGCGAGGCGGCGATCCAGACGTTCTTCCGCACTGTGTCGGACGCGATCGAGATTCCGATCATGATCCAGGACGCGCCGGCCAGCGGCACGACCTTGTCCGCTGCGCTGCTGGCGCGGATGGCGCGCGAGATTCCGAACGTGTCGTACTTCAAGATCGAGGTGCCGCAGGCGGCCGCGAAGCTGCGCGAACTGATCGCGCTGGGTGGCGAGTCGATCGTCGGCCCGTGGGACGGCGAGGAGGCGATCACGCTGATGGCGGATCTCGAAGCCGGCGCGACCGGCGCGATGACGGGCGGCGGCTATCCCGATGGCATTCGCGCGATCGTCGATGCATGGGCGGCCGGCAACGCGGCCGAGGCAGAGCGCCAGTATCAGCGCTGGTTGCCGCTGATCCTCCACGAGAACCGCCAGGGCGGCATCGCCACCGCCAAGGTACTGATGAAAGAGGGCGGCGTGATCGCGTCGGACGCGATGCGCCATCCGCTGCCCGACATGCATCCGGCCACGCGCGAGAGCCTGCTGCGGATCGCGCGTCAACTCGATCCGCTCGTGCTGCGCTGGGGACGTTGAGCGCGTGACGCAACGCCGCACCGGTGCACGGGGCCGGTGCGGCGGCGGGCAGGGTGCCACGGCGAGATGTCGTCGCGCAGGCGGGTTCGCTAAACTACGCCCTTTTTCCCCAAACACCCCCACCCATGAAATGGCTCGCCGCGCTCTGCGCGCTGACGATCTCCGCGACCGCTTTCGCGTCGTCGTGTCCGCAATTCTCCCCATCCGGCCAGGAACCCGAGCTGACCAATCCGAAGATGGCGCGCCAGACGCGCCTGATCTGCTATTCGGATTTCGTCGTGCTGCATTCCGGCGTCACGCACACGCCGCTGTGGTCGGCCGAGCACTTGACGGCCGCGCATCTGGCCGACGCGAAGGACGAGGTGCGCACCAACCGCTTCTTCGTCGAGCGCCGGCTGCCGGCCGGCGACAGCGCCACGCTGGCCGACTATCGGCGCAGCGGCTACGACCGCGGCCACCTGAGCCCGGCGGGCGACCGCTGGAACGATCAGGCGATGGCCGAATCGTTCTCGCTGGCGAACATGATTCCGCAGAATCCGCAGAACAACCGCCGCCTCTGGGCGCATGTCGAGGAGGCGGTGCGCGCGATGGCCGTGCGCAACGGCGAGGCCTACGTGGTGACGGGGCCGATGTTCCACGGCAGCGAACTGCAGACGATCGGCGAGAGCCGCGTGATCGTGCCGACGGAAATCTTCAAGCTCGTCTATCTGCCGTCGAAGAACACGGCGTTCGCGATCGTGGTGAAGAACGTCAACGCGAAACGGTACGATATCGAAACGGTGCACGAACTGGAGGCGGCCAGCGGCCTGCGCTTCCCGGGCGTGCCGGAACGACTGAAGGATTCGAAGCCAGGAGGATTGTCCGGTGTCTAAGACCACGTTCACCGCGTTCGCGGACGACAGCAGCGCCATCAACATCGCCGGCGATGCGCTGACGATCAGCAACGATCCGTCGCGCATCCAGATCAGCGGCGATCTGGAGATCGCGCGCGATCAGGAAGGGCTCAAGCGCGCGCAGGCGCTGCTGGCGGCCGTGACGAGCATCGTCGAGGCGCTGAAGGCAGCGCCCGATCTGCCGGCAAAGCTGGCCGACGAACCGCCGGCGCCCACCGGCAAGATCGCCAACCCGTTCTGACGGCCGACGCGGCGCTGCAGCGCCGCGCTCAGCGCGTCAGCAGGCGCTTCACGCGCGGCGCGACTTCCTCGGCGAAGCGCCGCATGTCGGCCTCGAACGGCTGGAACTGCAGCATGAACAGCTCGATGCCGGCGCGATGGAACGCGGCGATGCGCTGCGCCACCTCGTCGTAGCTGCCGACCAGCCCGGCCGCGGTGCCGCCGTTCGAGCCGACGCGCGCCGATTGCGTGAAGTTGCGCCACATCACCGCGTTCGGATCGATGTGCTGCTTCTGTTCCTCGCGCAGCGGCTTGTCGAGCTCGGCGAGCGCGAACAGGTGCGCGAGATGCGCCTCGGCCTGCGCGGCCGTCTCGCGCGCGATCACGAACGCGGACAGCCCGTAGCGCAGCGGCGGGGCGCCGGCCGGCCGTGGCCGCGCGTTCAGGTCGGCGATCAGGCGTTCGACGTCGTCGAGCGGCTGGCCGTTGATGAACCACACGTCGCCCTTGTCGGCCACCAGCGCGCGCGCCGGCTCCGATTCGCCGCCCACGTAGATGCGCGGCCGCGCCCGGAACGGGTCGGTAGGCCGCAGCGCGTAATCGTCGATGCGGAAGTGCTCGCCTTCGAAGCGCACGGTGTCGCCGCGCAGCAGCGCGTCCACCACCGTGATCCATTCGCGCCCGTAGGCGTAGCGCGCATCGTGTTCGGCGAAGCCGATCCCGGCGCGCTCCAGCTCGGGCCGGTTCCAGGCATTGACGAGATTGATCGCGAAGCGCCCGCCGCTGATGTGCTCGATCTGCTGCGCCATCTTCGCCAGCACGACGGGATGATAGAGATACGGCTTGATGGCGGCGATGATCTCGATGCGCTCGGTCAGCGCGGCGAGCGCAGCCGAGGCGGTCCACGCCTCGAGCTGGTCAAGCGACGGCTGGTGCGGATTGATCGTGTGCTGGGCCACCAGCACGGCATCGTAGCCGAGCCGTTCGGCTTCGAGCACGAGCGCCTTGTTGCGCGCCCAGGAGGCGTCGTACGGTTCGTCGGGATCCTGCAGCGCGGCGCGGCTGCCATGCACGAGCGCCCACACGCCGAAGCGGGGAAGGGAAGCGGACATACGGGTTTCTCGATCAAGTCGGAGCAACCTGACATGTTCGCGTCGCGGCCCGCGCGCACCAACCAAGTTATTCAGCTAAGCATGTTCCCGGCGGTGGCAGCGGGCGCGGGCAGCCTGCGTCGGCAGCGCGGCTAGCGCGGCTAGCGCGGCGGCGCAGGCACCTCGATCGCGAGCAGCGCCGAGCTGACCGACTTGCCGTGCGCGTCGAGCGCGAGCGAGCGCGTCACGCCGCCGCCGAGCGCGTCGCCGAGCACGAAGTTGAACGCGGCCAGCGCCGGCAGTTCGTAGCGCCGCACCTCGCCGTGCACGAACGCGCCGAGCCAGGCCTTGACCCGTTCGGCGCTCAGGTGCTCGCGCAGGTGCGCGTAGTCGCGCGCGTCGCGGCAGATCACCGAGACGTTCAGCGTATTGCCCTTGTCGCCCGTGCGCGAATGCGCCAGTTCACGCAGTTGCATCGTTCGCCTCCACGATTTCGAAGCCGGCCTGCACCTGCTCGCGCGGCAGCAGCACCGATTGCACGGCCAGCACCTCGCGGGCCGATTTGGTCGCGCCGCCGCCGCCGGCGGGGCCGTTCGTATACAGCGTTTCCACTTCGTTGCCGATCCGCGCCGCGTCGGCGGCGGTGGCGGTGCGCGCGGCCACGCGCAGCCGCACTTCGGCCGGTTCGCCGCGCGCGCCGGTGTCGGTCGCGCCGTACAGCGCATCCACGCCGATCAGGTCCACCCGCAGCTCGCTCACGGGCACGCCGGTCAGGCGCAGCCGCTCGCGCACGATCTCGCCGGCCAGCCGCGCGCGCGCCAGCGCGCCGGGGCCGCCATAGGAGATCTGGCCTTCGCCGATGTGGCCGTCCGTATAGGCGACCGACACCTTCAGCGTGTCGGGCCGTGCCCGGCCGAGGCCGCCCGTCACGCGCACGCGGTCGGGGCCGTCGGCGGCCATCGTCACGGCGCTGAAATCGGCCGTCACGTCGGGTTGCAGGTAGCGCTCGGGATCGTGGATTTCGTACAGCAACTGCTGCCGGCAGGTGTCGAGGTCGACGCGCCCGCCCGAGCCGGCCACCTTGGTGATCGTCACGGCGCCGTCGGCCTCCACCTCGCCGATCGGGAAGCCGAGCCGAGCGAGATTGGGCACGTCGAGCCGGCCCGGATCGGCGAAGTAGCCGCCCGTCACCTGGCCCGCGCATTCGAGCAGATGGCCCACCACGGTGGCCTGGCCGAGCGTGGCCCAGTCGTCCATGCGCCAGCCGAACGCATGGATCAGCGGCGCGGCGAACAGCGACGGGTCAGCCACGCGGCCGGTCAGCACCACGTCGGCCCCGGCGGCCAGCGCGGCGACGATCGGCGCCGCGCCCAGGTACGCGTTCGCCGACACGATGCGGTCGCGATAGCCGGCCACGTCGTCGCCCGA
>NZ_JAAGPF010000116.1 GCF_017104645.1 Burkholderia sp. Ac-20379
CCGCGCGCGGCCAGCGCGGCCGACAGCGCGCGCGCCGCGCCGACGCCGAGCACCGCGCCGTCCACGCCCACCGTCGCACCGGCCGGCACATGCTCGGCCAGCCATTCGACGTGCGGCTGGGTTTGCTGGCCGCCCGTCATCTTCATCAGCTCGATGCCGGTGCCGGCCAGTTCGGCGGCGGCCTGCACCCAGTAGCGGCTGTCGACCCACAGGCCGGCGAACTCGGGCGTCACGACCAGCGTGCCGACCGAGCCGTTGAAGCCCGACAGCCAGCGCCGTGCCTGCCAATGCTCGGGCAGATATTCGGACAGATGGGGATCGGCGGACGGGACGAGGCAGGCAGCCACGCCTTCGCGCGCCATCGCGCCGCGCAGCAGGGCGATGCGGGCAGGAACGGGGGACAGGTCGGGATGACGGGCGTTCATGATGAATTCCAGTGAGGTGGGGTCAGCGGCGCGCCAGCACGCCGGTGGTCAGGGAGACGGCAACGAGCGCGGCCAGGGCGCAAACGGGCCATTCGAGCGTGCCGCCGTCGTAGAACAGGCCGGTGAGATTGCCGGCGAGCTTCGCGACGACCGCGCCGGCCAGGCCGGCCGCGAGCGCCGCGCGCAGGCCGCGCCGCGAGACGCGCGCCGGATGCAGCCACCAGCCCAGCCCGCCCACGGCAAGCCCCAATACGACAATGCCCAACCCGTTCATCCCGCGCCCTGTGTGTCGTTTCGCATCGCCGATGCGCCGCCCGGCCCGAACGAAACGCCTGCCGCCGCGCGGCCGGCCTCGGCGGTCTCCGGTGAGGGAATTATAAGAGTGCGACTGCCCGCGGGCTTGCCCCCGGGCGCCGGTCGAGTGTAAGGGGTCGATCAATCGCAGCGCAAGGCGACAGACGTGCCGCACCGGCCACGCCAGCCGGGCGCCGTCGTGCGCCGTCGGCGCGCCATGCATGGCCCATACGTGCACGCAAATGCCGACTATCTTGAAAAAGGACAGGAAATCGCGCCCCGGACGGTTGCCAACGGGCCGATTCGGGCGCATCGTACCGCCGATATTTGCACGCGCCGTGCTGCGACCTGGCGTCGCGCACCCTCACGGCGAACGAGGTTTTGGCGGCAAAAACGGCGCGCAACCGGCAGCAAGCGCCCGATTCGACCCCGCCGGCAGCGCCGCGCGACGGGCATCGCGCCGGATTGCCGGGGTTGCGCGCGCACCGCGGCACCCCGGAGAAGCCCGCCCGGCGGCGCTGGCAGTGACAAAATCGGCAAGACGCTATAATGCGCACCTAAACGATAGCCCCCGGATATGCAGCTCCTCACGATCGGAATCAATCATCACACTGCGCCCGTCGCCCTGCGCGAACGCGTAGCGTTTCCGCTCGAACAGATCCAGCCTGCACTGTCCACGCTCACCGGCGTCTTCATGGGGCGTCAGGCGCCGAACGCGCCCGAAGCCGCGATTCTCTCCACCTGCAACCGCACCGAGCTCTACTGCGCCACCGACGATCGCGCCGCGCGCGACGCCGCCGTGCGCTGGCTCGCCGAATTCCACGGCATCGCGCCCGACGAACTCGCGCCGCACGTCTATTCGCTGCCGCAATCGGAAGCGGTGCGCCATGCGTTCCGCGTCGCGTCGGGCCTCGATTCGATGGTGCTCGGCGAAACGCAGATCGTCGGCCAGATGAAGAACGCGGTGCGCACGGCCTCCGAGGCCGGCGCGCTCGGCACCTATCTGAACCAGTTGTTCCAGCGCACCTTCGCGGTGGCCAAGGAAGTGCGCACCACCACCGAGATCGGCGCGCAGTCGGTGTCGATGGCCGCGGCCGCCGTGCGGCTCGCGCAACGCATCTTCGAAAGCATCTCGGATCAAAAGGTGCTGTTCATCGGCGCCGGCGAAATGATCGAGCTGTGCGCGACCCACTTCGCCGCGCAATCGCCGCGCGAGCTCGTGATCGCGAACCGCACCGCCGAGCGCGGCGCGAAGCTGGCCGAGCGCTTCGGCGGCCGCGCCATGCCGCTCGCCGAGCTGCCCACGCGCATGCACGAGTTCGACATCATCGTGTCCTGCACGGCCTCCACGCTGCCGATCATCGGCCTCGGCGCGGTCGAGCGCGCGGTGAAGGCGCGCCGCCACCGGCCGATCTTCATGGTCGATCTGGCCGTGCCGCGCGACATCGAGCAGGAAGTCGGCGAACTGAAGGACGTGTTCCTCTACACCGTCGACGATCTCGGTGCGATCGTGCGCGAAGGCAACGCGTCGCGGCAGGCCGCCGTCGCGCAGGCCGAGGCGATCATCGAAACCCGCGTGCAGAACTTCATGCAGTGGCTCGATTCGCGCAGCGTCGTGCCGATCATCCGCCACATGCATACCCAGGCCGATGCCTTGCGTCGCGCCGAAGTCGAACGCGCCCAGAAGATGCTCGCGCGCGGCGACGATCCGGCCGCCGTGCTCGACGCGCTGTCGCAGGCGCTGACCAACAAGCTGATCCACGGCCCGACCTCGGCGCTGAACCGTACGAGCGGCGCCGAACGCGAGCAGCTGATCGACCTGATGCGCGGCTTCTACGCGCACGGCCCCCGCACCGAGCGTTAGCGCCGCCCCCGCGCGCATCGCGGCCGCACGCCGGCCGCCCGTCCCTTTTCCCTTTTCGATTCCTGCCCGGGAGCGTCGCTCCACATCATGAAAACGAGCATGCAAAGCAAGCTCGACCAGCTCACCACGCGGCTGGCCGAACTGAACGAATTGCTGAGCCGCGAGAACGTCACGGCCGATCTCGACCAATACCGGAAGCTCACGCGCGAACACGCGGAAATCGGCCCCGTCGTCGAGCAATACGCGCAATGGCGGCTCGCGCGCGGCGACGAAGCCACCGCGCAGGAACTGCTGGCCGACGCCTCGATGCGCGATTTCGCCGAGGAAGAGATCCGCGACGCGCGCGAGCGCATGGCGCAGCTCGAAGCCGATCTGCAGAAGATGCTGCTGCCGAAGGATCCGAACGACGAGCGCAACATCTTCCTCGAAATCCGCGCCGGCACGGGCGGCGACGAATCGGCGCTGTTCGCGGGCGACCTGCTGCGCATGTACTTGCGCTTCGCGGAACGCCAGCGCTGGCAGGTCGAGATGATGTCGGAGAGCCCGTCCGATCTCGGCGGCTACAAGGAAGTGATCGTGCGGATCGCGGGCCAGGGCGCCTATTCGCGCCTGAAGTTCGAATCGGGCGGCCACCGCGTGCAGCGCGTGCCGGCCACCGAAACGCAGGGCCGCATCCACACCTCGGCCTGCACCGTCGCCGTGATGCCCGAAGCCGACGAAATCGCCGAGGTCGAGATCAATCCGGCCGACCTGCGCATCGATACGTTCCGCGCGTCCGGCGCGGGCGGCCAGCACATCAACAAGACCGATTCCGCGGTGCGCGTCACGCACCTGCCGACCGGCATCGTGGTGGAGTGCCAGGACGACCGCTCGCAGCACAAGAACAAGGAGCGCGCGCTGAAGGTGCTGGCCGCGCGCATCAAGGACAAGCAATACCAGGAGCAGCACGCCAAGGAAGCGGCCACGCGCAAGAGCCTGATCGGCTCGGGCGACCGCTCGGAACGGATCCGCACCTACAACTTCCCGCAGGGCCGGATGACCGATCACCGCATCAACCTGACGCTCTACAAGCTCGAAGCGCTGATGGACGGCGATCTCTACGAGATGATCGCCACGCTCGTCAGCGAGCATCAGGCCGAACTGCTGGCCTCGCTCGGCGAAACCGACTGACGCGCGCCGGCCGCCCGCCACGAACATGAACGCCACCGCCTTCACCGCCGCCGCGCTGCTGCGCGCCTCGCCGCTCGACGCCGTCGATGCGCGCATCCTGCTCGGCCACGCGCTCGGCTGGACCCGCACGCAACTGATCACGCGCGCCGACGCGCCGCTCGACGCCGATGCCGCCGCGCGCTATCTCGCGCTCGAGGCGCGCCGGCTGGCCGGCGAACCGGTCGCGCAACTGGTGGGTTCGCGCGAATTCTTCGGCCTGGCGTTCGACGTCACGCCCGACGTGCTGATCCCACGCCCCGACACCGAGGCGCTGGTGGAAGCCGCGCTCGACGCGCTCGACGGCATCGCGATGCCGGCCGTGCTCGATCTCGGCACCGGCAGCGGCGCGGTGGCCGTGGCGATCGCCTCGGCGCGGCCCGACGCGCGCGTCTGGGCGCTCGACCGCTCACCGGCCGCGCTGGCCGTGGCGCGCGGCAATGCGCGCAAGCTGCTCGACCCGGCGCGGCCCGGCGGCCCGCTGCAGTTCCTCGACAGCGATTGGTACGGCGCGCTCGATCCGGCCGCGCGCTTCCACGCGATCGTCAGCAATCCGCCGTACATCGCGCAGCACGATCCGCATCTCGACCAGGGCGACCTGCGCTTCGAGCCGCGCGGCGCGCTGACCGACGACGCCGACGGCCTCAGCGCGATCCGCCGGATCGCCGCCGGCGCGCCGGCGTTCCTGCTGCCGCGCGGCGCGCTCTGGATCGAGCACGGCTACGATCAGGCCGCCGCGGTGCGCGAGATCGTCACCGCGGCCGGATTCGGCGAGGTCGCCTCGCGCGCCGATCTGGCCGGAATCGAACGCGCCACCGGCGGCCGGCGGCCCGCCTGACGGCGCGCCGGGCGCCGGTCGGCCCCGCCGAAATCCAGTATCATTTCCGTTCTCAGCCCCGCATCAGCAAGGTCATCATGGATACCCAACAACGCATCAAGCAAATCGTCGACGAAAACCAGGTCGTGCTCTTCATGAAGGGCACCGCGCAGTTCCCGATGTGCGGCTTCTCGGGCCGCGCCATCCAGATCCTCAAGGCCTGCGGCGTCGACACCATCAAGACCGTCAACGTGCTCGAAGACGAAGAAGTCCGCCAGGGCATCAAGGATTTCTCGAACTGGCCGACCATTCCGCAGTTGTACGTGAAGGGCGAATTCGTCGGCGGCTCCGACATCATGATGGAGATGTACCAGTCCGGCGAACTGCAACAACTGTTCGCGGCTGCCTGATCCTTCCCTCCGCATGGAAGCACGCCCCGCGCCGCCGCGGCGCCTGATCGTCGCGATCACCGGCGCGACGGGCGCGATCTACGGGATCCGCCTGCTCGACCTGCTGCGCGCGTCGGGCGGCGTCGAAACCCACCTGCTCGTGTCGGCCGCCGGCTGGCTCAACATCCAGCATGAACTGAAGCTCTCGAAGGACGAGGTCCATGCGCGGGCGGACGTCGTCCATTCGGTGCGCGATGTGGGTGCGAGCATCGCGTCCGGCTCGTTCGCGACCGACGGCATGGTGATCGCGCCCTGTTCGATGAAGACGCTCGCGAGCGTCGCGCACGGTCTGTCCGACAACCTGATCGCCCGCGCCGCCGACGTCGCGCTCAAGGAGCGCCGCCGGCTCGTGCTGATGGTGCGCGAAACGCCGTTCAACCTCGCGCATCTGCGCAACATGACAGCCGTGACCGAAATGGGCGGCATCGTGTTTCCGCCGTTGCCGGCGTTCTACGCGATGCCCGCCTCGATCGACGAGCTCGTCGATCACACCGTCACGCGCGTGATCGACCTGTTCGGCCTCGGTGCGCCGCGCACCGCGCCCTGGAACGGCATCCGTTCACCGGACTGATTTCCCCCGCTTTTCCTGTCGCGCCGCCCGGCATTCGCGCGGGCCGATTGACAACATAGAAGAATCAATCAAATCCTTCCGCGCCGATTTATCAAACGACCGGGTCGCTCTATAGTCGACACCAATCCGACATCGAGGTCCCCGTCATGAACCGCCTTCCGTCGCTCTACCTGTCCCACGGCGCGCCCACGCTGCCGATCGATCCCGCCCTGCCCGCCACCGCGTTCACGCATCTCGGCGGCGAACTGCCTCGCCCGAGCGCCGTGCTGATGCTGTCGGCGCACTGGAACACGCTCGCGCCCGCCGTCAGCGTCGCCCGGCAGCCCGAAACGATCCACGATTTTTACGGCTTCCCGCGCGCGCTCTACGAATTGCGCTATCCGGCGCCGGGCGCGCCCGAGCTGGCCAGCCGCGCGGCCGGCCTGCTCGACGCGGCCGGCATCGCCACCGCCACCACCGAATACGGCCTCGACCACGGCGCGTGGGTGCCGATGCTGCTGATGTTTCCGGAAGCGGACATCCCGGTCGCGCAGTTGTCGATCCAGCCGCGCGCCGATGCGGCGCACCACTTCCGCGTCGGCCGTGCGCTGCGCGCGCTGCGCGACGAGGGCGTGATGGTGATCGGTTCGGGCCAGATCACGCACAACCTGCGCGAGGCCGATTTCGGCGCGACGCCCGAGGATGCCGATCCGAGCGTAGCGGAGTTCACCGGCTGGTTCGAGGACAAGCTCGCGCGGCGCGACATCGACGCGCTGCTCGACTACCGCGCGCAGGCGCCGCACGCGGTGCGCATGCACCCGACCGACGAGCACCTGCTGCCGGTGTTCGCGGCGCTCGGCGCGGCCGATGACGATTACCAGCTCGGCATCCAGTCGCTCGGCACCTACCAGCGCGTGCTGGCGATGACGAACTACGTGTTCGCGCCCGGCTCGGCCTGACGCGCAAGCCCGCGCTGCCATGAAAAAACCCCGCCCGGTTCGCACCGGGCGGGGTTTTTCGTCGTGCCGCCAGAGCGGCCTGACGTTCGCGGACACTTACGCGCCGACGTTGTCGAGGATCTCGTCGTGCGACGAGCGCTCGTCGAGGTATTGCGTGCGGTAGCCCGTGTGGACGCCCCAGAAGTAGAACGCCAGCGAGATCGCCGCGACGATCAGCATGTCCCAGCCGTACGGCAGGACGCCCGAACCGCCGAACTCCTTGCTGCCGATCAGCGACAGCACGGCCATCGTCGGCAGATAGGCCACCAGCCACCAGGCCGCCTTCAGATCGGCGCCCCAGCCGCCCCAGCCCGACTTGGCCTGGAAGTAGAAGTACACCGGCAGCGCGACGACCATCAGCAGGATGATCTCGCCCGTCAGCGGCCACTTCGCCCAGTACAGGATTAGCGAGGCGCAGACGAACGCGAACGGCGCGATCAGGCTCATGCCGGGGATCTTCAGCGGACGATCGAGATCGGTCGCGGCGCGGCGCAGCGCCATCAGGCTGATCGGGCCCGTCAGGTACGAGATCACGGTCGCGACCGAGATCACCGCCGCCAGCGAGCTCCAGCCGCGGAAGAAGAACAGGAACACGAACGACACGAGCAGGTTGAACCACATCGCGTTGCGCGGCACGCCGTAGAGCGGGTGCACGTTGCCGAACATCTTCGGCATCGTGTTGTTGCGCTCCATCGCGTAGATCATCCGCGTGGTGGTGGCCATGTAGGTCGTGCCGGTGCCGCTCGGGCTGATGAACGCGTCGACGTACAGCAGCACGGCCAGCCAGTTCAGGTTCAGCGCGATCGCCAGTTCCGCGAACGGCGAAGCGAAGTTGAAGTGCTTCCAGCCCTTCGCGACTTCGGTCGGATCGACCGAGCCGATGTAGGCGATCTGCAGCAGCACGTAGATCACCAGCGCGAGCAGGATCGACGTGATCACCGCGAACGGCACGCTGCGCGCCGGGTTCCGGGCCTCGCCGGCCAGGTTCACCGGGCTCTGGAAGCCGTTGAACGCGAACACGATGCCGCTGGTCGACACGGCCGTCAGAACCGCCGACCAGCCGTAGGGCGCGAACGCATCGCTGGTGGTCATGCCGAGGTTATCGGAGTGGAAGCTCGTCAGCATCAGGCCGAGAATCGTCAGGCCCGGGATCAGGAACTTGAACACCGTGATCGCCGAGTTGGCGCGCGCGAACAGCTTCACGCCCCAGAAGTTCAGCATGAAGTAGATCACGACCAGGACCGCCGACAGCAGCAGCCCTGGTGTCGTCAACGATCCGTCGACGAACAGGCTGTGCGCCCAGTCATAGGGCCAGGTGCTCATGTACTGAATCGATGCCTCGGCCTCGATCGGGATCACCGAGACGATCGCGATCCAGTTCGCCCAGGCGCTGATGAAGCCGACCAGCGAGCCGTGCGAGTAGCGCGCGTAACGCACCATGCCGCCCGACTCGGGGAACATCGCGCCGAGTTCGGCGTACGCGAGTGCAATCGCCAGAATCACGATCGCGCCGATGACCCAGGCGCAAATCGCGGCGGGACCGGCGATCTTCGAGGCTTTCCAGGCCCCGAACAGCCAGCCGGAGCCGATGATCGACCCCAGACCCGTCAGCATGAGCGCGATCGGGCCGATGTTCCGTTGAATAGAACTATTCACAACTTCTCCTATGTCTCTCAAAAAGCCTTGTCATGACCCTGTCGAAGATCGTTCGACAGGCGCCGCGCCGGCATCTTTGGTAGGCGGTTGCCCTGCCCGGGACAACCCGCCCGTGCGGCGCGTAGTGTATATGGTTGCACCTCCCGCGTGGCGGCAAAATCGATCAGCCCCTACAAAAAAATGACCACCTCAGCAAGCTTTGTAAGCGTTATTCGTGGTATTTCTCGGGGTTTCCCTAGGAAAACGGGTTAGACGGTTGACCTGAGCTTCGATTGGACGTATAAAGCCCAAGCAGGATTTCAAGTGGCGAGTGAACAGGTTCTTTCGTAGTTCGCCCATCAACGGTACTCCGGTCGGCCCCATTACCCCCTTCCTTGATTTTCATGCACCTCCCGGGCGTTTCGCCCTGTCTCACATTTTTAGGAACAAGTTATGGCAACCGGCACCGTCAAGTGGTTCAACGACGCAAAGGGTTTTGGTTTCATCACGCCGGAAGGCGGTGGCGACGATCTGTTCGCACACTTCTCGGAAATCCGTGTCGACGGTTTCAAGACGCTGCAAGAAAACCAAAAGGTTGAATTCGAAGTGAAGACGGGCCCGAAGGGTCTGCAAGCTGCGAACATCAAGCCGGTCTAAGTTCGCGCGATATCTTCGCCTGAATAAAAAACCCCGCCTCGGCGGGGTTTTCGTTTTATCCGACCCGAATTCGTTTCGGGAAAAATGGATTCCGATTCACGAACATCGCTTCGCGTCGGAAAGGCCGCCAGCAGCGCGGCGCGGTGGCGAATGACATCGATTCGTGTCAGCCGCCGTCAAAGCGATCGGGCGCCGCAGCGCCCGTCAGTCGCAATTTGCGCTCCCGCGGGAGCGCGGTCGACTCAGTCCGCCAATCAGCCGAACAGCCGGCGCGCGTGAATGCCGAGGCCCGTCGCCACGCTGGCGAGACGGTCGCCGAACACCGGTTCGGCATCGGGGAACGCCCCGGCCAGCGCGCTCGACAGGAACGCGAGGCCGGTCGAACCGCCCGTGAAGTAGAGCGCGCTCACGTCGCGCGGCGCAATGCCCGCCAGACGCACGGTTTCGCGCGCCGCCTCGACGATGCGCGCCGTATCGTCCACGCTCGCCTGCACCAGGCTGGCCGAATCGAACGCGAGCTGCAGATGCTCCTCGATGTCGTGCAGATCGATCATCGTCTCCCCGCCCGCCGACACGCCGATCTTCGCTTCCTCGGCACGCGCCATCAGCGCATGGCCGAAACGCTGCTCGACCACCCGCACGAGCCGGTCGAACTGGCGCGCGTCCACGTACAGATGCTTCATCAGCTTCAGCTCGGCCAGCCGCTTCGGCGTGTAGACCGTGTTGATCAAGTGCCAGGTGGCCAGATCGAAATAGATCCGGTTCGGCAGTTCGCGCCCTTCCGGATCGAGCGAGCGATAGCCGAACGCCGGCATGATCGACGCCAGTTCGACGCGGCGGTCGTAATCGGTGCCGGCCACGTGCACGCCGTGATGGCCGAGCACGTCGTCCTTGCGTTCGAGCCGCGCCATGCGCTCCGGGCCGACGCGCACCAGCGAGAAGTCCGAGGTACCGCCGCCGATGTCGGCCACCAGCACCAGCGATTCGGCCGGCTGGCGCGACTCGTAGTCGAACGCCGCGGCGATCGGCTCGTACTGGAAATGCACGTCCTTGAGGCCCACCGAACGCGCCGCCGCCGCGAGCTGCTGCTCGGCCAGGCGGTCGGCGCGCGGATCGTCGTCGACGAAGAACACCGGCCGGCCCAGCACCGCGCGATCGATCGCGCCGCCCGAGCAGGCTTGCGCCTTCTGCGTCAGGTGCTGCATGAAGATCGCGATGACCTCGGTGTAGGCGATGCCGCTGCCGTCGCCGAGATCGGTGGTGGTTTCGGCGAGCGGCGAGCCGAGGATGCTCTTCATCGAGCGCATCAGGCGGCCGTCGAAGCCGTCGATGTAGGACGCCAGCGCGGCCCGGCCGAACTCGCGCGTGCCTTCGTCGTTGTTGAAGAAAATGGAGGTCGGCAGCGTCCGGTGCTCGCCCTCGACGGGCGCAAGCCGCATCGCCCCCGCGTTCGCCGGGTCCGGCAACGCAACGGCCGAATTGGAGGTGCCGAAATCGATCGCGCAATAGGTCATGGAGGCAGAGGCGCCGCCGGGGCGGGCATGAAGCGGAAAGGGGGGGTTTTTATCACAGAGCGCGGGCCGCTACAACGGGGGCGCCAACCGGAAATCGGGGACGGGTCGGTCAGCCCGCTTCGCCATGAAAAACGCGCGCCGCCCGTCGGGACGACGGCGCGGCGCGCGCGGCGGAGCGGCCACCCGCGCACGGCCCGGAACGGACCGCCGCGGCGCGGGCTCAGGCGCCCGTGTAGGGCAGCTTCCAGCCGTCGCGATACACCACCTCGCCGATCGCATTGCGCGTGCGCGGCGCGCGTTCGCGGTCGCGCAGCACCGGGTCGAGCTTGTCGGCATCGCCGTAGTGGCCGATCGAGATCAGCGCGACGATTTCCACGTCGGCCGGCACCTCGAACGCCGCGCGGAACGCCTTGGCATCGAAGCCGCTCATCTGGTGCGCGGCCAGGCCGAGCGCATGCGCCTGCAGCACCAGCGCCATCGCGGCCGCGCCCGTGTCGTAGAGCGCCGTGGTGCTGGGCTCGCCCTTCGAGGTCAGCGTGTGCGCCGTCACGGCGACCAGCACCGGCGCCGGCGCGTTCCAGGCCTGATTGAACGGCACCAGCGTGGCGAACGCCTTCTTGAACGCGGCCTCGTCGTGCGTGCGGTCGAACACCACGAAACGCCAGGGCTGCGCGTTGTAGGCCGACGGCGCCCAGCGCGCGGCTTCCAGCACGGCGTGCAGGTGCTCGCCGCTGACCGGCTCGTTCGAATAGGCGCGCGGGCTCCAGCGCCCGGCGATCAGATCGTGGATCGACACAGCGGTGGGTGCAGGTTTGACGGACATGCGATTCCTCATAGTCGAAAAAGGGGCACGGGCCCCGAAGAACCGCAAGGATAACCGTTCGTTGCGTCGCGCGTACGTTGGGCTTCGGGATTGCTAATCACGGCCCGGGAAATCGGGCGGCGGCGCCGCGCGCGGCCCGGCAGGACGGGCGCGCGCGGCGGCAGGCCGGGCCGCTTGCGCCACGTTGCGCCCGGCCCCGCACGACAGCTGCAGCGGCATCGCCCGGTTCAAGCCGCTTGCGGCACGTTGCGCGCGTTGCCGCGCTTGATGCGCAGCACGATCACCGCGCCGACGATGCACAAGCCGCCCGAGATCATCGATGCAAGCGTGTAGGTGCCGAGGCTCGCGCGCAGCAGGCCCGCGCCGAGCGTGGCGAACGCCGCGCCGAGCTGGTGGCCGGCCACGATCCAGCCGAACACGATCGGCGCCTTGTCCTTGCCCCAGATGTCGGTGGCGAGCCGCACGGTGGGCGGCACGGTGGCGATCCAGTCGAGGCCGTAGAACACCGCGAACAGCGGCAGCCCGAAGAAGTCGATGCCAAACGCGTGCGGCAGGTAGATCAGCGACAGCCCGCGCAGCCCGTAATACCAGAACAGCAGCACGCGGCTGTCGTAGCGGTCGGACAGCCAGCCCGACAGGGTGGTGCCGATCAGATCGAACACGCCCATCGCGGCCAGCAGCGACGCGCCCTGCACTTCGCTCATGCCGTAATCGCTGCACATCGCGATCAGGTGCGAGCCGATATAGCCGTTGGTGCTTGCGCCGCAGATGAAGAAGCTGAAGAACAGCAGCCAGAAATCGCGGCGGCGCGCGGCGCTGAACAGCGTCTCGAACGCGGTGGCGAGCGGGTTCTGCCGGGCGGCGGCCGGCGCGAGCGGCGCGTCGTCCGGTTCGCCGTAGGGGCGCAGTTGCACGTCGGCGGGCCGTTCCGGCACCAGCAGGAACACCAGCGGCACCGCGATCGCCAGCACCAGCGCCACCACCAGCACCACCGGGCGCCAGCCGTGCGACTGCGCGATCGAGGCCAGCAGCGGCAGGAACACGAGCTGGCCGGTGGCCGAACTGGCCGTCAGCATCCCCATCACGAGGCCGCGCCGCGCCACGAACCAGCGGTTCACGAAGGTGGCCGCGAGCGTCAGTGCGGCCACGCCGGTGGCGCTGCCGACCATCACGCCCCAGACCAGCATCATCTGCCAGGTGGCCGTCATCATCGACGAGAGCGCCACGCCCGACGCCATCGTCGCCAACGCGGCGAGCACGGTCGGACGCAGCCCGAAGCGCTGCATCGCCGCCGCCGCGAACGGGCCGGTCAGGCCGTACAGCGCGATGTTGATCGAGATCGCCAGCGAGATCGCCGCGCGGCTCCACCCCAATTCGTGCTCGAGCGGCACCATCAGCACGCTCGGCGTGGCCCGCGTGCCGGCCGACGCGAGCAGGACCAGGAACACGACCGCGCCCGCGATCCATCCGTAATGGAAGCGCCCACGGGCGCTCGCTGCTATCCACTTCATCCCGACCACTCCCGTTGCGGCCGCGCGGCGAGCGCCGGCGTTCCGATGCGTTGACACGAAACCGGCGCGTTACCGACCGGTCACAAGAGCTTGCGACTGTAGTTACCGGCCGGTAACATGTCAAGCGCCGTTCAATATTCACCCGCTTGAGCCAAGGTCATTTCCGATGAGCGCCTCCTCCACCAAATCCGCCGCCGCATCGCGCCGCACGCCCACCTCGGGCGCCAGCGCGCACACGCAACTGATCGACGCGGCCGAGCAACTGTTCTACCGGGAAGGCGTGCGGGCGGTCGGCATCGATGCGGTGGTCGAGCGAGCCGGCGTCAACAAGATGAGCCTGTATCGGCAGTTTTCGTCGAAAGACGAACTGGTGCTCGCCTACATCGAGCGCAAGAACGACGGCTACTTCGGCCGCTTCGACCGGCTCGCCGCGCAATGGCCCGACGATCCGAAGGCGCAGTTGCTGGCATACGTCGACGAACTGGCGCGGCGCACCGCGTCGCCCGATTACCGCGGCTGCCCGTTCGTCAACGTGGCGGTGGAGTTTCCCGACGCCGCGCATCCGGCGCGCGTGTCGGTGGCCGACAACAAATCGGAACTGAAGCGCCGCCTGATCGCGCTGGCCACCGGCGCCGGCGCGCGCGACCCGCTGGCGCTGGCCGACAGCATCGCGCTCGTGATCGAGGGCGTCTACGCGGCAAGCCAGACCTACCGCGCCGACGATACCCCGGTCGGCCGCGCGCCGCAGTTGGTGCGCGCCCTGATCGACGCGGCCTGCGCTTGAAGGGGGATCGGCCGGTGACACGCAGCCGGCCGTCGTGAATCGATCGCGCCATCGCCGCCGCCCGCAAGCCTCGAAAAAGCCGCCGCGCCGCGCCCGCTACAATGCCGGCTGCCCCGCCCGCACCGCCATGCCATGACCGACGCCCGCCAAACCATCCTCGACACCACGCGCCACTGGCTCACGCGCGCCGTGATCGGCCTGAACCTGTGCCCGTTCGCCAAGGCCGTCCACGTCAAGGAACAGATCCGCTACACGATCAGCGAGGCCACCGGCTTCGAGGACGCGCTCGCCGATCTCGAACCGGCGCTGCGCGAGCTGGCCGAGGCGGATCCGGCCGAGGTGGACACCACGCTCGTGATCTATCCGCACGCGCTGGCCGATTTCGACGAATTCAACGATGCGATCCATTTCGCCGACCGCCTGCTCCGGCAATTGCGGCTCGACGGCGTGCTGCAGATCGCAAGCTTCCACCCGCACTATCGATTCGACGGCAGCGAGCCGGACGACATCGAGAACTACACGAACCGCGCGCCGTATCCGATCCTGCATCTGCTGCGCGAGGCGAGCCTCGACCGCGCCGTGGAAGCGTTCCCGGACGCGGCCGACATCTACGAACGGAATCAGGACACCTTGCGGCGGCTCGGCCACGCAGGCTGGCAGGCATGGATGACGGGCGGCGAAGGCGGCCCGGAGAAGGCCGGCGGCTGAGCGCAGGCGCGAACGACGAAGGCGGGAGAAACGCCCGCGTTCAGGCGCCGGCGGCTTCGGGCGCCTCGGGCGCGAAGAAACGCGCATCCAGCTCGGCCAGCCCGAACATCGCGAGGATCTCGCCCAGGCGCTCGCTGGCCTTGCGGCGCGGCAGGTTCTTGTATTGCGCGATGATCAGCTCGTTCTTCATCGAGTGTTCCCAGCCCACCAGTTCCGTCACGCTGACCTGATAGCCGTGCGCTTCGAGTTGCAGGCAGCGCAGCACGTTGGTGATCTGGCTGCCGAATTCGCGCGTGTGCAGCGGATGACGCCAGACTTCCGTCAGCGCGTTGGCGAGCGACTTGCCCTTGTTCCTGCGCAGCACACCGGCCACTTCGGCCTGGCAGCACGGCACCAGCACGATGTGGCGCGCCTGCTTGGCCAGCGCGAAGCGGATCGCGTCGTCGGTGGCGGTGTCGCACGCGTGCAGCGCGGTCACCACGTCGATCGTCGCGGGCAGCTTCGGCGAGGCGATCGAATCGGCCACCGACAGGTTCTCGAACGACATCCCGCCGAACCCGAGCCGCGTCGCGAGCGCGGCCGAACGCTCGACCAGTTCCTCGCGCGTCTCGATGCCGTAGATGTGCGAGCCGTCGGCCGGACGCGACTTGAAGAACAGGTCGTACAGGATGAAGCCCAGATAGGACTTGCCCGCGCCGTGGTCGACGAGGCTCACGCCGCCTTTATCGGCGGCGACGTTCTCGAGCAACGGCTCGATGAACTGATACAGGTGATAGACCTGCTTGAGCTTGCGGCGGCTATCCTGATTCATCTTGCCGTCGCGCGTCAGGATATGGAGTTCCTTGAGCAGCTCGACCGATTGCTCGGGACGGACTTCGTAGGTCTTGTTCGACATGGTGCTGACGGCCGGGCCGCCCCACTGAAGCGGCGCGAACCCGGCGAAATACGGATGGAATGGGCGCAGTTTACCGAAATTCGCGCGGCTGGCCTCAGGCGCGCGCGCCGAGCCGCCAGAGCGAGGTGATTTCGGCCGAGCGGGCGCGGTGCAGCGGATCGTTGGCGTCGGTGGCCTTCGGGTGAACCGGCTTGATGTCCTCGCGGCCCAGCACGGCGAGGCCCGCCGCGTCGATCCAGCCGAGCAGCGCCTCGCGCGTGCGCAGGCCCAGGTGCTCGGCGAAATCGGACAGCACGAGCCAGCCCTCGCCGCCCGGCTCGAGGTGATCGGCCAGCCCGGCCAGGAAGCCCTTCAGCATGCGGCTGTCGGGATCGTAGACGGCATATTCGATCGGCGAACTGGGCCGCGCCGGCACCCACGGCGGGTTGCAGACCACCAGCGGCGCGCGGCCCTCGGGGAACAGGTCGGCCTTGACCAGTTCGACGCGCGCGGCCAGGCCGAGCCGGTCGAGGTTCTCGGCCGCGCAGGCCAGCGCGCGCGGGTCGAGATCGGTGGCCACCACGCGCTGCACGCCGCGCCGCGCGAGCATCGCCGCGAGCACGCCGGTGCCGGTGCCGATATCGAACGCCAGCGCGGTGGACGGCAGCGGCGCGCGCGCGATCAGCTCGACATATTCGCCGCGCACCGGCGAGAACACGCCGTAATGCGGATGGATGCGCCCGCCGAGCGCCGGAATCTCCACGCCCTTCTTGCGCCATTCGTGCGCGCCGATCAGGCCCAGCAATTCGCGCAGCGACGCCACCGATGGATCGCCGCCCGCGCCGTACGCTTCGGCGCAGGCCTCGTGCAGATCCGGCGCGCGGCGCAGCGGGATCGTGTAATCAGCGTCGAGCGGGATCAGCAGCATGCCGAGCGTGCGGGCGCGTTGCGACTGGCCGAGCCGGTGCAGATTGAACGCGTCCGTCGACGAATCGGCCGCTTTCTTCGGCCGGCGATCGATGCGGCGCGCCATCGCCTGCAGCAACTGGCGCGCGTTCTGGAAATCGCCCTGCCAGACCAGCGCCGTCCCTTCGCAGGCGAGCCGGTACGCGGCGTCGGCCGTGGTCGTGTCGTCGGCAACGGCGACGCGCCTGGGCGGCGGCGAGCCAGCCTCGGAGCGCCAGCGCAGCGAGCGCTCGGCGCCGTTCGCGTCGATGAAATGAAGGGTCGGATAGTCGGTCACGGCAGTCGGCAAAAACAATCGGGTGAAACGAAAACGCGCGGCGCAATACGCAACATTGCGCGCCGCGCACGCCGGATTATCGCTCGCCGGGCGCCATTGCCCCAAGCGCCGCGATGCGGTGCAGCATGGCCGGCCGCCGCCGTTCGCTCAATACCCGCCGTAAGCGGGCGCGACCGGCCATGTCAGCGAGCCGGCATCGGTGAACCGCATCCCGCCGAACACGCCCGACGACAGCTTGCCGCGCAACCGGTACGGGATCCGCCCGGCCGAGGCCGCATCGGCGAACGCGAACGCCTGGCGGGCCGCGGCGAACGCCGTCACCGTGATCGGCACGCTCACGACGGCCTCGCCGAAGCGCGGCACGGTGCCGCGCGCATCGCTGACGCCGCTCGCGAACGCGCGGTCGTTGAGGTCGAGATCGAGCGCGATGCCGTCGTAATCGATGGGCGTGCCGTTCGGGTTCTGCACGCGCAGCCGCAGCGCGAAACGCATTTCCAGCCCCTGCCCCGGCAGCGGATCAAGCCCCACCACGCCCACCCGCAGCGGATCGCCGCCGAGCGTCGCGCAACCGCCGATCGGCAGCGATCCCGCCCCCACGCCCGCCAGGGCCAGCCAGCGCATCGCGTCACGACGCCGCATCGTCCGTTCTCCATCCGTTGACCGTATCCGCACTGTACCCGCGCGCCGCCGCGGAGTGCCAGGCCTCAGCCGTTCGCCGCCGCATGCCGCCACGCCGGCTCGGCGAACCAGACGCGCAGGAATTCCACCAGCGCCAGCGTGCGCGCGCTGCCGCCCGATTGCTGGCGCAGCAGGTGGATCGTCGCGTCTTCCGGCTGCGGCGCCGCGCCGTCGATCTCCAGCGCGACCAGCAGCCCGTTGCGCAGCGCCGCCCCGGCCAGCCAGGTCGGCAGGTGCGCGATGCCGATGCCCTCGATCGCCGCCGCCAGCAGCGCCTCGGAGTGGTTGCTGCGAAAGCGCGGCGCATCGGGCGGCACGCGCCGCGCGCCGAACCGCCACGCGCCGGGCGGCGGCGAGCCGTGCCAGGCGAGGCAATCGTGGCGCGCGAGTTCATCGAGCGAGGCCGGCGCGCCGCGCGCGGCCAGGTAGGCAGGGCTCGCGCACAGCACGCGCACCTGCGGCGCGAGCGTGGTGGCGACGAAACGCGTGGCCGCCACCGGCCCGATCCGCAGCGCCAGATCCACGTCCGAACCGAGCCGGTCGCCGGGCAGGTCGACCATGCTGTCGGTCAGCACGAGCTCCACCACGATCGCCGGATGACGCCGCATGAACGCCGACACGGCCGGCATCAGATGCAGCCGCCCGAACGGCGCGGGGCAGTCGATCCGCACCAGCCCGCCCGGCTCGTCGCGCTGCCGGTGCAGTTCGGCCTGCAAGCCGCGCATGCCGGCCAGCAGCGCCTTGGCGCGCTCGTACAGCAACTGGCCGGCCTCGGTCGGCCGCATCGCGTGGGTGCTCCGGTGCAGCACGCGCACGCCGAGCTGCGCTTCGAGCTGATCGATGCGCCGCGCGACCGACGACGCCGCCACGTCGTGCCGGCGCGCCGCCGCCGAAAAGCTCTGCATTTCGACCACGTCGACGAACACGGCCAGATGCGGGGAAAGAATGGATTCCATGGATGTGTCGCCCGGCAACATGCCGAGGCCTTTGCGTTTTTTGCAAAGCGATGATGCGCCTTTGCGGATTTCCGCGTCAACGCCGGGTGCCTAGACTGGCATCCATTCACTGACCAACAAGGAATTCCGCCATGCAACGCATCGTGCTCGACACCGCCGCCCGCGACATCGAATCGCTCGCCGCCCCGATCCAGGACGCGCCCTCACCCGTCGTCGCCGACGGCCAGATGCTGATCGACATCCACGCCGCCGGCGTCAACCCGAGCGACGTGAAGGCCGCGCTCGGCAACATGCCGCACGCCGTCTGGCCGCGCACGCCGGGCCGCGACTGGGCGGGCGTGGTGCGGCTCGGCCCGGCCGACTGGGTCGGCGCGCAGGTCTGGGGCTCGGGCGGCGAACTCGGCATCCGCCGCGACGGCTCGCATGCGCAGCAACTGCTGGTGGATGCGGCCCAGGTGCGCCGCAAGCCGGCCGCGATGTCGCTCGACGAAGCCGCCGGCGTGGGCGTGCCGTTCATCACCGCCTACGAGGGGCTGCGCCGCGCGGGCCTGCCGCAGGCGGGCGAAGTGGTGCTGGTGTTCGGCGCGAACGGCAAGGTCGGGCAGGCCACGATCCAGTTGGCCAGTGCGCGCGGGGCGCGCGTGATCGGCGTGGAACGCACGGCGGGCGCCTATCGCGGCCACGCCACCGGCTCGGTGACGGTGCTCGATGCGTCGAGCCAGGACATCGCCGCCACGGTGCGCGAACTGACCGGCGGCCACGGCGCGGACATCGTCTACAACACGGTCGGCAGCCCGTACTTCGCGGCGGCCAATGCGTCGATGGCGATCGGCGCGCGCCAGATCTTCATCTCGACGCTGGAGCGCAGCGTGCCGTTCGACATCTTCGCGTTCTACCGCGGCCAGCACACGTTCGTCGGCGTCGATTCGCTGGCGCTCGACGGCGTGGCCTGCGCGCGGATCCTCGACGAACTGGCGCCCGAGTTCGAGACCGGCACGCTGCGGCCGTTCCCGATCACGGCGGATCACGTCTACCCGCTCGACGGCGCGCACGACGCCTATCGCGCGGTGCTGGCCGGCGCGCGCGAACGCGTGCTGATTCGCCCGTGAGCGGCGCGGCGGCAATCAAGGGGAGACGCACGATGATCGACTATGCGGTGTCGATGGGGGTGGGGCTGGGCGTGGGCGTGCTGTACGGCGTGCTGAACGTGCGCTCGCCGGCCCCGCCGCTGATCGCCCTGATCGGGTTGCTCGGCATGGTGATCGGCGAGACGGCGGTTCGCTGGTTGCGGTGAGGGTGCGGCTGCGGCAATAGCCGGTGTCGCTGCGATGGCCGGTGCCGCTGCGATAGCCGGAGTCGCTGCGATGGCCGGTGCCGCTGCGATGGCCGGTGCCGCTGCGATGGCCGGTGCCGCTGCGATGGCCGGAGTCGCTGCGATGGCCGGTGCCGCTGCAACGCCCGGTGTCACGGCAATGGCCAAGGCCGCTGCAATGGCCGAAGCCGCCGCAACGGCCGGAGCCCCGGCCGAGCCGGCTCAGCGGTCGCCGCGCCGCCGGAACGCCCACCACGCGGTGAGCGCGGTGAACATCGCGACGAACAGCACCATCAGCCAGAAGCCGTGCTTGTTCTCGGCGAGCGGCACGCCGCCCACGTTCATGCCGAAGAAGCCGGCCACGATGTTGATCGGCAGCGCGATCACGGTGACGATCGTCAGCGTGAACAGCGTGCGGTTGTTCTGTTCGTCGAGCCGCGAGGTGATCTCTTCCTGCAGCAGCTTGATGCGCTCGACCAGCCCGGCCAGATCGGCCAGCACCAGCGAGAACTCTTCGGTCGATTCGCGCAGCTCCTGCACGTCCTCGCCGAGCAGCCAGGCGGGCGGCTTGGCCAGCAGCCGGAAAATCGAACCGGGTTCGGGCGCCAGCATCCGCTGCAGGCGCGTCAGTTGCCGGCGCATCGAGCCGAGCTGATCGCGGTTCGCGGTCGGGCGCTCCGAGAGGAAGCGATCCTCGATGCGGTCGATGTCGACGCTCGCGCGCCGCACGATGTGCTGCATCACGTCGGCCTGATCGCGCAGCAGGTGAATCAGCAGTTCGGTGGGCGAGCGGAAGCGTTCGCCCTGGCGCACGCTCTCGCGCAGCGTGTCGACCGAGCGCAGCGGCTTGAGCCGCGCCGTCACCATCATGCGGCGGTCGATGTAGACCCACAGCGTCGACACTTCCACCGCCTCCATGTCGAGGCTGAACATCACGTCGTTGACCACCGCGCGCAGCACGCCGTCCTGCTGCTCGATGCGCGTGGAGTGCGAGCCTTCCCGCAGGAACTCGTAATAGGTTTCGGGCAGATCGAGATTGGCCCGCATCCAGCGCTCGCTCGCGCCGTGCGCGAGGTTGAAGTGCAGCCACTGAAAATCGCCCTTCGCGTCGCCCGCTACCGGCACCTCCTCGAGCTCGGCACTGGCCGCACCGGCGTCGACCGGCACGCCGGCCGAATCCGGCGTGAAGCGGAACGCGCACACCATGCCGCTCATGTCGGCGCCGTAGGTGGGAATGATCATCTCTGGTTTCATCGACTGTCCTGCGGGATTCTGTCTTCGGCTTGCCGCTTGCATGCATGTTTCGCCGATGCGCGTGTCAGCGTGATGGCGCGTCATGGAATCGCCACGAACGCGTCGCTTCGGCACGACAGGGCGCGATCCGCGAAAGCATCCTGAAAGCACGGCGCATCCGGCGAGGCGCACCGGCCACGAAGCATAGCGAAAGACGGGAGGAACCGCGAATCGATCGGCTGCGCGCCGCGATAGCGGCACGGCGATGAAGCGGGGAGGCGGCGCGAAAGAAGCGCGGTGGAAGGCTGGCCGAAGCGGCAATCAACGCGGCAATCGAAACGGCGGCCGGCGGCGGCTGCGCCCCGGCCGCGCGCGCGGCGCAGGACGCGTGCCGGCCCGCGATCAGGGCTGGTGGCTGGTGTTCGCCGAGCTCGGGCAGGCGGCGTCCTTGCCCCAGTGGCCGTCGCAGACGCGCCAACGGCACAGTTGATCCTCGAAGAAGCCGCGCTGCCCGCACTCCTTCACGCGTGCCGCGAGCGAGCCGCCGGCGTCGGCCGAGGCCACCTTGGTCACGCCGTCCTTGCCGCGGTGCTTCGCCGGCGCGGGCGGGCCCGGATCGGCCGGCTTGGTGCGCGAGACGAGCGCGGCCAGCAGATCGACATCGGGATCGTCCTTCTTGCCGCGCTTCGCGGCCGCTTCGAGCTGGCGCTCGTGACGCTTCTTCGCGGCCAGTTCCTGCCGGTCGTGCGCGGCCTGCCGCTTCGCCTCGGCGGCGGCGAGCCGCGCCTCGGCCTTCGTGGCGGGCTTGGATTCGGACTTCGAGCCGGCCTTGGCATCGGCATGCGCGTGCGTGTCCTTGCCG
>NZ_JAAGPF010000117.1 GCF_017104645.1 Burkholderia sp. Ac-20379
ATTGCGGCGGCGCGCGGGTGGACGAAACGCGCCCGGTGCGCCCGGCCAACGCCCGCGCCGTGCGGCGCGTGTCGGCCGAACGGCAGTTGCGGCGGGCCACCGCGCATGGCGCGCTCAGCGCCCGGATCGTGCGGATTCCAGGCATCTATGCGGCCAACCGCCTGCCGATCGCGCGGCTGGAGCGCGGCACGCCGGCGCTGGTCGAGGCCGACGACGTCTACACCAACCACATCCACGCCGACGACCTCGCCCGCATCCTGCTGGCCGCCGCCGTGCGCGGCCTGCCGGCGCGCGTGGTGCACGCCTCGGACGACACCGAGATGAGGATGGGCGAGTATTTCGAGCGCGTCGCGCAGGCCAGCGGCCGCGCCAGCCCGCCGCGCATCACGCGCGCCGAGGCCGAAACGCGGCTCGAACCGGTGCAGTTGTCGTTCATGCGGGAATCGCGGCGGCTCGTGAACCGGCGGCTCAAGCGCGAACTGCGCGTGGCGCTGCGCTATCCCACGGTCGACGATTTCCTGGCCACGATTTCGCCCGACAGCGAACTCGGCTCGCTCAGATGATCGCGGGCAGCGCCTCGATCAGCATGAAACAGAGCAGGGCGCCGATCAGCGCACCAATCAGGTTGGGATCGTATTTATGTCGCAGGCGCATGACGGCCAGCGCCGCGCCGATGGCGATTGCGCCCATCACGGCGAATATCAACATCATGGTTGACAGTTCGATCGGACTATTGACGTTCATGATCTTCCCCTGAACCTCGCGGTTTGCTCGTTTTTTATCGTTGTGATTCGAGTATAGCGACGGAACGGTGGACGTCCATGCTGCGATGCGGCGACACCGTCGGGTGCGCGCAACGCTTCGGCCGCGCGGGGCGGCGTGGCCGGTTCAGCCGGCCGCGGGCGGCGCGCGCAGCGCGTCGAGCTCGGCCCGATCGAGCCAGCGCCATGCGCCCGGTGCGAGATCGACCGGCAATGCGTAGCCGCCGATCCGCTCGCGATGCAACGCCTCGACGCGATTGCCCGAGGCGGCCACCATCCGTTTGACCTGGTGATACTTGCCTTCGAGCACGGTCAGTTCGAGCGAGCGCTCGGCACGCGCGTTCGCCGCGACCGCCGCGATCGGTTTCGGTTCGCCATGCAGCAGCACGCCGCCGCGCAATGCCGCGAGCTGCACGTCGTCGAGCGCGTGCTTGACCTCGGCCACGTAGGTTTTCGGCACCTTGCGTTTGGGCGAGGTATAGGCGTGAACGAACTGGCCGTCGTCGGACAGCAGCAGCAGCCCCGTGGTGTCCTGATCGAGCCGGCCGACGCATTGCACGCCGCGTGCCGCGAACGGCGCCGGCAGCAGCGAGAAGACACTCAAGTGATGCTGGGGATCGCGCGAGCATTCGTAGCCGGCCGGCTTGTTCAGCGCGAGATAGGCGTGTTCGCGATAGGGCCAGCGGGTGCCGTCCACGTCGAAATCGAGGCCCGCCGTGTCGAACGTCGCATCGGCGTCGTCGCAGGTTGCGCCGCCGATCGACACGCGGCCCGCGTCGACGAGCGCGCGGCACTGGCGGCGCGAGCCGAAGCCCTGGGAGAAAAGGATGGATTCGAGGTTCATGGCGCGCGCATTGTAACAAGCCGCGCGTCAGCCCACCGCGTGTCGCTGGCAGTTTTCGTGTGAAGCTTGTCCGAAAATTTCGTGCTGCCTGCCTATGATTCAAACGTTAATTTTCTGAGCATGCGCAGCCTTGCCACGCGGGGTTGGCCGTCATCACGGCAGGGCGCAAAGCCGACAATAATCATGCACGCACGGTCGATATACGAGAAACACGAGGGATCGGAAATGGATCGGTGTGAGCCGTCCTTCGAGGCGGCGCAACGCATCGACGTGGTGATCGCCGATCGTTTCCCCGTGATGCGGTACAGCCTGATGCGATTGCTGGAAAGAGAGTCGGCGATCGCCGTGGTCGCATCGGTCGGCGCGGTGCGAGATATCTACGTGGCGCTCGAACACTATCCCCGTTGCACGCTGATCTGCGATTGCCACTTCGGCGACGATGTCCATCCGGATGGTTTGCAACTGGTCGAGCGCATCGTGCGTTCGTATCCGGAAGCCAGAACGATCTTCATGTCGATGCGCGCCCAGGTGCCGGTCGTCAGCCGCATCTTCAAGCTCGGCGCGCATGCGTTCGTACGCAAATACGGCGAGGATCTGATGGATGTGGCCGCGTTGATCCACAAGGTGCAGGGCGGCGCGCGTCATTTCGAATTCGATGCGGCGAGCGTGTCGCTGCGAAGCGGCAGCCTCGGCGCAAGCGTGGGGTGCGGTGGCGTGGCCGGCTTGTCGGCGCGTGAAGTCGAAGTGATGCGGATGTGGGCGAAGGGGCTGACCATCACCGAAATCGCGGCGCTGCGCAAACGCAGCAAGAACACGATCAGCGCGCAGAAGGCCAATGCGATGAAGAAACTCGGCGTGCGCAACGCCGTCGAGTTGCTGGCCGTGGCGGGCAAGCTGTTGTCGTGAGCCGCATGCCGAGCGTGCTTTATCGAAAGCGCGCCCGGTAGTCGAGCGGGCTCACGCCCACGTGGCGCTGGAAATTGCGTCGCAAGGTTTCGGTGCTGCCGAAACCGCAGCGCTCGGAAATCAGCAGCAGCGAATCGTTCGAATCTTCCAGGCAACGCTTGACCGCTTCGACGCGTGCGCGAATCACGAATTCGGCGGGCGTCGAGCCGGTTGCACGCGTGAACACGCGGGCGAAATTGCGCGGGCTCATCGCGGCGCGTTCGGCCAGCGTTTCGATGGTCAGGTTCTGATCGAGATTCGCGAGCAGCCACTGCTGCACCTGGCTGATCGGATCGGTTTCCACCATCTGCGCGTTGAGCAGCGCACTGAACTGGGATTGCCCGCCCGGGCGCTTCAGGAACATCACGAACAGGCGCGCCACGGCCAGCGAGATCTTGCGGCCGAAATCCTCCTCGACGAGCGCAAGTGCGAGATCGAGGCCGGCCGTCACGCCGGCCGACGTATAAACCGCCCCATCCTTGATGAAGACCGGATCCCGATCCACGAGCACGTGCGGATAGCGCTCCGCGAGCCGATCGCATTCGCGCCAGTGCGTGACGGCGCGGCGGCCGTCAAGCAGGCCGGCTTCGGCCAGAAAGAAAGTGCCGGTGCAGGTGGAGACGATGCGCCGGACCTTGCCGTCGGCATCGGTGAACCAGCGGCGCAGCGTGCGGGCGGTGTCTTCGATGACGGACATGTTGCCCGATCCGCCGACGATCAAGGTGTCGTAGCGCTCCAGATCGGTGTCCGAAAAACCGCGCTCGGCATAGAGCGTGAGACCCGACGAGCTCGTGACCGGCCCGGGCTTCGATGCAATCAATTCGACTTCGTAGCCGGCATTGGCGCGGCCTTGTCCGGCCAGACAGGCGGTGGCGACGGAGAAGACCTCGAGCGGCCCGATCACGTCCATGAACAGTTCGCCATCGAACACCACGAAACCAATCCGGCGTTTCTGATGGAGGGTTTTATTCAGTGGCATGCAGTCTGATTTCCCGTCAGTTGCTGCGGGGCAGTATGGCAGATTCTGTGGGGAAGCTGTCCTAAGAATCCATCGAGCAAAAGTTAGGATCTGTCCTAAGCAATGCGTCGAAAACAAGGCGGCACAACGGATCGGCATCGGCACGAGATCAGTCAGGAGATCGATTGTTCGATGTCCGGCGTGCATGCCGCACATTAAGGGTAATAACATGCAAATGCAAACTTTCATCAAGGGCATGACCGAACCGGGGCGCGCCTGCACGGCCCCCATCCGCGTGATCATTGCCGATCGCCAGCCTGTCCTGCGTTACGGGCTGTCCCGTCTGCTCGAAGACGAACACGACATCGATATCGTCGGCACCGCCAGCTCGGTGGAAGAACTGTATGCGCAATTGAATCGCACTTCTTGCGATCTGCTCGTTTGCGACTACAACTTCTCGAACGATTCTCAACCCGACGGCCTGCAAATGGTTGAGCGCATTCTGCGTACCTATCCTGAGATTCGTACTATCTTCACGTCCACGTTGGATCAATTCGCCATGGTGGCGCGCGTTGTCGAACTCGGCGCCGATGGCTTTATCCGCAAGGGCAGCGAGGATCTGATCGATCTGGCCAAGATCATCCGGAAAGTGATTGGCGGCAGCAAATATTTCGATTCGGAAACCTCATCGATCGTGCTGCAGCGGTTCGGCTCGGGCGGCACCGGTTATGGCAATGGCAGCCTGGTGGATTTGTCCTTGCGCGAGCTCGAAGTCATGCGCATGTGGTCGAGCGGCATGACCGTCACGGAAATCGCGGCCGTGCGCCGACGCAGTTGCAAAACCATCAGCGCGCAAAAGAAAGCGGCTATGAAAAAGCTCGGCGCGCGAAACTCGGTCGAGTTGCTGACGGCTGCCAAGCGCTTGTTCTCCTGACGGATCGGCGCACTCAATAACCTCATTTCGAGGATTTCTCGTGGTGTTCGTGGCCGTGTGATTTCGACATCGAGTTCACCGGATAATAATCAGTTGTCCTAGTGTTTCTGTGTTGGGCGCCGCATGGTTCATGTTCGTGTGAAAATTGTCTGCCGGGATATCGCCTGCGGAATCGGACATCGGATGTGCCATTGATGAGCGTCATTCGTTATCGGAAGTGAAGCATGCAAAACAAGCTGCAGAATATGCGCATTTTCGCCTGCGTCGCGAATGCGAAAAGTTTTACCGCAGCGGCCCGCCAGTTGAATACAACGATTCCTCAGGTATCGCGCGCCGTGGCTGCGCTTGAGGCCTATCTGCAAACCCGTCTGCTCAATCGCACCACGCGTCGCATCGTTGCGACCGAAGCCGGCGAGCGCTATCTGCAGCGTTGCCAGACGATACTCGGATCCATCGACGAGGCAGAGGCCGAGGCGCGCGAGGCCAGCATCAATCCGAGCGGTTGGTTGCGCGTGCATTGTGCGGTCAGTTTCGGCCAACATTATCTGGTGCCGGCCGTTGCAAAATATCGCCAGCGTTATCCGGACGTGCAGATCGAATTGACGTTGTCGCAGCGCTCGCCAGGTTTGATCGATGAAGGCCTCGATGTGTCGGTGCTGGTTGGCGGCGAGTTGCCGAATTCGAGCCTTGTTGGCGTCCGGTTAGGTGAAACGTTCGGCGTGCTGTGCGCTTCGCCGGCGTATCTCGCGACGCACGGCGTGCCGCGTCGTCCGGCAGATCTCGCCACCCATAGCTATGTGACGTCCGGAGCGGTGGCGGAGGGATCGGGGGAGTGGGAGTTGGTCGGGCCTGGCGGCAAGGCCAATGTGTCCGTGAAAGCCGCGCCGTTTCGCGTGAATACATATGAAGCGACGGCCGTTGCGATTCGCGAGGGGATGGGCATCGGGATCCTGCCGGTCTATTCCGCTATCCCGGCGATGCGTGCCGGTGACATTGTGCGTGTGATGCCTGAATACCGTTCGTCTACTCGTACCATCTCCGCAGTGTATTCGTCGCGGCACTATATCGATGCGAAGATCCGCACGTGGCTCGACTTCCTGCGAGACGAAATCGACGTTGCACAACGCATCGAACGGGAAGCCTTTCGTGCATTCGACCCATCAAACAATCCACATCCGAAGAGCGTGAGAACGCTGCCTGCCGAAAAGCCTGTCTGAACTGTTTTCACACCCGATGCGTTGTATGGCTGCCCCGACATCCGGTTACCGGATCGGGGCGTGCGTCGTTTTGCTATCCCGTCGTGCCCCGCGTGCGCCGGATCATGGCAGAAAGTGACGGTCGTCCGTGATGCGCCGTTGCGTCATCTGCGACATCCAATCGACCTGGGGGCGAGCTACCGCCGGGCGGATGACCGAGGGAGAGGCGTATTGCTGCGCCATCGTATCGAACGAAGCGAAACGGATGGGTGACAACGTGACGCGTACCCGCGGACGTTTCAGGCGCGTGCCGATTTTCAGGTTGTTTCGCGGATATGGGGCGTGTGCGCGCTGAGCGTGAGCCATACAGTCTGACGCCGGTTTGATGTGCCGCGGTGTGCTGGTGTGATGTGGCGAGTTTGGCCGCCGGAGGTTCGCCGAGTGTGTGGAGGCTGGCTTGATGCGTCGTGCTTGGGCCGTGTGATGTGGTGTGCGTGCCCGCCGGAGGTTGGCCGCGTGTGTGTGGGCCGGCTTGATACGTCGTGGCTTGACTGTGCGACGCGGCGAGCTTGCCCGCAAGGCCTTGGCCGTATGTGTTGAGACCGGTTTGACCCGCCGCGGTTGGGTCGTGCGATGCGTCGCGCTGCGTGACGGCTTCGGTTGCGGCGCTGTCACGGGTACCGTTGCATGCCACTGCCCGGTTTCCGTTGGGGTGCGAGACGGTGGCGGCGGCGATGAGGCCGGCTGCGAGCCGATAAGCAGGATCGGCGGCAGGCATGACGCTTCAAGATGCGACGGTATCGCCAACAAGCCGATGAGGCCAAGCACCGTGGCGAGTGTCAAGGCATGCGGCCATGAAGCGGCGTTCGCCGTGCGCTGCTGCTTGGCCGCTGGGGCAACTGCGGACGCACAAGTAGGTGCCGACAGCGGCTCAGGGCCCGTGACGTTCAGGAGAGGCTCCCGGACGTCGATGCATTGCGTCAGCAGTTGCACCCGATAGCGGTGTGCCTGCGGCGGATTGCATGAGGCGAGCATCGTCCGCTCGCGGCCCAACGACAGCCCTGGGCGCCACGGCAGCGATGGCGTGGCGAATACCTCTTCGATGTCGACGACTAACGATCGGCTCATGGCGGTTCAGAGAGAAGTGCAACGCGGTTTCGAAGCGATCGGGAGCCGGTTGCGTGAACCGATGTGCGATCGCATGGGCGACGCTTTTCGGTTTTGCCCGTGCTGTTTGCCGATAGCGGGATGCGTCAGGCGGGCAACGCCTCCAGCACGTGCCGCAACACGATGGGGTCGACATCGCCTTCGATGCGCACGGTTGCTTTGCCGATCACGATTTCGATGTGCCCGGACGTGGCTGCAGCGGGGGCTTGAACGACAGCCGGCACGCTGGTGCCCGGCGTTGCGACGAGAATCGCCGGCGTTTGGCTTTGCAGCGGTGCCAGCCGTTCCTGCACATGGGGCGTCGATCTGTGCGGCTCGTTGAGTTGGGCGAGTTGGGCGATGCGCGGCGCCGGGCGGGGGCGAGATACCGGATGCAGGAAGGTTTGCGCCGCAGCGGGTTGTGGGTTTGCCGTATGCGGCTGGCCGTTATTCGATACGTTGGCCGAGCGCTGTGCCGATGACACATTCGCCCGATGAGGTGCGGCTCCCTGCATCGCACCGATCTCGTGCCAGCGTTGCACACGCAGCGCTTCTCGATCATGCATTGCGCGCGCATCGCCTTGCGGCGAGGCAACGCCAGGCGCGTGTGCCGCCCGGTGCGCGCGCTGTTTTTCCAGCGCTTTTCCGGCAAGCGGGACCGCGTAGCTGCGCTTGGGGTGTGCAGCCGCCGCGTGGTGCGGCTTGGCGTGGTGTGACACGGCGTGTGATGGCTTGTGAGTGGGGGCTTTCTTGGCTGGCGCGGTGTGGGCCGGGGTGTCGGGCTTGACCGACGCGACCTTGGCCGAGGGGGCTGCCTTACCGCGCTCGCTGGGCGTCGTGACGGCCGCCAGCGCGGCGAGCGGCTTGGCGCTGGTCGCGACAGGCTGCACCGGCACGACATATTCGAGTGGCTTTTCGTTGCTGCGCAAGGTGCCGAACACGAGGCCGCCCAGCACGCCGAGTGCGCCGATGGTCCAACAGGCGGCGAGGCGCTTTTCGCGCGGCGAGATGCCGCCCGGCGCCCGATGGAATGCCATGGGCGCTGCGTTTGTCGCCGGTTGCGACCGATTGGCCGCGCCGACAAACGATGCGAATGCGGCGCGGCAGGTCGCGCGCACGAACGACGGATGAGGGTCGGCGGCATGACCGGCGAGCGCCCAGGCTCCCCCGAACGTGACCGTACGCAATGCGTGCCAGCCGGGAAGGGCGAGATCGCCCGCGATGGGGATGTGTGTATTCGGCATGATCGGGAGGCGCGCAAGGAGCGGTGCGAGGGCCGGACATTCCACGCGCGACAAAAATTGATTGAGTGGGCAAAGTGTAAGGTTGGGTGATATGCGCATGTGCGCTGGTGGGGAAAATCTGGTTTTTCCCGGAGAGGAATCAGACGATCGGATGGGGTGTTTTAAGAATTTTTCCGATGGCGTCGGCAGGCGAGGTGAGCCGGGGTGTCAGGAGGGCGCGACGCCGGCCGTGCAAACCGCGGCCACAAATGAAAAACCCGCGGCGATCGTTGGATCGACACGGGTTTTGAGGTGCGCCGGAATGGATTCCGAAGCGAATGTCTGGTGCCCAGGGCCGGAATCGAACCGGCACGCCTTGCGGCGGGGGATTTTGAGTCCCCTGCGTCTACCAGTTTCACCACCTGGGCAGAGAATGCAGACCTTGCGCGTGCGATTGCGCGCAGGCGAAACGCGAATTATGGCGGAAATCGCCGCGGCGGGCAAGCAGCGCACCGCCCTTTCCATCGATGCGAACGGTCGGCGGATCGTCCGCAAGCCGCCGCCTCACAGCTCGTACGATTCCGCCTCGCCCTTGAGCGCCTGCTCGATCAGCTTGCGGTTCAGCGTGGGCGACAGCAATTCGACCAGCGTATACACATAGCCGCGCAGATATGCGCCCTGCTTGAGCGCCACGCGCGTGACGTTGCTGCCGAACAGATGCCCGACCGGGATCGCGCGCAGGTTGCGATCGCGCTCGGGATTGAACGCGATGTCGGCCAGGATGCCGACGCCCAGCCCCAGCTCCACGTAAGTCTTGATCACGTCGGCGTCGATCGCCTCGAGCACGATGTCGGGCGACAGCCCGCGCAGCGCGAACGCGTGGTTGATCTTCTTGCGGCCGGCGAACGCGTCGTCGTAGGTGATCAGCGGGTATTGCGCGAGATCGTCGAGCGACGGCGGCCGGCGCTCCAGCAGCGGATGGTCGGCCGGCACGACGGCCGCGTGATGCCACTGGAAGCACGGCAGCGACACCAGTTCCTTGTAGTCGGCGATCGCCTCGGTCGCGATCGCGAGATCGGCCTGGTCGTGGATCACCATCTCGGCGACCTGCGTGGGGCTGCCCTGCAGGATCGAAAGATGCACCTTCGGGAAGCGCTTCTTGAATTCGGCGATCGCGCCCGGCAGCGAGTAGCGCGCCTGGGTGTGGGTGGCGGCGATGGTCAGGTTGCCCTGATCCTGCGCGGCATAATCCTTTCCGACCCTTTTCAGGCTTTCGACTTCCTGCAGGATCCGCTCGACCGAGGCGAGAATGATGCGTCCGGGTTCGGTCAGCGAGCGCACGCGCTTGCCGTGCCGCGTGAAGATCTCCACGCCGAGCTCGTCCTCGAGCTCGATGATGGCCTTCGAGACGCCCGGCTGCGACGTAAACAGCGCCTTGGCCGCCTCGGTGAGATTGAAATTCTGGCGGACGGCCTCGCGCACGAAACGAAATTGGTGCAGGTTCATATATAACCCTTCCGCATATGGACAGAATTTTTTAGTCGTTTGAAATATAAGGCGAGTTTATTACGATTCACCTTGGTTTTTCAAATATGGATAGCTGTATTCGTCATTAGCAACTGACAGGGCCGAGGCTAGACGGCTGGCGGGTCGGGTGCAGGCGGTACGGAATTCAGGCACGGCGTGGCTAGGACGTCGTGCGGTCAACACGAAACCCTGGGGTCCCCGAATGTATCAGTACGACCAGTACGACCAGACGATCGTCGACGAACGCGTCGCGCAGTTCCGCGATCAAGTGCGCCGCCGGCTGTCGGGCGAATTGAGCGAAGACGAATTCAAGCCGCTGCGCCTGCAGAACGGCCTGTACATGCAGCGCCACGCCTACATGCACCGGATCGCGATTCCGTACGGCAACCTGCGCAGCGATCAGCTCCGCATGCTGGCCCGCATCGCCCGCGAACACGACCGCGGCTACGGCCACTTCTCGACGCGCTCGAACATCCAGTACAACTGGATCAAGCTCGAGGAAGCGCCCGAAATTCTCGAAAAGCTCGCGTCGGTTCAGATGCACGGCATCCAGACCTCGGGCAACTGCATCCGCAACATCACGGCCGACCAGTTCGCCGGCGTCGCCCAGGACGAAGTGATCGATCCGCGTCCGTGGTCGGAAATCCTGCGTCAATGGTCGACGTTCCATCCGGAATTCGCCTGGCTGCCGCGCAAGTTCAAGATCGCCGTGTCCGGCTCGAAGGTGGACCGCGCGGCCGTGCAGATGCACGATCTCGGCGTGTACCTGTCGCACGACGCGAACGGCCAGGTGGTCGCGAGCATCCTGGCCGGCGGCGGCCTGGGCCGTACGCCGATCGTCGGCGCGATCATCCGCGAAAACCTGCCGTGGCAGCACCTGCTGACCTATTGCGAAGCCGTGCTGCGCGTGTACAACCGCTTCGGCCGCCGCGACAACCTCTACAAGGCGCGGATCAAGATCCTCGTCAAGGCGCTGTCGCCGGAGAAGTTCTCGCAGCAGGTCGAGGAAGAGTGGCAACACCTGAAGGACGGCCCGTCGACGCTGACGCAGGCCGAAGTGGATCGCGTCTCGCAGTTCTTCGCGCCGCCCGTCTACGACAAGCTGGCCGACACGGATGCCTCGTACGAACAGCATCTGCTCGAGAGCAAGGCGTTCGCGCGCTGGGTCGAGCGCAACGTCGCGCCGCACAAGGTGTCGGGCTACGCGGCCGTCACGCTGTCGCTGAAGCCGCACAACGTGGCGCCGGGCGATGCGACCGACGCGCAGATGGAAGCCGTGGCCGACTGGGCCGATCAGTTCTCGCTCGGCGAACTGCGCGTGTCGCACGAGCAGAACCTGATTCTCGCCAACGTCAAGAAGCGCGACCTGTTCGCGCTGTGGGAAAAGGCCAAGGCGGTGGGCTTCGGCGCGGCGAACATCGGCCTGCTGACCGACATCATCGCGTGCCCGGGCGGCGATTTCTGCTCGCTGGCGAACGCGAAGTCGCTGCCGATCGCGCAGGCGATCCAGGATCGCTTCGACGATCTCGATTACGTGTACGACCTCGGCGACCTGTCGCTGAACATCTCGGGTTGCATGAACTCGTGCGGTCACCATCACGTCGGCAACATCGGCATCCTCGGCGTCGACAAGGACGGTTCCGAGTGGTACCAGATCTCGCTCGGCGGCGAACAGGGCACCGGCGCGGACGGCCTGAAGCTCGGCCGCGTGATCGGCCCGTCGTTCTCGGCGCATGAAGTGCCGGACGTGATCACCAAGCTGGTGGATACGTTCGTCGAATCGCGCATCGACGGCGAACGCTTCATCGAGACGTACCAGCGCATCGGTCTCGCGCCGTTCAAGGAACGCGTGTACGCAGCCCGCCAGCCGGCCCACGCGTAAGCAACGAGGAATTAGCAGATGGCTTCGATTATCAAGAACCGCGCCGTGATCGACGACGCATGGCAGGTCGTGCGGGCCGGCGAAGACGGCGTGCTGCCCGACGTGGACGCGCTGCCGGCCGGCAAGCTGCTGGTGCCGCTGGCCTACTGGCAGGCGTCGCGCGACGCACTGGCCGCCTCGCGCGGCAAGGACGAACTCGGCGTGTGGCTCGCGCCGGACAGCGAACCGGCCGACGTGGTGGCCGACTTCGACAAGCTGACGGTGATCGCCGTCGATTTTCCGCGCTTCGGCGACGGCCGCGGCTACAGCACGGCGCACCTGCTGCGCAACCGCTACGGCTGGACGGGCGAGCTGCGCGCGATCGGCGACGTGCTGCGCGACCAGCTCAATTACCTGTCGCGTTGCGGCTTCGACGCGTTCGCGGTGCGTGCCGACCGCGATCCGCACGACGCGCTCGCGGCGTTCACGGAGTTCTCGGAACGCTACCAGGGCGCGGTGGACGACGCCGTGCCGCTGTTCCGCCGCCGCGCCGCCGGACAGGTGAACGCATGAGCGCAGCCCTCACGCCCGAACTGAGCGCGAAGGTCGCCCGGCTCGACGCGCTGCTCGCGTCGATCGCCGAGCGTCATCCGCGCGTCAAGTTCGCGAGCAGCCTGGCGGCCGAGGACATGCTGGTGACGCACGCCATTCTGTCGAAGGGCGTCGCGATCGGCATCTTCTCGCTGAATACCGGCCGGCTGCACGCGGAAACGCTCGGCATGATCGACCGCGTGCGCGAGCGCTACGGCTACGAGATCGAGCAGTTCCATCCGCAGCAGGATGCGATCGATCAATACGTCGCCGAGCACGGCCTGAACGCGTTCTACGAAAGCGTCGAGCTGCGCAAGTCGTGCTGCCACATCCGCAAGGTGGAGCCGCTGAACCGCGCGCTGTCCGGCGTCGAGGCGTGGGTCACGGGCCAGCGCCGCGAGCAGTCGGTCACGCGTGCCGAGCTGCACGAGGAAGAGCAGGACGACGCGCGCGGCATCGCCAAGTACAACCCGCTCGCCGACTGGACCGAGGACGACGTGTGGGCGTATCTGAAGGCCTTCGACGTGCCGGTCAACCCGCTGCACGCGCGCGGCTACCCGAGCATCGGCTGCGAGCCGTGCACGCGGGCGATCCGCCCCGGCGAGGACAGCCGCGCGGGCCGCTGGTGGTGGGAATCGCGCGACAGCAAGGAGTGCGGCCTGCATGTGACGGCCGCCCCGGTTTCCGAATTGCCGAACCGCGGCGCGAGCGCCTGACGCGCTCGACATCGACGCAACGGCCCGGCAGCACGAACGATACAGAACGGCGCCGTCCGCCATGACGGACGGCCAGCAACCCAGTAAGGACTGACACCATGAGCACGACGCTCGAACAATCCGCACCGCCCGCCGGCACCGCCAGCCGGATGGGCCATCTCGACTGGCTCGAGGCCGAGTCGATCCATATCCTGCGCGAACTGGTGGCCGAATGCAGCAAGCCGGCCCTGCTGTTCTCGGCCGGCAAGGATTCGGTCGTCGTGCTGCATCTCGCGCTGAAGGCGTTCGGCCTGGGCGCCGGCCGCAAGACCTCGCTGCCGTTTCCGCTGGTGCACGTCGACACCGGCCACAACTACGAGGAAGTGATCGACTTCCGCGATCGCCGCGTCAAGGAAATCGGCGCCGAACTCGTGGTGGGCCATGTCGAGGATTCGATCAAGCGCGGCACCGTGGTGCTGCGCCGCGAAAACGATTCGCGCAATGCGGCCCAGGCCGTCACGCTGCTCGAAACCATCGAGCAGCACGGCTACACGGCGCTGATCGGCGGCGCGCGCCGCGACGAGGAAAAGGCGCGTGCGAAGGAACGGATCTTCTCGTTCCGCGACGAATTCGGCCAATGGGATCCGAAGGCGCAGCGCCCCGAGCTCTGGAGCCTCTACAACGCGCGCCTGCACAAGGGCGAGCACCTGCGCGTGTTCCCGATCTCGAACTGGACCGAACTCGACGTGTGGCAGTACATCGCGCGCGAGAACCTCGAACTGCCGTCGATCTACTTCGCGCATCATCGCGAGATCGTCCGCCGCAACGGCCTGCTGGTGCCGGTCACGCCGCTCACGCCGATGCTCGAGGGCGAGACCAGCGAACAGGCGCTGGTGCGCTTCCGCACCGTCGGCGACATCAGCTGCACCTGCCCGGTGTCCAGCGACGCCGACAACGTCGAGAAGATCATCGCCGAAACCGCCGTGACCGAGATCACCGAGCGCGGCGCGACGCGGATGGACGACCAGGCGTCGGAAGCCGCGATGGAACAGCGCAAGAAGCAAGGTTATTTCTGAAGCACGCGAGGACAGAGAACATCATGAGCATCATCGAGAACCACGAAGACCTCGGCGTGTTGCGATTCATCACGGCAGGCAGCGTCGACGACGGCAAGAGCACGCTGATCGGCCGCCTGCTGTACGACAGCAAGGCCGTGCTGTCGGATCAGCTTTCGGCGCTGTCGCGCGCGAAGAACAAGCGCACGGTCGGCGACGAGCTCGACCTCGCGCTGCTGACCGACGGCCTTGAAGCCGAGCGCGAGCAGGGCATCACGATCGACGTCGCGTACCGCTATTTCGCGACCGCCAAGCGCAAGTTCATCATCGCCGACACGCCTGGCCACGAGCAGTACACGCGCAACATGGTGACCGGCGCGTCCACGGCGCACGCCGCGATCATCCTGGTCGACGCGACGCGCGTGACGGTCGAGAACGGCGTCACGCAACTGCTGCCGCAGACCAAGCGCCACAGCGCGATCGTCAAGCTGCTCGGCCTGCAGCACGTGATCGTCGCGATCAACAAGATGGATCTGGTCGAATATTCGGAAGCCACCTTCAACCTGATCCGCGACGCCTACGTGGCGCTCGCGCAGCAACTGGGGCTGAAGGACGTCAGCTTCGTGCCGGTGTCGGCGCTCAAGGGCGACAACATCGTCACGCTGTCGGACAGCATGCCGTGGTACGCGGGCGAGCCGCTGCTCGACCTGCTCGAATCGCTGCCGGTGGCGATCGACGGCGGCGACGCGCTGCGCTTCCCGGTGCAGTGGGTGGCGCGCCAGGACGGCAGCTCGGCCGACGATTTCCGCGGCTACATGGGCCGCGTCGAAGCGGGCGAAGTGAAGGTGGGCGACGAGATCGCGGTGCTGCCGTCGGGCCGCACGGCCACGGTGGCCGAGATCGTCGCGCCGGTGCCGGGCGGCACGGCTGCGGTAGAATCCGCGTTCGCCGGGCAGACCGTCACGATCCGCCTGGCCGAGGATGTCGACGTGTCGCGCGGCGACGTGTTCGTGCCGAACGCGCAGCGCATCGAACCGGCCAAGAAGCTCGAGGCCGATCTGTGCTGGTTCGACGAGACGCCGCTGTCGCCGCAACGCAAGTATCTGTTGAAGCAGACGACCAACACGGTGTTCACGAAGATCGGCGCGGTCAAGCAGGTGCTCGACGTGCACACGCTGTCGCATGCCACCGACCGTCAGGATCTGAAGATGAACGACATCGGCCGCGTGGCGCTGACGCTGCAAAAGCCGATCGTCTGCGATACCTACGATGCGCATCCGGGCACCGGCGCGTTCGTGCTGATCGACGAGGCGACGCACCACACGGTGGCCGCCGGCATGATCCGCGCGTACTCCGCCTGAGGTCCGTACCGCCGGTAGCGGGGCGCCTTGCGCGCCTCGCCGCCGGCGGCGAACAACCGACGAAGAGCTTATGGGCAAGGTGTATCTGATTGGCGCAGGGCCGGGCGCGGCGGACCTCATCACGGTTCGCGGCGCACGGCTGCTCGCGCAGGCCGACGTGGTGCTGCACGACGCGCTGGTCGAGCCGGAGATGCTCGACTACGCGCCGACCGCGCGCCGTATCGCGGTGGGCAAGCGCTGCGGGCAGCGCTCGTCGGCGCAGCAGTTCATCAACAAGCAGATCGTGGACGCCGCGCGCGAACACGCGATCGTGGTGCGTCTGAAGGGCGGCGATCCGATGCTGTTCGGCCGCGCCGACGAGGAAATACGCGCGCTGGAAGCGGCCGGCATCGAGTACGACGTGGTGCCGGGCATCACGGCCGCGCTGGCCAGCGCCGCGACGCTCAAGCGCTCGCTGACGCTGCGCGGCGTGTCGCGCAGCGTGGCGTTCGCCACCCAGAGTCGTGCGCCGGGCAGCGACGAGATCCGTGAGCAGGTCAACGCCGATTCGCTGGTGTTCTACATGGGCCGCGACAGCGCGCCCGGCATCGCCCAGCAACTGATCGACGCGGGCCGCCCGGGCGAGACGCCGGTGGCGATCGTCGAGGCGTGCAGCACGCCGCGCGAGCGCAGCTTCGCGCTGACGCTGGCGCGCATGGCCGCGGGCGAGGCGCAGGCCTGGCTCGATGCGTCGCAGCCGAGCCTGCTGATGATCGGCAATGCGTTCGCCGAGCGCGGGCGCGAGGCGGCGGACGGCGAAGGTGAGCGTGAAGGTGGGGCAGGCGAAGGCGGCGCGATCCGCAACGCGGCCTGAGCTTCGCACGCAGCGGCACGGGCTGCCCCGCAAAGCAAAACGCCGGCTTTCGAGCCGGCGTTTTTCATGGTGCGTGTACCGCCTGCGCGGCAGCGCGATCAGGCGTGCGCTTGCTGCACGCAGTAGCGCGCGATGGCGTCGAGCACCGAATCGTCCTCGCCGATGGCCGACGCGCTGCGGATCTCGACATTCGGATGCGCGGCGCGGCAGGCCTCGATGATCTCGGGCAGATCGCGGCGCACATGGCCGCCCTGGCCGACGAATACCGGCACCACGGTGATGGTCGCGCAGCCGGCCGTGACGTGGGCGGCGATCGCCTCTTCGAGTTCGGGCGGCATCAGTTCCAGGAAGGCGAGCGCGACGGGACCGCTCGTGTGCGTGGCGCGTACGCGCTCGGCGAGCCGCTCGAAGGGCTCCATCCAGCGCGGGTCGCGCGAACCGTGTCCGAACAGAATGATCCCGTGTTTGCTCATCTTCCCTCCTTGTCGATCAGTGGCGGTCGACCCACTTCAGCGCGAACAGCCCGAGCGCGAGGTAGATCAGGCCAGGAAGCGCCGCCGTGAGCGGCGCGGGCCAGGTATTCAGCGTGCCGATATGCGAGAACAGCGTGTTGAAGAGCTGGAAGCTCATGCCGAGCATGATGCCGCCGAACACCTTCACGCCCACCACGCCCGCACGCGTGTGCAGGTAGGCGAACGGCAGCGACAGCACCAGCATCACGAACACCGCGAACGGGTAGAGCAGCTTGCGCCACAGTGCGATGTCGTAGCGCTGCGTGTCCTGCTGGTTCTCGCGCAAGTGTTGAATGTAACGGAACAAATTGAAGATCGACATCCGCTCCGGCGACACCAGCAGCACCGAGAGGATCTGCGGCGTGAGATCCGAGCGCAGCGAATACTGCGGCATCGACACCTGTTCCGAACGGTAGACCGGGTTCAGCGCGTCCTGCGGGCCGTTCGCGGCCGGCACGATCGGCGTGAGCTGGGTGTCGGTGACGTCGGTCAGCAGCCAGTGCCCCGGCGGCGCGTAGCGGCCCGCCTTGGCGATCCGCACGTTCTGCAGCTGGAATTTCGAATCGAACTCGTAGATCCGCACGTTGCGCACGGTCGAATCGGGCGACAGCGTGCCGACGTTGACGAAGCGCGTGACCGGCTCGCCGTTGTCGCGCGCCGTGAGCGTGTCCTTGACCCACACGCCCGAGGCGAAATCGGACGACACCGACGAGCCGAGCGCCTCAAGCCGCACGCGCTCGGACAGCTGATCCGTGTACGGGCCGACGAATTCGCCGATCAGGTAGGTGGCGATCACGAGCGGCACGCCGATCTTCAGCAGCGAGCGCAGCGCCTGGTTGGTCGCGAGGCCCGACACGCGGAAGATCGTGAATTCGGAGTTCGCGGCCATCTGCGCGAACACGTAGATCGAGCTGATCAGCGCCGCGACCGGGATGATTTCGTAGAAGCGCGACGGTGTTTGCAGCGCCACGCGCAGCACCGCGTAGCCGAAGTTGTAGGTGCCGTGGCCGACCGAGTTCAGCTCGCTGATCAGGTCGAAGAAGAAGAACAGACCCGAGAACGCGAACAGCACGAAGACGAAGGTCAGGTAGATCTGCCGCGCGAAGTACTTTTCGTAGAGCCGCATCGGTCAGTTCCCCCGGCGGAACGTGGCCCGCGAGATCAGCGGCCGGTTGCGCACGCGCATCCAGAACAGGAACGCCACCACGCCGGCCACCGCCAGGTGCAGCACGATCAGGCCGACCGCGAACGGCAGCTTGCCGCGCTCGATCTGCGATTGCATCACGTTGAGCAGGTTCGAATAGGTCAGATAGATCAGCACGGCCATCACGAGATTCACGGTGCGGCCGCGCCGCGGGTTCTGGTAGGCGAGCGGTATCGCCAGGATCATCAGGTTGATCGCGATCAGCGGCAGGCCGGCGCGCCAGGCGAATTCGGCCAGGTTCTCGTTGGTCGGATTGCGCAGCAGCTCGAGCGTGGGCGTGCTCGTGGTGGTGGGCTGGGTGACCACCGCCTTGCTCTGGATCTTCACGCCGTAGCGCTCGAACTGCATGATCTTGAAGTTCGGCTGGCCCGGCACGCCGTCGTAGCGCCGGCCGTTCTCCAGCACGATGAAGCGGTCGCCGTTGGGCGCGGTTTGCGTGTGGCCCGTTTGCGAGACCACCACGTTGACCTTGTCGGCCTCGGTGGTCGTGACGAACACGTTCTGCACCTTGGCCTGATCGGGCGTCATCTTCTCGATGAAGAACACGCGGTTGGTCGAGGGCGATTCGCGGAACTGGCCGGGCGCGAGCAGCGAGACTTCGTCGCGCTGCTGGAAGCGCGCCTTGATCAGCTTGCTCTGCTGGTTCGACCAGGGCCAGCCGACGAAGGCGAAGAACGCGATCAGCAGCACGAGCGGCGTGGCGAACACGCCGATCGGCTTGATGAGGCGCGTCAGGCTCACGCCGGAGGCGAGCCAGACCACCATTTCGGAATCCTTGTACCAGCGCGTGAGCACGATCAGGATCGACACGAACAGCGTGCCGACGAGGATCATCGCGAGGTAGCCGATCACGGTGAGGCCGATCAGCACGAGCACGTCCTTGGGGCTGACCTGACCGGACGCTGCGTAGCCGACGATGCGGATCATCATCGACGTCAGCATGATCGTGAGCAGCACCATGAATACAGCGCCGGCTGTATACGCCAGCTCGCGCCGGAGGGAGCGTTCGAAGATCATGTTTGAGGCGAAGAAGGCGGGGAGGGGCGGGAGCGCGCGCCGCCACGGGAAAAATAGCGGATAATTGCGGCTTTCACCCACATAGCCCAGATTTTATCCGAGGACAAGCGCGATGGACTTTAGCATAAAAGGCTTTGATTGGAGCAAAGGTGCATCCAAGGGGTTCCTGACCGGCAAGTCCGACTGCGTCGTGATCGGCGTGTTCGAATCGCAGACGTTGTCCGGCGCCGCGCTCGACATCGACGAGGCCACCAAGGGCCTGCTGTCGCGCATCGTCAAGGCCGGCGACATGGACGGCAAGGCCGGCAAGACGCTGTTCCTGCATGAAGTCCAGGGAATCGGCGCGTCGCGCGTGCTGCTGGTGGGCCTCGGCAAGCAGGATGCGTTCGGCCAGAAGGCCTACCAGGACGCCACCCGCGCCGCCTGGCGCGCGCTGCTCGCCACCCGCATCGCGCAGGTCACGTTCACGCTCGCGCAACTGCCGGTGACCGACCGCGGCGCCGATTGGAGCGTGCGCGCCGCGATCCTCGCGCTGCGCAACGAAACCTACCGTTTCACGCAGATGAAGAGCAAGGCCGAGCCCGCGCCGGCCACGCTCAAGCGCATCGTGTTCAGCGTCGACACCACCGACGAGAAGGCCGCCAAGACCGCGCTGAAGCAGGCCGTGGCGATCGCCAACGGCATGGATCTGACGCGCGACCTCGGCAATCTGCCCGGCAATGTCTGCACCCCCACCTATCTGGCGAACACCGCCAAGCAACTGGCCAAGGATTTCGGCCTGAAGGCCGAGGTGCTGGGCCTCAAGCAGATCCAGGCGCTGAAGATGGGGTCGTTCCTGTCGGTGGCGCGCGGCTCGGTCGAACCGCCGCAGTTCATCGTGCTGCACTACCAGGGCGCGGGCGCGAAGGCCGCGCCGGTGGTGCTGGTCGGCAAGGGCATCACGTTCGACACGGGCGGCATCTCGCTGAAGCCGGGCGAGGGCATGGACGAGATGAAGTACGACATGTGCGGCGCCGGTTCGGTGCTCGGCACGATGCGCGCCGTGGCCGAAATGGGGCTGAAGCTCAACGTCGTCGCGATCGTGCCGACCTGCGAGAACATGCCGTCGGGTCTGGCCACCAAGCCGGGCGACATCGTCACGAGCATGAAGGGCTTGACGATCGAGGTGCTCAACACCGACGCCGAAGGCCGCCTGATCCTCTGCGACGCGCTGACCTACGCCGAGCGCTTCAAGCCGGCCGCCGTGATCGACGTCGCGACGCTGACGGGCGCCTGCATCATCGCGCTGGGCCACCACAACAGCGGCCTGTTCTCGACCGACGACGCGCTGGCGGGCGAGCTGCTCGACGCCTCGCGCGAAGCAGGCGATCCGGCCTGGCGCCTGCCGATCGAAGACGAATATCAGGAGCAACTGAAGTCGAACTTCGCGGATCTCGCCAATATCGGCGGCCGTCCGGGCGGCAGCGTGACCGCGGCCTGCTTCCTGTCGCGCTTCACCGAAGCCTATCCGTGGGCCCACCTCGACATCGCCGGCACGGCCTGGAAGAGCGGCGCGGCGAAGGGCGCCACGGGCCGTCCGGTGCCGCTGCTGTCGCAGTTCCTGATCGACCGCGCCGGCGCGTGAGCGAAGCCGTGACGAGCAGCCCGGCCTGGGCCGGGCGGAGCGCGCGATGACACGAATCGACTTCCATTCGAACGTCGGCGATTCGCTCGCGTATGCGTGCCGGTTGCTGCGCAAGGCGTACCTGGCGGGGCAACCCGTGGTCGTCTGCGCGGATCCGGCGCGCCTGCGCGCGCTCGACGAGCGGCTCTGGACGTTTTCGCCGCTCGATTTCATTCCGCACTGCTCGGTCGACAGCCCGCAGGCGTCGCAGACGCCGATCGTGCTGACGACCGATCTGTCCCATGCGCCGCACGACGGCGTGGTGCTGAACCTCGGCGCCGAGGTGCCCGCGCAGTTCGCGCGGTTCGCCCGGTTGCTGGAGGTGGTCGGCAACACGCCCGACGAGCTGGCCGCCGGCCGCGACCGTTACCGGTTCTATCGCGATCGCGGCTACGCGCTGAACAACTACAAGCAAGGCGGCTAGTCGCGCCTGGAGCCAGCATGCCCGACGCCCACAACGAGTTCGACATTCCCGTTCTGACCGACGTGCTGGTGCCCGGCAAGGCGGCACTCGCGCGCGTGACGCGGCGGCCCGATGCGCCGCCGCACGCCACCGATCTGCCTGACCAGCCGCCCGACGTGGCGCCGGGT
>NZ_JAAGPF010000118.1 GCF_017104645.1 Burkholderia sp. Ac-20379
TGGATGCCCGGCCAGCGCGGTGCCGGCCACCGTCAGCGCCAGTTCGCCGCCGTGTGCCGCGGCGGCCGCGAGCGCCGCGCCGTCGAACGCATAGCCGTCCATCGCGGAATTGTCGTAGGCCGGCACGTCGAGCGGCGAGGCGATCGCTTCGGCCAGCACGCGGCCGAGCGCGGCGTCGAGCGCAACGGCCTCCGTGTCTTCGACCGGCGCGGCCAGGCGCAGCGCAAGCGCGCGCGCGGCATCGACGGACAAGGTTTCGGAATTCGGGGCGGCGGGCGACGGATGCGTGGTCATGGCTGGTGAGGCGCCGCGAGGCGGACGGTTCGCGCCGTTGGGCGATGGCGTGGCGCTGCGGCAGCGGGCCGGAATGACCGCGCCGGCGTCATTCGCGCTCGAGGCGGGTCAATTCCTGCAAAGAGTTGGCATTGTAGAACGCGCGCTCGTCGTGAAATGGCACTTCGACGGCCGTGTGGCGTGCGTACCACGCGCGCACGCGCCGCTCGCCGGCTGCCAGCGCGGCTTCGAGGTCGTCGGCGAGCGCGGCGGGCACCAGCGCGAAGGTCGGCTGCGCGTGGCGCTTGCCGTCGGCGTCGACCGACACGGCCACGGCGATCCCGGCGGCGTGCGCTTCGCGTGCGGCCAGCAGCCGTGCGGCCAGGTCGAGCGGCAGATACGGCGTATCGCACGGCGCGGTCAGCACCAGCGGCGTGCGTGCCGCGCGCAGGCCGGCCAGCAGCCCGGCGAGCGGCCCCGCGAAATCGGACGTCGCATCGGCGACGACGCGCGCGCCGTAAGGCTTGCCAAGCGCGAGATAAATATCGGGGTTGCGGTTCGCGCTGATCAGGCAGGCGCCCGTTTGCGGCGCGAGCCGGCGCAGCACATGCTGCGCGAGCGGTTCGCCGCGCAGCGGCTGCAGGCCCTTGTCGACGCCGCCCATGCGCGAACCCTGGCCGCCCGCGAGCAGCAGGCCGGTCAGCGCGGCGCGCTGGAGGGCGGTTGTCGGGGGCATGGACGAAGCGGCGGGCTGCACGGGCGCAACGGGGCGGCGGTCAGCCGCCGATGTAGGACATCTCGACGCGCGGCGCAGGGGCTGTACCGTTCGGATCGGCCCGACCGGTGCCGCGCAACTGCGAATAGCGATCGTCGCGCGCGTGCCAGATATGCGCGATCGCGCTGGAGATCTGCGCGTCGGACGCGCCGTTGCGCAGCAGCGCGCGCAGGTCGTGGCCCGAGGTGCCGAACAGGCACAGGTACAGCTTGCCTTCGGTCGACAGGCGCGCGCGCGTGCAATCGCCGCAGAACGCGCGCGTCACGCTGGAGATCAGGCCGATTTCGCCGCCGCCGTCGGCGTAGGCCCAGCGCTGGGCGGTTTCGCCGGGCGTGTGGGCGTCGAGCGGCACGAGCGGGAATTCGGCGCCGATGCGCTTCAATACGTCGGCCGAGGGCAGCACGTCGGTCATGTTCCAGCCGTTCGAGCTGCCGACGTCCATGTATTCGATGAAGCGCAGCACCACGCCGGTGTGGCGGAAACGGCGTGCCATCGGCAGGATTTCGGCGTCGTTGGTGCCGCGCTTGACGACCATGTTGACCTTGACCGGCTCCAGCCCGGCGGCTTGCGCGGCGAAGATGCCTTCGAGCACGTCGGCGCTGGCGAAATCTGCGTCGTTCATGCGGCGGAACAGCGTGTCGTCGAGCGCGTCGAGGCTGACGGTGACGCGCGACAGCCCGGCGTCGCGCAGGCTGCGCGCCTTGCGCGCGAGCAGCGAGCCGTTGGTCGTCAGCGTCAGGTCGAGCGGGCGGCCCTCCACCGTTTCCATCCGTGCGAGCCGTTCGATCAGGAACTCGAGGTTCTTGCGCAGCAGCGGCTCGCCGCCCGTGATGCGGATCTTTTCCACGCCGTGCGCGACGAACAGGCGCGCCGTGCGCTCCAGTTCCTCGAGCGAGAGCAGCGCGCCGTGCGGCAGGAACGGGTAATCCTTGTCGAACACGTCGCGCGGCATGCAGTAGACGCAGCGGAAGTTGCAGCGATCGGTGACCGAGATGCGCAGATCCCGCAGCGGCCGCGCGAGCGCGTCGCGCAGCGTGCCGTTCGGCGCGAGCAGGGCCCCGGACAGATCCGGAATGCTGCTGGCGTCGATGAGCGGGATGATGCGTCGGGACATGGCGAATGAATCGGGGCGAATTCGGGGAAACGATCAGACGTCTATTTTAGCGGCAACGCGCCGTTCGGTTCGGCGCACGGAAACCCGTAGAAAAAGAGCACAGACGGCGGCGCATCGCCCCGTGCATCGATGCCCAAGCCGCGGCCATAAAAAAACCCGCCCTCGGAAGGGCGGGTTTTGGGGACGAAACCGCTGCGGTTTATTGCTGGCCGTGGGTTTCGATCTGTTGCATCGGCGTCGCATCGACCGGCGGCAGCACCTTGCGTTCGCGCGGCGCGCGAACCGGCGCGACGATCTGCGACGCGGCTTCCTGCGCGGCACGGAACTTCTCGGCATCCGTGTTCACCCAGGTCAGGCCGGCGGCGTCCAGCGCGGCTTCGATGCCGACCGCGGCTGCCGGCGCTACTGCCGGCGCCGATTGCTGCGTTTCGACGGCGGCGGGCGCTTGCGGCGCGGCTTCGACGACCGGTGCCGGTGCCGGCTCGGCAGCGACGACCGGCGCAGCTTCCACCGGCGCGGCGGCCGGTTCGACGGCAGCCGGCGCTTCGACCGGGGCCGGAGCCGCTTCGATGGCCGGTGCTGCTTCCACTACCGGTGCGGCTTCCACCGCCGGTGCCTCGATCGGAGCCGGTGCGGCAACCGGTGCCGGTGCCTCGCTGACCGGCGTGGCGGTCGGAGCCGGTTCCGTCTGCGCCGGCTCGGCGGCCGGTGCGGCTTCTGCCGGTGCCGGCGTGGCCAGCACGGCCGGTTCCGGTGCCGGAGCCGGTTCGGCTTCGACGACCGGCGCCGGTGCGACGGCTTCCAGCGCGGCGGCAGGCGAAATCGCCGGTGCCGATGCTTCCGGTGCGGCGATCGGTGCGGCTGCCTCGGCCGGAGCCGGTGCGGCTTCGGCGTGCGCGACGACGGCTTCGGCCGCCACGGCGGCGGTCGCTGCCGTCACCGTTGCAACGGCAGCGGCCACCGGAGCGTGCTCGGCATGACCGGCTTCGGCCTGCTCTGCGCCTTCCGAACCTTCGACGCCGTCCTGCGCGCCTGCTGCGCCTTCTTCGCGATCGCGACGGCCGCCACGACGGCCGCGGCGGCGGCGGCGGCGTTCTTCACCGTCGCGTGCGCCGGCTTCGGCGTCGGCGGCGAAGTCCGCACCCGGTGCGTCTGCCTGCACCGCATGCTCGTCCGCTTCGGCGTGGGTTTCGCCACGGTTGACGGTTTCGAGCGTGGCGGCGTGCGGCACGGCCTTGCGGCGTTCACCGCGCTCGCCGCGTTCGCGACGTTCCTGACGCGGCGTTTCCGCTGCGTCGTCGGCCGTCACGGCGCGTTCGCGCGGTTCACGGTTCTCGCGCGGTTCACGGGCCTCGCGCGGTTCGCGTTGTTCACGCGGTTCACGGGCCTCGCGCGGTTCGCGTTGTTCACGCGGTTCGCGGACTTCGCGACCCTCACGGCCTTCGCGTGCCTCGCGCGGTTCGCGGTTGCCACGGCCTTCGCGTGCTTCGCGCGGCTCGCGTTGTTCACGCGGTTCGCGGCTTTCCTTGCCCTCGCGCTCGCCGCGCGGTTGCTGCGGCTGACGGCCGCCGGCCACGGCGGGTTGAGCGTCGCGCGTGCCGGCCTGCTGGCCGCGGCGGTTGCCGTTGCGGTTGCGATCGCCGCCGCGCTCACCGCGCTCGGATTTCTCGCCGCGTTCGCGGGCCGGACGAGCCGGTGCCGCGGCAGCTTCCTTGACCGGTTCCGGTGCCGGAGCGGGCGCCGCCGGCGCCGCGCCGAACAGGCTCTTGATCCAGCCGAAGAACCCGCCGTTGCTGGCCGGAGCGGCCACTGCGACCGGCGCCGGGGCGGCAACCGGAGCCGGTGCGGCTTCGCGTTGCGGGGCTGCGCTCGGCGCCGGGCTGGCCGGCGTGATGCCCTTGACGGCCGCTTCCTGCTTCGGCTTCGCGTCGGCGGCGCGCTTGCTGTAACCGGTTTCCGATTCCAGTTCGCGGGCCGCTTCCTCGGCCATCTTCCACGAGGCGCGTGGGTCGTCGAGGCGGGCGTCGTCGTGACGCAGGCGTTCGAGCTTGTAGTGCGGGGTATCGAGGTGCTTGTTCGGGATCAGCACGATGCCGACCTTGAAGCGCGACTCGATCTTGTTGATTTCCTGACGCTTTTCGTTCAGCAGGAAGGCCGTGACTTCGACGGGCACCTGGCAATGGATCGCCGCGGTGTTCTCCTTCATTGCCTCTTCCTGGATGATCCGCAGCACTTGCAGCGCCGAGGATTCCGTATCGCGGATGTGGCCGGTGCCGTTGCAGCGCGGGCAGGTCACATGGCTGCCTTCCGACAGCGCCGGACGCAGGCGCTGACGCGACAGCTCCATCAGGCCGAAGCGCGAGATCTTGCCCATCTGGACGCGTGCGCGGTCGTGCTTGAGCGCGTCTTTCAGGCGCTGTTCGACTTCGCGCTGGCTCTTGGCCGATTCCATGTCGATGAAATCGATCACGATCAGGCCGCCGAGGTCGCGCAGGCGCAGTTGGCGCGCCACTTCGTCGGCCGCTTCGAGGTTGGTGCGGGTGGCCGTTTCCTCGATGTCGGCGCCCTTGGTGGCGCGGGCCGAGTTCACGTCGATCGCCACCAGCGCTTCGGTGTGGTCGATCACGATCGCGCCGCCCGAGGGCAGCGGCACCGTGCGCGAATACGCCGTTTCGATCTGGTGTTCGATCTGGAAGCGGGAGAACAGCGGGACGTCGTCGTGGTAGCGCTTCACCTTGCCGACGTTGTCCGGCATCACGATGTCCATGAAGGCGCGCGCCTGGTCATGGATTTCGTTGGTGTCGATCAGGATTTCGCCGATATCCGGCTGGAAGTAGTCGCGGATCGCGCGGATCACGAGGCTCGATTCGAGATAGATCAGCATCGGCTGGCCGTTGTGGCCGCTCTTCGATGCCGCCTCGATGGCGTGCCAGAGCTGCAGCAGGTAGTTCAGGTCCCATTGCAGTTCTTCGGCGCTGCGGCCGATGCCCGCGGTGCGGGCGATCATGCTCATCCCCTCGGGGATTTCGAGCTGCGCCATGGTTTCGCGCAGTTCCTGACGCTCGTCGCCCTCGATGCGGCGCGACACGCCGCCGCCGCGCGGGTTGTTCGGCATCAGCACGAGGTAGCGGCCGGCCAGCGAGATGAACGTGGTCAGGGCGGCGCCCTTGTTGCCGCGTTCTTCCTTCTCGACCTGGACGATCAGCTCCTGGCCTTCGCGCAGGGCGTCCTGAATGCGCGCGGAGCGCATGTCGACGCCGTCGCGGAAGTACTGGCGCGCGACTTCCTTGAACGGCAGGAAGCCGTGGCGATCTTCGCCGTAGTTGACGAAGCAGGCTTCGAGCGAAGGCTCGATGCGCGTGATCACGCCCTTGTAGATATTGCCTTTGCGCTGTTCGCGGCCGGCGGTTTCGATGTCGATGTCGATGAGCTTCTGCCCATCGACGATGGCGACGCGCAGTTCTTCCTGCTGCGTCGCATTGAACAGCATGCGTTTCATTGAACGACTCCAGGCGGCGCTGCTGGCGGCGCGTTTCGCTTGTCAGGCGGAACGCGGGCGAAAACAGGCCGCGCCTTGTTGTGTTGTCACAAGCACGCTGGAGCGGGAACGATGGCGGGAGAATTGCCTGATCAGGCGCGGGCCGATACGACCGGCCGGCAGCCAGGGGCACCTGCGAATGCGGCTTCAAAGCACGGATGACCACTCCGCGCGCCATGCGGCGCGCTAAGCCTGTAACCGGGCAATGCCGCGCAGCACGCGGCGCAAGTTGCGCGCGACGCTGCTGGGCGGCATGTGCTGCGGCCTGGCCGCAGCGGGGAGTATCGAATCCAGCCCGACTTTCCCGCCTGGGGTGTTCTACCCTGGTTTGACGTCGCCGGCTTCGCACGCTTCGCGAAACCTGGGGTGGCGCACGCCGTCATAATCGCAACCGGCAGCGCGGCCGGCCTGAATCGTGCCGGCCTGCCGCTGCCAATTAAATTCTTTTTGTCCAACATTCCGTTACCGCGGCACGCTTCCGACCGAATCCGCCTGTGGGCGCGATCCTTGCCGGGATGAAGTGCCGTGCGTGCAACTTTTGCTGCTTCTCTTTTATGCAGGGGCGAGCAGCAGGCCCCCGGCGCAAGTAAAATAGCGGTTTGCGCTTGCGCCTTGCGCAATCCGCCCGAAACCGGCCGATCCGGCCGCCCGCAGCGGAATGCTCGGCAAAATTATATTCAGTATGAATGAGTTAGGCAAAATATCCCAGAAATCGGTCGAGAGCGGCCAGGTTTCCATGGTCGAGATTGGCGAGGATTCGGCCGGTCAACGCATCGACAACTTCCTGTTGCGCGTCTGTAAGGGCGTGCCAAAAAGTCACATCTACCGCATCCTGCGCAGCGGCGAGGTCCGTGTCAACAAGGGCCGGATCGATGCGCAGTATCGTCTCGCGTTCGGCGACGTCGTGCGGATCCCGCCGATCCGGCTCGCCGCCCCGGATGCCGCGCAGGAGGCGGCGCCCGTGCCGGCCGCCGAATTCGAGATCCTGTTCGAGGACGACGCGATGGTCGTCATCAACAAGCCGGCCGGGGTGGCCGTGCATGGCGGCAGCGGCGTGTCGTTCGGCGTGATCGAACAGATGCGCGCGGCGCGGCCCACGGCCAAGTTCCTCGAACTGGTGCATCGGCTCGACCGCGAAACCTCGGGCATCCTGATGCTGGCCAAGAAGCGTTCGGCGTTGGTCGGGTTGCACGAGCAGATCCGCGAAAATCGCATGGACAAGCGCTACTACGCCTGCGGCCACGGCGAGTGGGCGCCCGATTGGGGCCGCCGCCGCGCGGTCAAGGCGCCGCTGTTCAAGTATTCGACGCCCGAGGGCGAGCGCCGCGTGCGTGTGCAGGACGACGGCATCCCGTCGCACACGGTGTTCAACCTGATCGACAGCTGGCCCGGCTATGCGTTTCTCGAGGCCGAGCTGAAAACGGGTCGGACCCACCAGATCCGCGTACACTTGGCCCACCTCGGGCTGCCGATCGCCGGCGATGCGAAATACGGCGATTTCGCCCTGAACAAGGCGCTGGCGCGTGCGAACGCGCGCCCTTCGCTGAAACGGATGTTCCTGCACGCCTATCGCCTGAAGCTCGCGCATCCGCTGTCCGGCGAGACGCTGCAGTTCGACGCGCCGCTGCCCGACGAATGCCGGCGCTTCCTCGACCAACTCAACGCACTGCGCGCTTCCGGCGCTTGAACCGCATGTCCCGACAGCAATTTGACCTGATCGTCTTCGACTGGGACGGCACGCTGATGGATTCGACGGCGCACATCGCGCTGAGCATCCAGGCGGCCTGCCGCGATCTCGGCCTGCCGGCGCCGTCCGACGATGCCGCACGCTACGTGATCGGCCTCGGCTTGCGCGACGCGCTGGCGATCGCCGCACCCACGCTCGATCCGTCCCATTACGCGAAGCTCGCCGAACGGTACCGGTTCCACTATCTCGTGAAGGATGAGCGCATCGAGCTGTTCGCGGGCGTGCGCGAGATGCTCGAAGAGTTGCGCGATACCGGCTACCTGCTGGCCGTGGCCACCGGCAAGGGCCGCGTCGGCTTGAACCGCGCGCTCGACGAAACCAAGCTCACGCGCTTTTTCGACGGCACGCGCTGCGCCGACGAAACCTTCTCCAAGCCGAATCCGGCCATGCTGCACGAGCTGAGCCGCGAACTGGGGCAGGATCTGGCGCGCACCGTCATGATCGGCGACACCACCCACGATCTGCAGATGGCGGCCAGCGCCGGCGCGGCCGGGATCGGCGTGTCCTACGGCGCGCATCCGGCCGAATCGCTGGCGGCGCTGTCGCCGCGCTTTCTCGCCGACGACGTCGGCGCGCTGGCCGGCTGGCTGCGCGAGCACGCATGAGCGGCGAGGCGGTGTTCGTCTGCGCGTCGGAGGCCCTCGTCGACGGCGGCGCGGGCATTCGCGTGCCGGCCACGCTGCGCGGCGAGGCGGTCGTGGTGTTCTTCGTGCGCTACGACGGCCGCGCCTACGGCTATCTGAACCGCTGCGCGCACGTGCCGATGGAGCTGGACTGGAACGAGGGCCAGTTCTTCGAATCGTCCGGCCTCTATCTGATGTGCGCCACCCACGGCGCGATCTACACCCCCGAAACCGGCAAATGCGTCGGCGGCCCGTGCCGCGGCGCACGCCTGCGCGCCGTCGAGGTGGACGAGCGCGATGCGCCCGAAGGCCGCGCCGTCTACTGGCTGCCCGACGCCGAATTGCTGCCGCAGGCTTCCTGACCGATTTTCCGACCCTCACTGGTTTCCCGAATGACCGACCAAACGACTCCTCCCGATGCACCCGGCGCCGAGCGTGACGCCGGCCGCCAGCCGCCGCACGAGCCCACCTGGGAGCGCACCGCGCTCGAGCGGATCGCGATGGCCGCGATCGTCGAGCAGCGCACGGCGCGCCGCTGGCGCATCGGCTTCCGTTTCCTGTGGCTCGTGGTGGTGATCGGGCTGGTGTTCGCGATCTTCGACTTCTCGAGCGACGGCAAGCTGTCGAGCAGCCGCCACACGGCGCTCGTGACGATCGACGGCGAAATCGCGGCCGGCACCAACGCCAATGCGGAAGACATCAATTCGGCGCTCGACGACGCGTTCGCCGATTCGGGCACGGTCGGCGTCGTGCTGCGCATCAACAGCCCGGGCGGCAGCCCGGTGCAGGCCGGCATCGTGTATGACGAAATCCGCCGGCTGCGCACGAAATACCCGGCCAAGCCGCTCTACGTGGTGGTCAGCGACATGTGCGCATCGGGCGGTTACTACATCGCCGCGGCGGCCGATCGCATCTACGTCAATCAGGCCAGCATCGTCGGTTCGATCGGCGTGCTGATGGACGGCTTCGGTTTCACGGGGCTGATGGACAAGCTCGGCGTGCAGCGTCGTCTGCATACTTCGGGCGAGAACAAGGGCTTTTACGATCCGTTCTCGCCGGAAACGCCGAAGATGGACGCGCATGCGCAGGAAATGCTCGACGAGATCCACGCACAGTTCATCAAGGCCGTGAAGGATGGCCGCGGCAAGCGCCTGCACGATTCGCCGGATCTGTTCTCGGGCCTGTTCTGGACGGGCGCGAAGAGCGTCGAACTGGGCCTGGCCGACGGTTTCGGCACGACCGATACGGTCGCGCGCGACGTGCTGAAGGCGCCCGACATCGTCGATTACACGGTCAAGGAAAGCCTCGGCAACCGCGTGGCGCGCAAGTTCGGCGCGGCGATCGGGGGCGGGGCGGTGAAATCGGCGCTGTCGGCCGGCGGCGTCACGCTGCGTTGATGGCATAGCCGGCGCGCCATGCAACGAGGGCCGGGTTCGATACCCGGCCCTCGTCGTTTCGGCGTGCGGCGGCGGTGCGCCGCCGTTGGCGTCAGTTCGCCAGCAACAGGAAGATCGCCGGCCGTTTCTGCAGGTTCGGCACGGGCTTCTTCTTCCAGTCGGCCGCGCTGCGGCTGACGATGGTTTCGGTCTCCAGCGTCAGATCGGCCGCCACGCAGATCAGCGTGGACGGCGCGCAGGTCGCGATCAGCGTCTCCAGCATCGCCTGATTGCGGTAAGGCGTCTCGATGAAGATTTCGGTTTCCTTCGCCTTGCGCGACTGCTGTTCGAGCTCGCGCAGCCGCTTGGCGCGCGCGGCCGCATCGACCGGCAGGTAACCGTGGAACGCGAAGGTCTGGCCGTTCAGGCCCGACGCCATCAGCGCCAGCAGGATCGAGCTGGGGCCGACCAGCGGCACGACCTTCACGCCGCGCTCGTGAGCGCGGCGCACGAGCAGCGCGCCCGGATCGGCAACGGCGGGGCAGCCCGCCTCAGACACCAGCCCGGCGTCCGCGCCGGCCAGGATCGGCGCGAGCAGGCGGTCGATCTCGCCGGCGGGCGTCTTGACGTTGAGCTCGCGAATGTCGATTTCCTGGATCGGCCGTTCCACGCCCACTTTCTTCAGAAACACGCGCGTGGTCTTGGCGTTCTCGCCGATGTAATAGCCGAGCGAGGCGGCGCGCGCCTGCACGGCGGCGGGCAGCACGGCGGCCAGCATCGCGGCGTCGCCGTCGCCGAGCGTGTTCGGGATCAGATACAGCGTACCGGCGCTCATGCCCGCACCTCCGCGCCGAACAACGGCAGGCCCGCTTCGCGCAACATGCGCGTCAGCGCGATCAGCGGCAGGCCGATCAGCGCGGTGGGGTCGTCCGAATCGATCGCGTCGAGCAGGGCGATGCCGAGCCCTTCCGATTTCGCGCTGCCGGCCACGTCGTAGGGCGTTTCGGCGCGGAGATAGGCGTCGAGCTCTGCGTCGGACAGCGAGCGGAAGCGCACACGCGTGATCACGTCCTCGATCTGCGCGTGGCCGTTGCGGCTGTCGAAAACGCATAGCGCACTATGGAATTCGACTTCGCGGCCGCGCATCGCCTGCAGTTGCTCGAGCGCGCGTGCGTGATCGCCGGGCTTGCCGATCTGGCGGCCGTCGAACGTGGCGACCTGGTCCGAGCCGATCACGATCGCGCCGTCGGGCGCGTCGAGCTGGGCCGCGACGGCGCGCGCCTTGGCGGCGGCCAGGCGCAGCGCCGTGTCGGCGGGCGTTTCGCCGGCTTGCGGGGTTTCGTCGAGATCGGGCGTGACGACGTCGAACGGGATCCTCAGACGTTCGAGCAGCTCGCGCCGGTAGCGCGAACTGGACGCCAGGATCAGCCTGGGCGGGCGGGAAAACGTGGTCATGATGGGGCGTTGGGAGCGGCGTCGCGGGCTTGCGCGGCGCGGCAGGTTAAGTGATTGACTCGAAAAGATAAAACGGATATAGTTTTGCGCTTTTCATCGGCAGCGACGCCGATCGGTCGCCGAAAGATCCGGGCGGGGCCAGGCAGCTACAGGGCTAGGCCAGCCACCGGCAGTCAGGGTCGGGCTCGGCGATACCAGCACAAGCAAGCGAACTCAGCAGGAGCGCACATGAATACCTCTTCTGGCAAACCTGCGGTTTCGCTCGATCCGCATCTCGTCGACCTGTTCGAATTCGCCCGCAGCGGGCGGCAATCGGCAGGTGCGGTGCGGCTCTCGCAACTGCCGCGCATGTTAAACGAAGTGCCGGCCGACGCGCCAGACCGCGACACCACGTTCACGTGGCAGGCGGAGGGCTCGACGGAAGGCGAGTTGCAGGAGGACGGCACCGAGGTGCATCAGCCGTTCCTGCGGCTGGCGCTGCACGGCGTGGCCTGGCTCGGATGCCAGCGCTGCATGGCGCCGTACGAGCAGCACTTCGACGTCGACATGGTGTATCGGATCGTCGCGACCGAAGAAGAAGCGGAAGCCATTCCGCTTGATGAGAACGATGAAGTCGATGTGATCGTGGGTTCGCGCCAGTTCGATCTCGTCGACTTGATCGAAGAAGAGCTGTTGCTCTCGCTGCCGCTCGTGCCGAAGCACGACATCTGTCCGTCGGTTCACGAAAGTCTGGTCTCGGGGGTAAGCGGTCCCGCCACCGATACCGAGGATTTCGAAGAAGAACCGGAAGGCGGTGACGTGCCCGGCGAAGAGCGGCCCAATCCCTTCAAGGCGCTCGAAGCGCTGAAGCGGGACGGCGACAAGAAACACTGACGTAGGTGGAGCACGGGAAGGCGTCGGGCATGCATGGCCCGGGTAGGCGTCGGATCGGGCTGTGTTAGAATCCGGAAAATTTTTAGGAGTTAGCCATGGCAGTTCAGCAAAACAAGAAGACGCCGTCGAAGCGCGGCATGCATCGTTCGCACGATTTCCTGACGGCAGCGCCGCTGGCAGTCGAGCCGTCGACGGGTGAAGTGCATCTGCGTCACCACATCAGCCCGAACGGCTACTATCGCGGCAAGAAAGTCGTCAAGACGAAGAACGACTAAGCACCTTGCGTCACGCCCGCCCGCACTATTGCAGGGGGAAACGCGTGACGCCCGGTTCGCTTGACACTTTCCTGGCTCAACAAGAAGGCGGCATTCAACTGCCGCTTTTTTGTGCCTGAAATTCGTCGCACTCCATGACAGTAAAGCTCACGATCGATTGCATGGGAGGCGACCACGGCCCGTCCGTGACCGTTCCCGCGGCAGTCAAGTTTGTCCGTGCGCATCCTGATGCGCACCTGATGCTGGTCGGCATCGATTCGGCCATCCGCGCCCAGCTGAAGAAGCTCAAGGCGCTCGACGAGCCGTCGCTGTCGATCGTCGCGGCCACCGAGGTGGTCGCGATGGACGATCCCGTCGAAGTCGCGCTGCGCAGGAAGAAGGATTCCTCGATGCGCGTCGCGCTCAATCACGTCAAGGACGGCGCCGCGCAGGCCTGCATCTCGGCCGGCAATACCGGCGCGCTGATGGCCGTGTCGCGCTACGTGCTCAAGACGCTGCCCGGCATCGAGCGGCCCGCGATCGCCTCGGCGCTGCCGAATCCGTCCGGCTACACGATGATGCTCGACCTCGGCGCCAACGTCGATTGCGAGCCGCAACACCTTCTCCAGTTCGCCGAAATGGGGCACGCGCTCGTCGCGGCGCTCGAAGGCAAGGAGCGCCCGAGCATCGGCCTGCTCAACATCGGCGAAGAGGTGATCAAGGGCAACGACACCATCAAGCGCGCGGGCGAGCTGCTGCGTACCAGCACGCTCAATTTCCGCGGCAACGTGGAAGGCAACGACATCTACAAGGGCACGGTCGACGTGATCGTCTGCGACGGCTTCGTCGGCAACGTGGCCCTGAAGACGTCCGAAGGCCTCGCGCAGATGCTCGCCAACATCATCAAGGAAGAGTTCAGCCGTTCGCTGCCCAGCAAGCTGATGGCGATTCTCGCGCTGCCGGTGCTGATGCGCTTCAAGAAGCGCGTCGATCACCGCCAGTACAACGGCGCGGCGCTGCTCGGCCTGCGCGGTCTGGTGATCAAAAGCCATGGTTCCGCCGACGCCTACGCGTTTGAGTGGGCTATCAAACGCGGGTATGATGCGGTCAAAAATGGCGTGCTGGAGCGCCTTTCCCGGGCCATGGCGGAAAACGCGATGCCGCTTGGCGAAAGCGGTCACGACGCGGGCGGGGCCGGTCAGGCAGCACCGTCTGCAGGCCAGCAGGCCGAACCTTCTGCCGGTTTGTCCTCGAAAGCATAAATGGCCCAATCGACTCTCTATTCCCGCGTGCTCGGCACGGGCAGCTATCTGCCGCCCAATCGCGTCTCGAATCAGGCGCTTGCCGACCGTCTCGCGAAGGACGGCATCGAAACCAGCGATGAATGGATCGTCGCGCGTACCGGCATCCATTCGCGCCATTTCGCCGATCCCGACGTCACCACCAGCGATCTCGCCCTGATCGCCGCGCAGCGCGCGATCGAGGCGGCCGATATCGATCCGCAATCGATCGATCTGATCATCGTCGCCACGTCCACGCCCGATTTCGTCTTTCCCAGCACGGCCTGCCTGCTGCAGAACAAGCTCGGCATCCGCAACGGCGGCGCCGCGTTCGACGTGCAGGCCGTCTGCTCGGGCTTCGCCTATGCACTGGCCACGGCCGACAGCTTCATTCGCAGCGGCCAGCATCGCAACGCGCTGGTGATCGGCGCCGAAACCTTCTCGCGCATCCTCGATTTCAAGGATCGCACCACCTGCGTGCTGTTCGGCGACGGCGCCGGCGCCGTCGTGCTGTCGGCCTCGGAAGAGCCGGGCATTCTCGGCAGCGCACTGCACGCCGACGGCAGCTACTCGCACATCCTCTGCACGCCGGGCAACGTGAACGGCGGCGTGATCGCCGGCAGCGCGTTCCTGCACATGGACGGCCAGGCGGTGTTCAAGCTCGCCGTGAACGTGCTGGAGAAGGTCGCCATCGAGGCGCTGGAGAAGGCGAATCTGTCGCCCGACCAGGTCGATTGGCTGATTCCGCACCAGGCGAATATCCGTATCATGACCAGCACCTGCCGCAAGCTCGGCCTGCCGCAGGAGCGCATGGTCGTCACCGTCGGCGAGCACGGCAACACGTCCGCCGCTTCGATCCCGCTCGCGTTCGACGCGGCGGTGCGCGACGGCCGCATCCAGCGCGGCCAGACCGTGCTGGTGGAAGGCGTCGGCGGCGGCTTCACGTGGGGCGCGTCGGTGTTCCGCTTCTGAGCGGAGCCGCGCTTCATCGGGCGCGCCCAGGCTGGCGCGCCGTTCGAACGAATCAAACGAGGACGAGATGAAATTTGCATTTGTTTTCCCGGGACAGGGTTCGCAGGCGGTCGGCATGCTCAATGCATTCGCCGAGCTCGCCGTGGTGCGCGAAACGATCCAGGAGGCGTCCGATGCGCTGAACCAGGATCTCGGCAAGCTGATCGCCGAAGGTCCGGCCGAAGAACTGAACCTCACCGCCAACACGCAGCCCGTGATGCTGACGGCCGCCTACGCGTGCTACCGCGCCTGGCAACAGGCCGGCGGCCCGGCGCCGTCGATCGTCGCGGGCCACAGCCTCGGCGAATACACGGCGCTGGTCGCCTCGGGCGCGCTCGCGTTTCGCGACGCCGTGCCGCTGGTGCGTTTCCGCGCACAGGCCATGCAGAGCGCCGTGCCGGTGGGCGAGGGCGGCATGGCCGCGATCCTCGGTCTCGACGACGACACGGTGCGCGCGGTGTGCGCCGAAGCGTCGGCGGCCGGCGTGGTCGAAGCCGTCAATTTCAACGCGCCTGCCCAGGTCGTGATCGCCGGCAGCAAGGCGGCGGTCGAGAAGGCCTGCGAAGTCGCCAAGGCGAAGGGCGCGAAGCGCGCGCTGCCGCTGCCGGTGTCCGCGCCGTTCCATTCGTCGCTGCTCAAGCCGGCGTCGGATCAACTGCGCGACTATCTGGCGGGCGTTGCGATCGTCGCGCCGCAGATCCCCGTGGTCAACAACATCGACGTCGCCGTCGTGTCGGATCCGGCCGCCATCAAGGATGCGCTGGTGCGCCAGGCGGCAGGCCCGGTGCGCTGGGTCGAATGCGTGCGGCACATTGCCGGCACGGGCGTGACGCATCTGGTCGAATGCGGGCCGGGCAAGGTGCTGACGGGCCTGACCAAGCGCATCGACGGCGAACTGACGGGCGCGGCCGTGTACGATCCGGCGACGCTCGACGACGTGCTCAAGCTCGTCGCGGCCTGACGCATTCCGATTCATCCGATTCACGGAACAACATGGACAAGACTCTCGACAAACAGGTGGCGATCGTCACCGGCGCGTCGCGCGGCATCGGCCGGGCGATCGCGCTCGAACTCGCCCGCCAGGGCGCGACGGTGATCGGCACGGCCACGAGCGAAGCGGGCGCCGAAGGCATCGGCGCGGCGCTTGGCGAGGCCGGTCTGGCCGGCCGCGGTGCGGTGCTGAACGTGAACGACGCCGCGTCGAGCGACGCGCTGATCGATTCCGTCGTCAAGGAATTCGGTCGTCTCGACATCCTCGTCAACAATGCCGGCATCACCCAGGATCAACTGGCGATGCGCATGAAGGACGACGACTGGGACGCCGTGATCGACACCAATCTGAAATCGGTGTTCCGCCTGTCGCGCGGCGTGCTGCGCCCGATGATGAAGGCCCGGGGCGGCCGCATCATCAACATCACGTCGGTGGTGGGCTCGCTCGGCAATCCGGGGCAGGCCAACTACGCGGCCGCCAAGGCCGGCGTTGCCGGCCTCACGCGTGCGCTGGCACGCGAGATCGGCAGCCGCGGCATCACCGTCAATTGCGTGGCGCCGGGCTTCATCGACACCGACATGACCAAGTCGCTGCCCGACGAGCAACAGGCCGCGCTGAAAACCCAGATTCCGCTCGGGCGCCTCGGCAGCACCGACGATATCGCTCACGCCGTCGCGTTCCTCGCTTCGCCGCTCGCCGGGTATATCACCGGCACGACGCTGCATGTGAACGGCGGTATGTACATGTCGTAACGGAATTCGTTTACCATCCGCGCCGTATGTCGGATGGAGGCGCTTTCGGCGCCTGTCGAACCGCAATGCCGGCGCGCATTTTTGAAGGCATCAAACCTGATAAAATGCGCGCACTTGTAAATCTCAAACTTCCCTCGGAGGGGTAATGGACAACATCGAACAACGTGTCAAGAAGATCGTCGCCGAGCAACTGGGCGTGGCCGAAGGCGAAATCAAGAACGAAGCTTCGTTCGTGAACGACCTCGGCGCAGATTCGCTCGACACCGTTGAACTGGTGATGGCGCTCGAAGACGAGTTCGGCATGGAAATCCCGGACGAAGAAGCCGAAAAGATCACGACGGTTCAGCAAGCGATCGACTACGCTCGCGCGAACGTCAAGGCCTAACCAAGGCAACGCCACTTGCAACGTTCTCGAAACGCTGCATGGGCGCCAGATTTCGCCGCCGGCACGCTTGCCGGCCGCGCTAACAGCCACAGGGCTCGCAGGGCTGGTTCCTGCGGCCCCTGTGGCTTCTGTTTTTGTCATCCAATGGAAAAGAGGGTACCGTGAGCCGTCGTCGAGTTGTCGTTACAGGCCTTGGGCTGATCTCGCCTGTTGGCAATAATGTTGCCGACGGTTGGGCCAATCTGGTGGCCGGCAAGTCCGGCATTGCCAACATCACCAAGTTCGACGCCACGAACTTTTCGACCCGCTTCGCGGGCGAGGTGAAGGGTTTCAATGTCGAAGACTACATGCCCGCGAAAGAAGCGCGTCACATGGATACCTTCATCCATTACGGCATCGCGGCGGGCATGCAGGCCATGAAGGACTCCGGCCTGGAAGTGACCGAGGAAAATTCCGAGCGCATCGGCGTGATCGTCGGCTCGGGCATCGGCGGCCTGCCGATGATCGAAGTCACGCAAACCGAACTGCTGAATCGCGGCCCGCGCCGGATTTCGCCGTTCTTCGTGCCGGCCTCGATCATCAACATGATCTCGGGCCACCTGTCGATCAAGTTCGGTCTGAAGGGCCCGAATCTCGCCATCGTGACGGCCTGCACCACCGGCCTGCACTGCATCGGCGAAGCGTCGCGCCTGATCGAATACGGCGATGCCGACGTGATGATCGCCGGCGGCGCGGAAGCCACCGTGTCGCCGCTGGGTATCGGCGGCTTCGCGGCCGCGCGTGCGCTGTCGCAGCGCAACGATGACCCGGCGACGGCGAGCCGCCCGTGGGACAAGGATCGCGACGGCTTCGTGCTCGGCGAAGGCGCGGGCGTGATGGTGCTCGAGGAGTACGAGCACGCCAAGGCGCGCGGCGCGAAGATCTACGCCGAAGTCGGCGGCTACGGCATGAGCGGCGACGCCTACCACATGACCGCACCGCTGGAAGACGGCGACGGCGCCCGTCGCTGCATGCTGGCCGCGCTGCGCAACGCCGGCATCAACGCCGATCAGGTCGATTACCTGAACGCGCACGGCACGTCGACGCAGCTCGGCGATCTGGCCGAAACGACGGGCATCAAGCGTGCGTTCGGCGATCGCGCCAAGCAGATGGTGGTCAATTCGACGAAGTCGATGACGGGCCACTTGCTGGGCGGCGCGGGCGGCCTCGAATCGGTGTTCACGGTGCTGGCCGTGCACAACCAGCTGTCGCCGCCGACCATCAACATCTTCGATCAGGATCCGGCATGCGATCTCGATTACTGCGCGAACGAAGCGCGGGACATGAAGATTGATGTCGCGCTGAAGAACTCCTTCGGCTTTGGCGGGACTAACGGCACGCTGGTTTTCAAGCGCGCCTGAAGCGGGATCGCTTGACGGGTCCCGCCCTTCCGCACTTCCCCGGCACGCAGCCTGTCGCGCTGCGTGCATCGACGACGCTGCGCGTCGTGCTGGCAGCCTTCGTCGCGCTCTGCGCGGCGGCTGCCGGTGCGAGCGCAGCGTCGTTCGTCGGGCGTGCGGAAGCGGTGTTCGTCGGGTTGCTGAGTGCGGCCTTGCTCGCCTCGCTGGCGCGGAAAACCAGTGCGCGCCGTGTGCCGTGCGCGTTGCTGCTCGAACCGGGTACCGGCATGTTGGCCGCGTACGATCGTTCGGGCCGACGCGTCGCGCACGGTGCCGTGGTTCGCTGCATGCATTGGGCGGACCGGCTGCTGGTGCTCGAGATCGCATGCGAGCACGGGCGTCCGGTGCCGTTTCTGGTGCCGGCCGATGCCATCGCGCCGCGCGTGTTCCGCGCGCTGTCGGTGTTCGGCCGGCGGGCCGGCCGCGATTAGCGGCGCTTGCGTGGGCCACGGCCGCTTTCGCGGCGCGCGGGTGGGCGTTGCTACAATAGCGCTCCGCGTTGCATCCCTAGTTAACGGATTTGTCAGGTGAGTGAAAAAGAAATCGATCAGGTTCTGGTCGAGCGCGTTCAGAAAGGCGACAAGGCGGCGTTCGAACTCCTGGTCTCCAAATACCACCGCAAGATCATCCGGCTGATCTCGCGCCTCGTGCGGGATCCCGCCGAGGTCGAGGATGTGGCCCAGGACGCGTTCATCAAGGCTTACCGCGCGCTGCCGCAGTTCCGCGGCGAATCCGCGTTCTATACGTGGTTGTACCGAATTGCCGTCAATACGGCCAAGAACTACCTTGCGACCCAGGGCCGCCGCGCGCCGACCTCCACTGAAGCGGATGCGGAAGAAGCGGAAACTTTCTCGGACGCCGACCAACTAAGGGATATCAACACGCCAGAGTCGATGTTGATGAGCAAGCAGATCGCCGAAACGGTGAACGCTGCGATGGCCCTGTTGCCCGAGGAGTTGCGCCAGGCCATCACATTGCGGGAAATCGAGGGCCTGAGTTACGAAGAAATCGCGGAAATGATGGATTGCCCGATCGGCACCGTCCGCTCGCGAATCTTCCGGGCCCGCGAGGCGATCGCCAACAAGTTGCGTCCGCTTCTCGACACACCCGAAGGCAGGCGCTGGTAAGTCCTGCCCGGGGTGCGGAAACGGCACGGGGTCCAGTTAGACAGAGTCGTGTGTCACGACGGGGTATTGAAGATGGGGAGCATCATGGGGTCGGTCTCTACGCAATCGCATTCGCAAGGCAGCTCGCAGCGCGAGCGCCTGTCCGCACTGGTTGACGGCGAATCGCCCGACGGCCTGCCGCTCGGTCAGATTCTGGCCGCGTTCGGCGATACGGAACGTCGTGCCTGGTCCGAATTTCACGCGATCGGCGACGCGCTGCGCTCCGACGATCTCGCGATCGCGCCGGCCGTCAGCCACGCCTTCACCGCCCGTTTTTCCGCCGCGTTCGCGGCCGAACCGCACCTGATCGCACCGGCCGCGCTGACGGTCGATGCCGCCGCACCGGTGCGCAGCGCGCTGCGCCGCCGTCTTGTGCCGGGCCTGGCCGTGGCCGCTGCCGCCGCCATGTTCACCTGGATCGTCGTGCCGCAGATGCAGGGCGCCGGCCAGCCGGGCGTCTCGCAGGTGCAAGTGGCGTCGGTGGCGTCGCAGGATCTGCAGCGCGTGTCCGCGCCGGCCCGTCAGGATCTGAACATCATCCGCGACGCGAGCCTCGATCAATATCTCGAAGCGCACCAGCAATTCGCGCAGCAGCCCGTCGTGTCGGGCTCGATGCCGCTCATTCGCACCGCCGTCACGACGCAAGGCCAATAAACTCGATGCGGACATTGCTGTTGAATCGCGCCACTTCCGGCTGGACGCGGCTGCCTGCGCTCGTGTTGTGCGCAGCCGCACTGTTTTCCGTTCACAACCGCGCGATCGCGCAACCCGCACTCGATCCGGCCGCCGGCCCGCAAGCCGCGGCCGCCTGGCTCGACCGCATCCAGCAGGCTGCGCAAGCTCAGAACTACGACGGCACCTTCGTGTTCCAGCGCGGCAACTACGTGCAGTCGTCGCGGATCACCCATGTCGCCGCCAAGGGCGGCGAGTACGAGAAGATCGAGAGCCTCGACGGCAAGCCGCGCAAGCTGCTCCGTCATAACGACGATCTCGTCACCTTCGTGCCCGAACGCCACCTGTGCGTGGTCGAGCGCCGCCAGAACCGCGATGCGTTTCCGTCGCTGCTCGGCGCGAGCGGCGAGCAGGTGCTGAGCGCCTACGACGTCAAGCCGGCCGGCCAGGATCGCGTGGCCGGTATCGATGCGCAGGTCGTCCAACTGGTGCCGAAGGACGCGAACCGCTTCGCCTACAAGCTCTGGACCGACGCCAAGACGGGCCTGCTGCTGCGCACGCAGACGCTCGACGCCGACGACCACGTGCTCGAACAGGTGGCGTTCTCGCAATTGCAGATCGGCGGGCCGAACCCGGCCGAAAAAACCATCATCGCCAACGGCATCCGCAACCTCGACAACTGCACCGTGGTGCGTCCGCCGGTTGCGCCGGTCGACATCGAGGCGCAGGGCTGGAAGATCGCGCCGAGCGTGGCCGGTTTCCGCAAGATCCGCGAAGTGCGCCGGCCGATGGCGGCGCGCGATCCGAAGGCCGCGCCGATCGCCGTCGATCAGGCCGTGTTCACCGATGGGCTGGCCACGGTGTCGGCCTTCATCGAGCCGGTGGAGAAGGGTTCGACGCGCAAGGAAGGGGCCGGCAGCACGGGCGCCACGCATGTGCTCGTCAAGCGCAGCGGCGATTTCTGGATCACGTTGCTCGGCGAAGTGCCGCAGGCGACGTTGCAGCAGTTCGCGGCTGCCATAGAATACAAGCCTTCGAAGTAAGCTCCCGGTTTCCCGACATGATCAAGACCACGCTGCGTACCTGGACGGCCGCGGCGGCGATGACGGCGTGCCTGCCCGTCGCGTCGCTGGCCGCGCAAACCGCTTCGCCCACTTCGGGCGCGTCGGCGCCGGCCGCCGCGTCGGTGCCCAGATCGGGAGGGCGGCT
>NZ_JAAGPF010000119.1 GCF_017104645.1 Burkholderia sp. Ac-20379
ACGCCGCACGCCGACGAGCTGGCCGAGGCCGCCTGCTACCTGGCCGGCGCGGCGGGCGTGACGGGCGCCACGCTGACGGTGGACGGCGGCGAGCACCTCGCCCCGCCCGGCGACCGACAACCCTGACAGGCGCTCCGGCGCCGAGATTTCGCGTGTCCGCACGCCCCTTTGACTGGAACGACCATGTTTTCCGCCCTCCTGCACCCCCGGCTCGCCGATTGCCGCAGGCTTTACCTGCGCAACCATGACGTTTCCATGCGAATCGGCGCGTTCGAGCACGAGAAGCGCGGCGAGCAGCGCGTCGTGATCAACATCGACGTGTTCGTGCCGCTGTCGCTCACCACGCCGGTGCAGGACAAGCTGCGCGAAGTGATCGACTACGATCTGATGAAGCAGGCCGTCGCGCATTGCATCGCCGACGGCCATATCCACCTGCAGGAAACGCTGGTCGACTCGATCGCCGCGCGCCTGCTCGCGCACGATGCCGTGCGCGCGGTGCGCGTCTCCACCGAGAAACCGGACGCCTACCCCGATTGCGACGCAGTGGGCGTCGAAGTCTTCCGCATCAAGGACGAGGAGCGCGCATGAACGCCCCCCATACCCCCGAACAGAACCAGGCCGTCGAGGCCGCCGAAGCCGGCCGCCCCGCGCTGACGCGCCGCGAACAGAAAGCCGCCTACGAGAACAACAAGCTGCACAAGCGCATCGTGCGCCAGGTCGGCCAGGCGATCGGCGATTACAACATGATCGAGCACGGCGACAAGGTGATGGTCTGCCTGTCGGGCGGCAAGGACAGCTACGCGATGCTCGACGTGCTGCTGAGCCTGCGCGAGCGCGCGCCGATCGATTTCGAGATCGTCGCCGTCAACCTCGACCAGAAGCAGCCGGGCTTCCCCGAGCACATCCTGCCCGAATACCTGAAGCAGGTCGGCGTGCCGTTCCACATCGAGAACCAGGACACCTACAGCATCGTCAAGCGGCTCGTGCCGGAGGGCAAGACCACCTGCTCGCTGTGCTCGCGGCTGCGCCGCGGCATCCTGTACCGCGTGGCCGGCGAGCTGGGCGCGACCAAGATCGCGCTCGGCCATCACCGCGACGACATCGTCCAGACCTTGCTGCTGAACATGTTCTACGGCGGCAAGCTCAAGGGCATGCCGCCCAAGCTGCAATCGGACGACGGCAAGAACATCGTGATCCGCCCGCTCGCCTACGTGAAGGAAGTCGATCTCGAGAAATACGCCGAGCTGCGCGAATTCCCGATCATCCCGTGCAACCTGTGCGGCAGCCAGCCGAACCTGAAGCGCGCCGAGATGAAGGCGCTGATCCGCGACTGGGACAAGCGCTTCCCGGGCCGCGTCGAGAACATGTTCAACTCGCTCGCCAAGGTGGTGCCGTCGCACCTGATGGATACCGGTCTGTATCCGTTCGCCAGCCTGCGCGCGAGCGGCCAGGCCGATCCGGACGGCGACATCGCGTTCGACGAGGATCCGTGCGGCACCGACGCCGCCGCGCCGGCCAGCGGCGGCCAACCGATCTCGATCGTGCAGTTCGACGATCTGTAACGATGGTTCACGATTGCCGCGAAACGCCCGTCCGGCGGGCGTTTCGCGGCAAAATCGGGGCCGTCCCGCTGCCAATTCCGCGCAGCCTGCATGCTAGAATTCTCAATTCTGAACACTCCTCATGCGGGCGCCATGAATATCGTGATTTTGGCGGCAGGCACCGGTAAGCGGATGCGCTCGGCGCTCCCGAAGGTGCTCCATCCCCTGGCTGGCAAGCCACTCCTCTCCCACGTCATCGATACCGCCCGCACGCTCGCGCCCTCGCGCCTCGTGGTGGTGGTCGGCCATGGCGCCGATGCGGTCAAGGCCGCGGTCGACGCGCCCGACGTGCAATTCGCGTTGCAGGAACAGCAGCTCGGCACCGGCCACGCGGTCAAGCAGGCCCTGCCGCTGCTCGATCCGGCCGTGCCCACGCTGGTGCTGTACGGCGACGTGCCGCTCACGCGCGCGAGCACGCTCAAGCGCCTGACCGACGCCGCCACCGACGCCCGCTACGGCATCCTGACCGTCACGCTCGACGACCCGACCGGTTATGGCCGGATCGTGCGCGACGCGTCCGGCAGCGTCACGCGCATCGTCGAACAGAAAGATGCCTCGCCCGAGCAGCTCAAGATCGCCGAAATCAACACCGGCATCGTCGTCACGCCCACCGCGCAGCTCGCGATGTGGCTCGGCGCGCTCGGCAACAACAACGCGCAGGGCGAGTACTACCTGACCGACGTGGTCGAGCAGGCCATCGAGGCCGGCTTCGAGGTGGTCACCACCCAGCCCGACGAGGAATGGGAAACGCTCGGCGTCAACAGCAAGGCGCAGCTCGCCGAGCTCGAGCGGATCCATCAGCGCAACCGCGCCGAGGCGCTGCTGGTCGACGGCGTGACGCTGGCCGATCCGGCGCGCATCGACATCCGCGGCACGCTCGACTGCGGCCGCGACGTGTCGATCGACGTGAACTGCGTGTTCGAGGGCAAGGTCGCGCTGGCCGACGGCGTGTCGATCGGCGCGAACTGCGTGATCCGCAATGCCACGATCGGCGCCGGCACCCGCATCGACGCGTTCTCCCACATCGAAGGCGCGCAGATCGGCGCGCAGGCCGTGGTCGGCCCCTACGCGCGGCTGCGGCCCGGCGCGCAACTGGCCGACGAATCGCACGTGGGCAACTTCGTCGAGGTCAAGAACGCCGTGCTCGGCCACGGCTCGAAGGCCAACCACCTCACCTACATCGGCGACGCCGACATCGGTGCGCGCGTGAACATCGGCGCGGGCACGATCACCTGCAACTACGACGGCGCGAACAAGTTCCGCACCGTGATCGAGGACGACGTGTTCGTCGGCTCCGACACCCAGCTCGTCGCGCCGGTACGCGTGGGCCGCGGCGTCACGATCGCGGCCGGCACGACCGTCTGGAAGGATGTCGGCGAGGGCCAACTGGTGCTCAACGACAAGAAGCAGACGGAGAAATCGGGCTACGTGCGCCCGACCAAGAAGAAGGGCTGAGGAAGGCTCGCGCAGCCCCGTTGTCTACCCGGTTTTGAACGTTTCGAAGGCGCACCCGAACTGCGCCTTCATCATTTGGAGGATCGATCGTCATGTGCGGCATTGTCGGCGCAGTTGCGCAACGTAATATCGTTCCGGTGCTGATCGAAGGTCTGCGCCGGCTGGAATACCGCGGCTACGATTCGTGCGGGGTGGCCGTGCTCGAGAACGGCGCGCCCAAGCGCGCGCGCAGCACCGCGCGCGTCGCGGATCTCGACGCCCAGGTGCGCGACACCGGGCTCGAAGGCTTCACCGGCATCTCGCACACGCGCTGGGCCACGCACGGCGCGCCGGTCACGCACAACGCGCACCCGATCTTCTCGTCGGACGCCGTCGCCATCGTGCACAACGGCATCATCGAGAACTACGAAACGCTGCGCGAAGGGCTGCGCGAGAAGGGCTACGCGTTCGTCTCGCAAACGGACACCGAAGTCATCGCCCACCTCGTGCACAGCCTGTATCGCGGCGACCTGTTCGCCGCCGTGCGCGAAACCGTCGCGCAACTGCACGGCGCCTACGCGATCGCCGTGATCCACAAGGATCAGCCGAACACCGTGGTGGGCGCCCGCCAGGGTTCGCCGCTGGTGGTGGGCTTCGGCGACGGCGAGAACTTCCTCGCCTCCGACGCGCTCGCGCTGGCCGGCAGCACCGATCGCTACACGTTCCTCGAAGAAGGCGACGTGTGCGAACTGTCGCTGACGGGCGTGAAGATCGTCGACCGCGACGGCGCGCGCGCCGAGCGCGAAGTGCGCGTGGTCAGCGCCTACGGCGGCGCCGTCGAACTGGGCCCGTATCGCCACTTCATGCAGAAGGAAATCTTCGAGCAGCCGCGCGCGATCGCCGACACGATCCCGCCGATCGAGGCGTTCGATCCTTCGCTGTTCGGCGACACGGCCGCCGCCACCTTCGCCGACATCGACAGCCTGCTGATCCTCGCCTGCGGCACCAGCTCCTACTCGGGCATGACCGCCAAGTACTGGATCGAATCGATCGCGAAGATCCCCACGCAAGTCGAGATCGCCAGCGAGTACCGCTACCGCGATTCCGTGCCGAACCCGCGCCAACTGATCGTCGTGATCTCGCAATCGGGCGAGACCGCCGACACGCTGGCCGCGCTCAAGCACGCGCAATCGCTGGGCCACAAGCACACGCTGGCCGTGTGCAACGTGGCGACCAGCGCGATGGTGCGCCTGACCGAGCAGCAATTCCTGACGCGCGCCGGCACCGAAATCGGCGTGGCCTCCACGAAGGCGTTCACCACGCAATTGGTGGCGCTGTTCCTGCTGGCGGCGACGCTCGGCAAGCTGCGCGGCCATGTGGATGCCACGCGCGAAGCCGACTACATCCGCCAGTTGCGCCACCTGCCGGCCGCGCTGAACAGCGTGCTGGCGCTGGAGCCGCAGATCATCGCGTGGTCGGAAGAGTTCTCGCGCAAGGAAAACGCGCTGTTCCTCGGCCGCGGGCTGCACTACCCGATCGCGCTCGAAGGCGCGCTGAAGCTCAAGGAAATCTCGTATATCCACGCCGAGGCCTACCCAGCCGGCGAACTGAAGCACGGGCCGCTCGCGCTCGTGACCGAAGCGATGCCGGTGGTGACGGTGGCGCCGAACGACACGCTGCTCGAGAAGCTGAAGTCGAACATGCAGGAAGTGCGCGCGCGCGGCGGCGAGCTGTACGTGTTCGCCGATGCCGACACGCACATCGTCAACGACGAGGGCCTGCACGTGATTCGGATGCCGGAGCACTACGGGCCGCTGTCGCCGATCCTGCACGTGGTGCCGCTGCAGTTGCTGGCGTATCACACAGCGTGCGCGCGCGGGACGGATGTGGATAAGCCGCGAAATCTGGCGAAGTCGGTCACTGTGGAGTGAGTGGGCGGCGGTTGGAAATCGATTGAAAACCCGGGGCTTCGGCCCCGGTTTCTTTTTCAGGCGCGGCAGCGGCACGGCCGCCGGTTCTCGCGCGCCTTCACCGGAACCACCGCATGTACGCCTCCACCTTCATCTTCCGCCCCGGCCAATACGACGCGGCGTTCCACCGGCTCGACGAGACAATCGCCGAAATCGCCCGCGCCATTCCCGGCTATCTCGGCGAGGAAGCATGGCAGAACGCCGACGGCACGCTGATCCAGAACGTCTACTACTGGGCATCGGAAGCGGCGCTCAAGCAATTGATCGGCCATCCCGCGCACCTCGAGGCCAAGCAGCAGCAGGCGCGCTGGCTGGACGGCTATCGCGTCGTCATCGCGCAGGTGCTGCATCAATACGGCGACGGCAAACTGCCGATGTTCGGCGATGCACCGGCCGCGTCAGCGAGCGGCGAACACGCTGCCGGCTGACGCGCCGCCCCCACCGATCACGCGCCCGGCAGCTTCGCCACCACCTTGATCTCCACGTCGAACCCGGAGAGCCAGGTCGCCCCCACCACCGTCAGCGCCGGATGCGGCGCCTCGCCCCAATACTCGGGCAACACCTCCCACACCGGTGCAAAGTTGCGCTGCGGATCGACCACGAACAGCGTGACGTCCTGCACGTCGTCGAAGCGGCAGCCGGCGGCGGCCAGCACCGCGTTCAGATTCTCGAAGGCAAGCCGCGCCTGGGCCTTGATTTCGGGCTCGGGCGAACCATCTTCGCGGCTGCCGACCTGGCCCGACACGAACAGCAAGCCATTGGCGCGCACGCCGGCCGAATAGTGATGGCGGTCATACAGGGCCTGGCGGCCGGCGGGGAAAACGACATCGCGTCGGGTCATCGAAACACTCCTGCGGTTGAGATCGGAAACGACACCTTACGGCGCTTGTCCGCCCCCGATAAATGGGCAACACTGGCCTTCACTGTTTGCATTCCCCACACAATCAGGATCCCGCATGGACAGGTTCGACGCGATGCAGGCCTTCGCCCGGGTCGTGGAAACCGGCAGCTTCACGCGCGCGGCCCACACGCTGCACATGAGCAAGACCACGGTCAGCCAGCTCGTCCAGCAACTGGAGGCGCGCCTGCGCGTGAAGCTGCTGAACCGCACCACGCGCAAGGTGGTGGCCACAGCCGACGGCGCGGCCTACTACGAGCGCGTGCAGTTCCTGCTGGCGGCGCTCGACGACGCGGACACCGCGCTCTCGCACGCCGCCACCGCGCCGCGCGGGCGGCTGCGCGTCGATGTGCCGAGCCCGTTCGCGCGCCTTTTGCTGATCCCCGCGCTGCCGGCGTTCCAGGCGCGCTATCCGGACATCCAGCTCGAACTGGGCGTCAGCGATCGTCACGTGAGCCTGATCGACGAGAGCGTGGATTGCGTGATTCGCGGCGGCGCGCTGCGCGATACGTCGCTGGTGGCCCGGCACATCGCCGACCTGCCGATCGGGGCCTACGCCGCGCCCGCGTATCTGGCGCAGCACGGCGTGCCGGCCCATCCCCGGGACCTGCAGGACGGCGCGCACCGGATCGTCGGCTACCGGCAGGCGCGCAGCGGCAAGGCGCTCGCCTACACGATGCGGCGCGCGGCCGAGGAACTGCAGGTGCACGGCCGCCCGGTGCTGATCGTCGACGACGGCAACGCCTATCTCGCGGCGGGCCAGTCCGGCATGGGCGTGTTGTGGCTGCCGCATTACATGGCGTCGCAGCCGGTGGCGGCCGGCGAGCTCGTGCCGCTGTTCGAGGATTGGGAGATCGTGCCGATGCCACTCCATCTCGCCTACGCGCCGAACCGCCATGTCAGCCGCAAGCTGCGCGTGTTCATCGACTGGATCGTCGAGCTGATGCAGGCGAGCGCGCCGGCGGTAACGGTGCCGCAGCCGGCCCTGCCCGCCCCCGGCAGACCTACCCGACGAACCGCTTCGGGCTCTCGCCGGTCAACCGCCGAAACATCGCGATGAACGCCGACGACGACGCATAGCCAAGATCGAACGCCACCGATTCCACGCTCTGCCCCTGCCGCAGCAGCGGCAGCGCCGTCACGAGCCGCAGCCGTTGCCGCCATTCCGTCAGCGACATGCCGAGTTCGCTCTGGCAGCGGCGCATCAGCGTGCGCTCGGTCAGGTTCACGCGCGCCGCCAGCTCGGCCAGCGTGCGGTTGTCGGCGGGATCGTCGCGCAGCCAGCCGAGCACGGCGCCCAGTTCGGCGTCGTCGGTGCGCGGCACGAAGCTGCCGGTGGTGCGGCACATCAGCAATTGATCGACCAGCACGCGCAGCAGCCGCGCGCGGCTCGGCGCATGGCCGCCGGCCTGCGCGTCGTCGCGCAGCTGTTCGAGGATCGCGCGCAGCAGCGGCGTGACCATCACGGCGCACACGCTGTCGGGCATGCCGCGGCACAGATCGCGGCGGATATACACCGAGCAATGCACGGCCTCGTGATGGTTGAAGCCGGTGTGTTCGGTTTCGGGCGGAATCCACAGGCCCAGATGCGGCGGCGTCAGGAAATGCTGCGCGCCGGCCGCGACCTCGGCGATGCCGCTGAACGAATAGACGAATTCGCCCCACGGGTGACACAGCTCCGGATAGCGGCCGTGCGCCGGCATGTGCTCGGTGCGGAAGAACACCGGCGCCGGCATGGTGTCGGTGAACGGCGGCTCGCGAACGTGCGCGGCCGCGAACGGAATGCCGCGTTTCATGCTCTGGCGTTCTCGCGCGATTGAATGTCAGTTTTGCACTATATCGCACGAAACCGTTTCGCCAATACTGTCAGCCTCACACTTCGGAATCCTGGCCATGAGGAAAGCGGTCGACGCCCGCGCCACGCTGCTGATGATCGTGCTGTGCCTGATCTGGAGCTTCCAGCAGGTGGCGATCAAGCTGACGGCCGCCGATGCCGCGCCGATCCTCCAGGTCGCGCTGCGCTCGGGCGCGGCGGCGGTGCTGGTGTGGCTCTACGGGCGCGTCGTGGCGCGCGACCGCTGGCTGCGCGGCGGGATCCTGCCGGGCGCGCTTGCCGTCAGCCTGCTGTTCGCCGCCGAATTCCTGCTGGTCGCGCAGGGGCTCGCGCGCACCAGCGCCTCGCACGTCGTGGTGTTCCTCTACACCGCGCCGATGTTCGCCGCGCTGGGCCTGCACCTGCGGCTGCCCGACGAACGCCTGAGCCGTCTGCAATGGAGCGGGCTGGCGCTGGCGTTTCTCGGCATCGCGCTGGCGTTCCTGGTGCCGAGCCTCACGGGCGGCGGCGGTAGCGGCGGTGGCCACGGCATCGCGTCGTGGATGCTCGGCGACCTGCTCGCGCTGGCCGGCGGCGCGGCCTGGGGGCTGACCACCGTGGTGGTGCGCGTCAGCCGCATGAGCGAGGCGCCGGCCACGCAGACGCTGTTCTATCAGTTGTCCGGCGCATTCGCGATCCTGCTGCCCGCATCCTGGCTGTTCGGCGAAGCGCACTTTCACGGCAGCCCGGCGCTCTGGGCGAGCCTCGCGTTCCAGACCTTGTTCGTCTGCTTCGCGAGCTTCCTGATCTGGTTCGCGATGCTGCGCCGCTATCTGGCCGCGCGTCTCGGCGTGCTGTCGTTCATGACGCCGATCTTCGGCGTGGCGTGGGGCGTGCTGCTGCTCGACGAGCACCCGGGCGCGGCGTTCATGGCCGGCGCGGCGCTGGTGATGGCCGGGCTCGTGATCGTCAACGGCGAGGCGTGGATCGCGCCATGGCTGGCGCGGCTCGCGCGCGCGGTGCGCCCCGGTGCGAACGGCCCGCGCGACGCGCGGCCGTCCTGAGCGCCTCGTACACGACACGCGCGCGGCAGGCGCCGCAAGCCACACGCGCCGCCCGCCTCAGGCGTTCGCCTTCTCCTCGGCCACCGCCGCCTCGGCCGTATTGCTCGTGTAGATGAAGTACAACGCGATCGCGAGACACACGGCCGCCAGGCAGCGCGACGTGGAAAACGGAATTGCGTGGTTGCCCATCCAGCCGAAGTCGTCGATCAGGATCGACATCAGCAACTGCCCGAGAATCACGGCGACGGTCGCCACGGCCGTGCCGATCCGCCCCACCGCGAACGCCATCGTCAGCACGTAGATCAGCCCGAGAAACGAGCCGAGCAGTTGCCACTTCGGCACGTCGAGCAGCGTCAGCGCGTGCCTCGGCTCGAACAGCACCACCAGGATCGCGCAGAACACGGTGCCCACCAGGAACGTCAGGAACGTGGTGCGGATCGCGCCCTGCTCGGCCGCCAGCCGGCCGTTCACCGCCACCTGCGCGCTCAGCAGCGCGCCGCCGATCACGGCCAGCACCACCATCAGGATCACGATCACGATTGGCCCCCTGCGATCAGCGCCAGCGCGGCCACCACGAACAGCAGCGCGATGCACTTGCGCGCGTCGACGCGCCGCCGCGGCGCGCCGAACCAGCCGAAATGGTCGATCAGCAGGCTCTTGCCGACCTGCCCGGCCAGGATGCCGGTCATGGTCATGGCGATGCCGATCACCGGCGCGACGACCGTCAGCACCACCACATAACCCGGCCCGAGGATGCCGCCGGTCAGTTGCCAGCCCGGCGCGCGCAGGAACGGCGCGGGATTGCGCGGCCCCCAGAACAGCATCATCAGATACATCAGCGCGGCCTCCACGCCGAACAGGCACAGGCTGGCCCAGTAATGCCCGACCTCGCGGCCGAGCGGCCCGAGCAGCGCGGCCTCCACCGAAAGGCCCATGCCGGCCACGATCACCAGCAGGATGGAAAGAAGTTTCATGGGATCGAATCGAACCTCGCCCAGCGCCGCACGGCCGGCCCGCGGCGCCGGTGGGATAGCGGGAACCGGCCGACCCGAAGCGTAGCGCCGCGTCGGTTGAAGAAAAACCGGCTAGAGTTCCGAAGATCTCGGACAAACACTCTCAAATCGGGGCGGCGCATGGATTCGCTGACGAGCATCGGCTTTTTCGTTCAGGTCGCGGATACGCGCAGCTTCTCGGAGGCGGGCCGCCTGCTCGGCGTGTCGCCGTCGGCGGTGGGCAAGAGCGTGAGCCGCCTGGAGGCGCAACTGGGCGTGCGGCTGTTCCACCGCAGCACGCGCAGCGTCACGCTGACGGCCGAAGGCGCGCTGTTCCTGGAGCGCAGCCGGCGCATTCTGTCGGAGGTCGAAGCGGCGCAACTGGAGCTGTCCACCACGCGCCGCGCGCCGCAGGGCCGGTTGCGCATCAGCGCGCCGCTGGTGAGCAGCCTCGTCATGCCGATGCTGACCCGCTTCATGGCGCGCTATCCCGAGATCGAGCTCGACGTGGATTTCTCGAACCGGCTGGTCGACATCATCGACGAAGGCTTCGATGCCGTGATCCGCACCGGCGAGCCGGCCGATTCGCGTTTGATGTCGCGGCCGATCGGCGCGTTCCGGCTGATGCTGGTTGCCGCGCCGGCCTATCTGGCGGAACGCGGCGCGCCGCGCACGCCGCGCGATCTGCTTCAGCACGCGTGCCTGCATCACCGCCTGCCGAGCACCGGGCGGCGCGAGGCCTGGCCGCTCGACTGGCAGGACGCCGATCTCGAGGCGCAACTATCGGCGGCGATGACCTCGAACACGATCGAGCCGCTGTACGACGCGGCGCTGGCCGGGCGCGGCATCGCCTGCCTGCCCGATTTCATGGTGCGCGGCGCGCTGCGCGACAACACGCTGGCGGCCGTGCTCGAACCGTACGTCGTGCATCACGGCACGTTCCGCGTGCTCTGGCCGTCGAGCCGGCATCTCGCGCCGAAGCTGCGCGTGTTCATCGATTTCGCCGGCCAGGAGCTGTTCCGAGCGCCGAACTGAACGCGCGTTATCGGCCGAGCAGGTTCATCGCCGTGGCCAGCACCGCCTGCTGATAGCGCTCGCGCTGCTGCGGCAACGGCGTGAACGCCGCCAGCAGATGCTCGTAGGACACCGTGGTGCTGATCGCGTTGACCAGCATGAAGAAGCTCAGATCGGCGTCCGCCATCGCGATGTCGCCGGCTTCGGCGGCAGCGGCCAGCAACGGCACGAACGCGTCGCGGCAAGGCCGCACCAGTTTGTCGATCAGGATGTCCAGGCGCTCGCCCTCGGCCGTGGCCGCGGTCGAGAAGAACATGCCGAGATCGGGCTCGGCGAACACTTCCCGCACCAGCAGCGCGATCGCCTGCTCCAGCCGCTCTCGGGCCGTCAGCGGCGCGCCGCCGAGCGCGCGCAGCGCCGCGACGAACGCTTCGGTGTGCTCGGCGATATGCTCGACCACCGCCAGCCACAGCGCGTCCTTCGCGCCGAAGTGATGCGCGATCAGCGCAGCGTCCACGCCGCATTCGCGCGAGATTTCCCGCACGCTGGTGGCGTCGAACCCGCGCCGCGCGAACGTTCCGCGCGCCGCGCGCAGGATCGCCTCGCGCCCCACCGAAGCCCGCTGCAGCGGCCGCCCGCGTGCGCGCTTGCCCGCGTGTTGGTCCGCGTCTTTGCCCACGTGTTTGCCCGTTTGTGCGGCCGCCTCGCGCGCCACGTCGTCAGCCTGTTTCACCGCCATCACCGCTCATTTGTTTCTGAATTCGCAACAGATTGAAGCGCCGCGTAAATTTGACGCAGCGCGTTCCCGTCGATAGGATCCGAATAATTCATCACTTGTTGAATTAAATCAATCCGTGAAGACATCCAAACGCGTTGTGATCGTAGGCGGGGGGATCGCCGGCATTCTGCTGGCGACCAAGCTGAGCCATCAGGCGCGCGCCGGCCGCGCGATCGACGTCACGCTCGTCGACAAGAGCCCGACCCATATCTGGAAGCCGATGCTGCACACCATCGCGGCCGGCACGCGCGACGTGAACCAGCAGCAGGTCAGCTTCATCGCGCACGCGGCCGCGCACGGCTACACCTATCAGCCCGGCGAGATGTGCGGGCTCGATCGCGACCGCAAGCGCATCGAGGTGGCCGAGCTGCGCGCGCCGAACGGCGAGCGCGTGCTGTCGTCGCGCAGCATCGGGTACGACGCGCTGGTGCTGGCCCTCGGCAGCCATGCGAACGATTTCGGCACGCCCGGCGTGACCGAGCACGCGCACTTCATCGACAGCCAGCCTCAGGCCACCCGTTTCAACGAGATCCTGCGCGCACGCCTGTTCCGCAGCATCGCGCGCGACGAGGCGTTCCGCGTGGCGATCGTCGGGGCCGGCGCGACCGGCGTGGAACTGTCGGCCGAGATGAGCCGGCTGCTCGAGATCGCCTCGGGCTATGGCGACCCGACCGTGCGCGAGCGGCTCGAACTGACGCTGATCGAGAGCGGCCCGCGCGTGCTGGCCGCGTTTCCGCCCAGCATCTCCGAGCAGACCGAAGCGGTGCTCACGAAGATGGGCTTTCGCGTGATGACCTCGACGCGCGTCACCGGCGCGACCGAGGGCGGCTACCGGCATGACGGCGATGGCTTCGTGCCGGCCGACCTGATGGTGTGGGCGGCGGGCGTCAAGGCGCCCGATTTCATGGCCGGGCTGGCGGGCCTCGACACCACGCGCTCGAACCAGGTGATCGTCGGCCCCACGCTGCAATCGCGGGCCGACGAGGCCGTGTTCGCGGTGGGCGACTGCGCGAGCCTGCAACTCGACGGCGAGGCGCACCCGCTGCCGCCCACCGCGCAGGTCGCCACGCAGCAGGCCGAGCACCTGGCCGCCGCGCTGCCCGGCTGGTTCGCGGGCGGCACGCTGCCGCCGTTCGCCTACCGCAACTTCGGCTCGCTGGTGTCGCTGGCCGAATACGACGCGTTCGGCACGCTCGGCCAGTTCGGCTTCTTCAGGGGCGGCAACATTCGCGGGCGTCTCGCGCAGTTGAGCCACGCGATGCTGTACCGGCGGCATCAGCAGGCGCTGCACGGGTTCGGCAAGGCGTCGCTGCTGTGGGCGGCCGAGCGGCTCAACGGGCTGGCGCAGCCGAAGATCCGGCTCGCCTGACGCCCGAATCGGGAGCCGGGCCTTTCACGGCGACAGGAAGATCGGCGCGATTTTCCTGTTTCGCTTGAAGGTCAATTCACGCGCCGGCCCCTAGCGGAGAACGCGGCCGCGCGGCAACAATCGGGATTTCCGTGCTTTGTGCTTCACTGTGCGCTTCACGCTCCCGGATGCCCCGATGACGATCTTCCCTCGCCTGCTCCCCCGCGCTGTTCGCGCTCGTGATTGCGCGCGGCCGCTGGCCGCACTGCTGATGACGGGTGCGCTGGCTGCCGTGGCGTCCGCGCCGGCCCGCGCCGCCGAGCCGGCCGCGGCGCCCGCGTCCACTACCGCATCAGCGCCCGCCTCCACGCCGCCTCGCACCGGCAGCGCCGCCAAGGCCGACGACGGCCCCGTCTACGGCGCGCAGCTCGAAGGCTTCGATTACCCGTATCCGGTCTCGCATTTCAGCTTCCATTCGCAGCGCCAGGTCCTGCAGATGGCCTACATGGACGTGCCGCCCGCCGCCGGCAAGGCCAACGGCCGCACCGCCGTGCTGCTGCACGGCAAGAACTACTGCGCGGCCACCTGGGGGCCGACGATCAAGGTGCTCAGCGAAGCGGGCTATCGCGTGATCGCGCCCGACCAGATCGGCTTCTGCAAATCGAGCAAGCCGGACAGCTATCAGTTCTCGTTCCAGCAGCTCGCGCTGAACACCCATGCGCTGCTGCAATCGCTCGGCATCGAGCAGGCCACGCTGATCGGCCACTCCACGGGCGGCATGCTGGCGATCCGCTACGCGCTGACCTATCGCGACGCCACCCAGCAGCTCGTGCTGGTCGACCCGATCGGCCTGGAAGACTGGCGCGCCAAGGGCGTGCCGCCCGTGTCGGTCGATCAGTGGTACGAACGCGAACTGCACACGAGCGCGGACCGGATCCGCAACTACGAGCGCAACACCTATTTCGCGGGCCAGTGGCGCGCCGATTACGAGCCGTCGGTGCAGATGCTGGCCGGCATGTATCGCGGCCCCGATCGCGCGCGCGTGGCGTGGAATTCGGCGCTGCTGTACGACATGATCCTGACGCAGCCGGTGGTCTACGAACTGCCGCAACTGCAAACGCCCACGCTGCTGATCGTGGGCGACAAGGACAACACGGCGATCGGCAAGGAATACGCGCCCGCGAAAATCCGCCCGACGCTCGGCAACTACCCGCTGCTGGCCAAGCAGGCGGCCGCGGCGATCCCGCACGTGCGCCTCGTCGAATTCCCCGATGCGGGCCACGCGCCGCAGATGCAGGATCCGGCGCAGTTCCATGCCGTGCTGCTGAAGGGCCTCGCGGAGCCGGCGCAATGACGCGTGCCGGTTTCCCGGCGCATGCCGCCGCGCCGGCGGCTCACCCCTCCCCCTTCCCCAGCCGTTCGAGCGGCACGTCGTACGTCTCCCGCATCGAGTAGATCGACGCGGCCGACAGCAGGCAGACGAACGCCGCGAACGCGGCCGGCATCACCCACGCGGCGGTGCCGAACTTGCCGATCAGCGCCGTCTCGATCAGCGGTGCGAAACCGGCCACCGCGAACCCGAACTGCGTGCCGATCGCCATGCCCGAGAGCCGCACCTGAGTCGGGAAGCGCTCGGCGTAGGTGGCCGGCCAAACGGCGTTCGTGATGCTGTAGACGATGCCGCCGAGCAGCACGCCGGTGCCGAGCACGAGCGCATCGCTGCCGGTGGCGACGGCCCACAGGAACAGCGCCGTGCACACCGCGCACATCAGGTTGCCCGCGATGAACACCGGGCGCCGCCCGATCCGGTCCGACAGCGACGCGTAGACGGGAATCACGAACACCGCGATCAGGTTCCCGGCGATGGCGGTCCACAGCATCGTCGAGGTGCTGACGTGATGCGTCATCGTGCGCGAGAACGACAGCGAGAACACGGCGAACGTGGTGCCGATCGACGCGATCAGCGCGGCGAAGAACACTTGCAGCAATTCCTTGCGATAGGTCGAGAACAGCGTCTTGAGCGGCGCGCGCGGCAGCTCGCCGTGCGAGGCCTCGCGCTGGAACGCCGGGGTTTCGTCGAGCCGCGCGCGCACCAGCAGGCCGACCACCACCACCACGGCGCTCAGCCAGAACGGCACGCGCCAGCCCCACGACAGCAGCTGATCGTCGGACAGGAACGCGGCGAGCGGCAGCACCACGGCCGGCGCGAGCACCTGGCCGCCCTGCGTGCCGCTCAGCGTCCAGCTCGTGTAATAGCCGCGCCGGTTGGCCGGCGCATGCTCGAACGACATCGAATTGGCGCCGGCCTGCTCGCCCGCCGCTGAAATGCCCTGCAGGATCCGCAGCACCACCAGCAGCGCCGGCGCGAGAAGCCCGGCGCTCTGGAAGGTCGGCAGGCAGCCCACCAGGAACGTCGACACGCCCATCAGCAGCAGCGTGCCGACCATCACGACCTTGCGGCCGAGCCGATCGCCGAAATGCCCCATCAGGAACGAGCCGAGCGGGCGCGCGGCATAGGCCACGCCGAACGTGGCCATCGATGCGAGCGTGGCCGCCGCGAGGTCGCCGGGCGGAAAGAAGATGCGCGGAAACACGAGCGCCGCGACCGTGCCGTAGATGAAGAAATCGTAGTATTCGAGCGCGCTGCCGATCCATCCGGCGATCGCCGCGCGGCGTGCGCGGCGCTTGTGCTCGGTGGGGGCGGCCGCCTGGGTCGCGCCGTTGTGCACCGTGTTCGTCGTCATTGTCGTCTCCATGTTTGTTGTGTTGCGGGCCGCCGGTTGCCGGCTAGCCGTCGCCGTGCAGCAGCCGTTCGGTGGCTTCGCGCACGCGCCACGCGCGCTGCGCCGGATCCGACGGGCAGGCGAGCGGCACTTCCGCGCCCAGCGGCACGTGCTCCGGCACCGCCGCCAGCAACGCGTGCAGCGGCAGCTCGCCGTCGCCCGGCAGCAGCCGGTTGCCGCGCGCCTCGTCGATGATGCCCGAGGCCGGCGGCGATTCGAGCGGCGCGTCGCACAGCTGCACGCTGCCGATCAGCGCCGGATCGAGCGCCGCGACCGCTTCCACGGTGCCGCCCGAGCGGATCAGGTGCAGCGCGTCGATCAGCACGAACGCGTTGTCGCGGCCCGCCCGCCTGACCACGTCGACGGCATCCTCCAGCCGCGCGACGGGCCGCCAGATCATGAATTCCACGTCGAGCGCGAGCCCGTGCGGCCGCGCCAGGTCGCAGAGCGCGGCGAGCCGGTCCACCGCGCGCCCGCGGTCGGGATCGTCGATATTGACGCACACGCGCCGCGCGCCGAGCTCCGCGCCCGCCTCGAAGGCCGGCAGGTAATCGTCGACGCGCGTGTCGGCGCCGATCCGCACCACCTCGATGTCGGACACCGCCACGTTGAGCGCGGCCATCCGGCGCTGCGTCTCGCGCAGCGCCTCGGTGCCCGCGCGCAGCGGATATTCCACGCCGCCCGGCATCGGCGCGCAGAGCCGGATGCCGACCGCGCGAAAACCGGCCTGCGCCGCCAGCACGATCAGGTTCGGCGGCCCCACTTCGAGCACCGTCAAATGAGACAGGGAAAGCCTTTTCATGGGTCGCGCCCCGCGCAATCAGTAGGTGGCGCGACCGCCCGTCAGGTCGAACGCGGCACCGGTGGTGAACGAACACTCCTGCGTCGACAGCCACGCGACCATCGACGCCACCTCGTCCGGCCGTCCCGCGCGCCCGAGCGGTATCTTCGCGAGTACGAACTGTCGGGATTCGGCCGTCATGTTGCGCAGCATCTCCGATTCGATCGCGGCAGGTGTTACGCAATTGATACGGATGTCGGTGTCCGCCAGTTCCTTGCTCATCGATTTGGTCAGTGCGATCACACCGGCCTTCGACGCGCCGTACGCGCCCTGATTCGGGTTGCCTTCCTTGCCGCCCACCGACGAGAGGTTGACGATGCGGCCATGGCTGGCCTGGCGCAGATACGGCAGCACCTCGCGGCAGCAGATGAACACGCCCGTCAGGTTGATGTCGAGCACCTGCCGCCACGCGTCGATCGAATAGGTCTCGACCGGGCCGATCGGGCCGTTGATGCCGGCCGCATTGATCAGGACGTCGATCGATCCGAAGTGCGCGAACGCGGCTTGCGCGGCGGCGGCCACGCTGGCGGCGTCCGTCACGTCCACCTGCGCCGACGCGGCCGCGCCGAGCTTGTCGGCCGCCGCGAGCGCGGCGGCGCCGTCGATGTCCCAGAGCACGACCTTCGCGCCCGACGCCACGAAACGGTCGGCGATGGCGCTGCCGATCGCGCCCGAACCGCCGGTGATCACGCACACGCGGTCCTGTAAATCGAGCCGGTTCATCCTGCCTGTCTCCCTGATTGAGCGATGTACCGAGCCGATACTAGGGAGAAACGCCCGGTTTGTCGTATGCGCGATCGCCGGTAACCTATAACTTTCGGTTAATCCCTGGAGGGGCCTTGCGCTTCAAGCTGCGTCACATGGAGGTGTTCCGGGCGGTCATGCTGACGGGCTCGATCAACGCCGCCTCGCGGATGCTGTTCGTCTCGCAGCCCGCCGTCAGCAAACTCGTTTCGCATATCGAAACGACGCTCGGCCTGCGTCTGTTCGAGCGCGCCAAGGGCCGCCTCGTGCCGACGGCGGAAGCGCATGCGCTGTTTCGCGAGGTGGAGCAGCTCTATCAGGCCGCGCAGCGCGTGGACGAATTCGCCCATGCGCTGTCGCTCGGGCCGTCGAGCCTGCTGCGCGTGTCGTGCAGCGCGTCGCTGGCGATGAGCGTGGTGGCGCCCTCGCTGGTGGATCTGAAGCAGAAGCTGCCCGCGCTGACGGTGAGCTGGCAGACCACGCTGATCGCCGACATGCCCACCGGCCTGCTGAGCAAGGAAGTGGACGTGGCGATCTCGGCGATGCCGGTGCTGCACGAGCACCTGGAGAACATCCCGTTCATGCACGGGCAAATGGTGTGCGCGCTGCCGAAGGGGCACCGGCTGGAGGCGCAGCCGAGCGTGTCGCTGGCCGATCTGGCGAACGAGCCGATGGTGCTGTTCAAGCGCGACATTCCGTTCGGCACGACGATCGCGCAGGCGTGCCAGCAGGCCGGCGTCGAACTGAAATCGACGCTCGACGTGATGCGCTCCGATCAGGCGCTGGCGCTCGTCGAGGGCGGCCTCGGCGTGACGATCGTCGACAACTTCGCGACCACCGGCAGCGCGCTCGCGATCCGTCCGCTGCGCGAGCCGATCGATCTGACCGCGCACTTCGTCTATTCGCGCTTCGCGCCGCCGTCGCACAACGTGAGCCGGCTGATGGAAGCGGTGTACCGGCGCGCGCAGGCGCTGGGGCGCGCGATCCCCGGCGTGTTCGAGGGCCGGTGATCGCGCGGCGGCGCGCCGCTTACTGCTCGCCGAGCCGCTCTTCCATGCCTTCGAGCGCCAGCTCGCGCTCCTTCGACAGCCCGCCCAGCGGCGGCCCCGCGAAGCTCTTGCGCACGCCGCCCAGGTACCACACGCCGAGCAGCAGCACGAGCAGCGCCGCGATCACGTAGATCACCTTCTCGTTCGGCGGCTGGATGCCCACGTAAGCCAGCACCAGCGCGCCCACCACGGCCGCCGCCGCGAACGGCTTGGAGAGCCAGCCGAGCTGGAACGGCCCCTTCTGCGTCCAGGTGCGTCCTTCCGCGAAGATGCCGGCCGCGATCGGCATGGCGTACGAGATGAACAGGAACACGGCGCTGCCGGCGCTCAGCACGCTGAACGCGTCGCCGTACAGCGTGATCAGGATCGCGAGGATCGCCGAGGTCCAGATCGCCGTGCCCGGCGTGCGGTGCAGCGCGTTCACGCGGCGCAGCCACTTCGAGCCGGGCAGGCCGCCGTCGCGGGCGAACGCGTACATCATGCGCGAGGTCGAGGTGACGGCCGCCAGCCCGCACACGTAGTTGATGAAGAACATCAGCAGTTCGATCACGAGCCGCAGCGGCCCGGGAATCGGCGCGAGGATCGCCTGGAAGAAGCCGGTGCCCTGCTTGACGGCGTCCGCCACGCTCGGCATCACCAGCACGAACGAGCACACCATCACGTAGCCGAACGTGGTCGACCAGAACACCGAGCCGATGATGCCGCGCGGCACGTTGCGCGACGCGTCGCGCGTTTCCTCCGAGGTGTGCGCCGAGGCGTCGAAGCCGGTGATCGTGTAGGCCGTCAGCAGCAGGCCGGACAGGAACGCCATCGCCATCGTCTGCTTCGGCCACATGCCGCCGTCGGTGCCGGTGAAGTTGGTGAAGGTGAACAGGCGCGACAGATCGAGCTTGACCGGCGAGTAGTAGAGCAGCGCCGCGACCAGCAGGATCGTCACCACGAAGATCAGGTATCCCGACAGATCGGTGATCAGGCTCGTGATGCGGATGCCGCGATGGTTGAGCAGCGCCTGCGACGCGGTGATGACGGTGAGGAACAGGGTTTGCGCGCCCCAGCCGAGCGAATCGGGCGACACGCCGAACAGCGGCGCGATGATGGTCTTGAAGAACGGATCGTAGGTGCCGTAATTGATCGCGGCCACCACGAACACGAGCCCGAGCAGGTTCAGCCAGGCGGTGAGCCAGCCCCAGGTCTTGCCGCCGAGAATCGAGCCCCAGTGATAGAGGCCGCCCGCCGTGGGATACGACGACGCGATCTGCGCCATCGCGGCCGCCACCACCATCGCGAACAGCGAGCCGAGCGGCCAGCCCAGGCCGATCGACGCGCCGCCGGCCGCCGACAGCCCGAGCTGGAACGACGTGATGCCGCCCGACAGGATGCAGATCAGCGAGAACGACACCGCGAAGTTCGAGAACGCCCCCATGCGGCGCGACAGCTCCTGCGCGTAGCCCATCTGGTGCAGCAGCCTGACGTCGTCGTCAGCGGGGCCGGCCGCGCCGGCCGTGTGTTTGATGTCCATGACGAATCCCTTTCATGTACGCGAGCGGCCGCGCCGCGCGCAGGATGCCCGATGCCCGGAACCGGTGCGCTCAGGCCGCCGTGAAGCAGTTGTCCACATACAGGTGCGCGCCGTTGACGAACGATGCATCGTCGCTCGCCAGGAACAACGCGGCCTGCGCCACTTCCTCGGGCGCGCACAGCCGCCCCTGCTGCGCCGCCAGCGCCGCCTCGCTCGCATCGAAGCCGTATTTCGCCAGCGCGCCGATCTCGCGCTGCCCGTGCGGCGTGTTGATGAAGCCCGGGTTCACGGCGTTGCAGCGGATGCCGCGGTCGCGATACTCCACGGCGATCGCCCGCGCGAACATCGCGCACGCGCCCTTGGTGGTGCAATACAGCACCTCGAGCGGGGTGGCCGCCACCGACGAGATCGACGCCGTGCAGACGATCGCGCCGCGCCCCGCTTCCAGCATGTGCGGCAGCACGGCGCGCGTCATCATGAACATGCTGCGCACGTTGACGTCCATGAGCCAGTCGTAATCCTCGTCGGTGGTGTCGAGGAACGGTTTGACCACGATGCTGCCCGCGTGATTGAACAGCACGTCGATGCGCGCGAAACGCTGCACCACGCCCGCCACGGCGGCGTCCACCGCGTCGCGGCGCGACACG
>NZ_JAAGPF010000120.1 GCF_017104645.1 Burkholderia sp. Ac-20379
TAAAAAAAAAAAAAAAAAAAAACAATGTAGAGGAATGATCAGTCAAACAATAGAAAGCTTAAATTACATCAATACCTAGAGAGGTACATACTAGAAAGATACTCACCGTCACGTGAGAGACGAGTGCATTGAACTATCAGAGCTATGTGAACACAGAAGCGCTTCATACTGAGAGTCGTGTGACAACTGAGTGCTGATGCTTGACTGTAACGCACAGTGTGACTCTATATTGAA
>NZ_JAAGPF010000121.1 GCF_017104645.1 Burkholderia sp. Ac-20379
TCGTAGGGCAGGCCCAGCATCGCGTCGGCCAGGATCAGCCCGCCGAGCGTGTTCACGTAGCTCAGTTGCGAATAGACGAAGAACACGCCCACCGCCACGATGATGATCGGCACCATCAGCGGCAGCATCAGCACCGTGCGCAGCCGGCGGATCAGCGGATGCTTGCCGTGCTCGATCGCGTAGGCCGCGGCCACGCCCACCGGCGTGGCGATCAGCACCGCGCCGAACGAGGCGAGCAGCGTGGTACGCGCCGCCGCGAGCCATTCGGGATTGCCGAAGAACGCGTGATACCAGCGCAGCGACAGCGCCGGCGGCGGGAACGTCATGAAGCGCGTGTCGGAGAACGACATCGGCACCACGATCAGCACCGGGATCATCAGGAACGCGAGGATCAGGATCACGCCCGCGATCAGCAGCGCGCGAGCCAGCGGATTCGGTTTCATTTCGCCCCCAGGGTCTTGTCGAGCGGAATCACGCGGCTGGCCGCATAGAAGATCGCGAACACGCAGACGAGCAGCACCACGCTCACCGAGCTCGCCGCGCCCCAACTGTTGTAGATCTCGACGTTGCGGCTCACCACCATCGACACCATGATCGAACGGCCGCCGCCCATCAGTTCGGGCGTGATGTAGAAGCCGAGGCAGAGCACGAACACCAGCGTGACGCCGGCCACCACGCCGCCCATCGAGAGCGGCAGGAACACCCGCACGAAGTTGTGCAGCGGCGTGGCGCCGAGGCTGGCGGCGGCCTGCGAGAGGTTGCGCGGAATCTTCTGCATGGCCGAATACAGCGGCAGCACCATGAACGGCAGCAGGATGTGCACCATCGCCACGATCGTGCCGAGTTCGTTGTAGGCCAGTTGCAGCGGGCGGTCGATCAGGCCGGTGGCCATCAGCACCTTGTTGACCACGCCGGTGCGCTGCAGCAGCACGAGCCACGCGTAGGTGCGCACCAGCACGCTGGTCCAGAACGGCAGCACCACCATGCCGAGGATCAGCGCCGTGTAGCGCGGCCGCACCGAGGCGGCCAGATACGCCACCGGGTAAGCCAGCAGCAGCGTGACGACGGTGACGATCGCGCTCATGCGGAACGTCAGCACGAAGGTGTCGAGGTAGGGGCCGCTGAAGATGCGGCGATAGTATTCGAACGTGAAGCCGCCGTCCTGGCGGATCGACTGCCAGGACAGCCACGCGAGCGGCACGACCAGCAGCAGCACGACGACGGCGAGCGCGGGCGCGAGCAACAGCAGCATCGCGCGATCCTCGCGCCGTTGATGGTGGCGCGCGGCGCCGGCCTCGTTCGGTCGCATCAATTCGGTTTCCGAAATCAGGGTTCTGGCAGTCGTCATCATACCCCCAGCGAATCGAGTATCTGGTACCACGCGGCGACGAGCCTGACGCCCGGCGCGCGCAGCGCATGAAACGGTACCGGCCGCAGGCCGTCCTGCGCGAGCAGCGCGAGATCGGGCCGCTCGCCGAGCGCCAGCGCGGCCGCATGCTGGCCGATCAGGCTCGCCATCGCCACGCCCGCGCCGTTGTAGCCGAGGCAGAACACGGTGGCGGCGTCGCTGCGGCCCACGTGCGGCAGCGCGTTGAACGTCATGCCGACGTAGCCCGACCAGCGATATTCCACCCGCACGCCGGCCAGTTGCGGGAACAGCGCCACCATCGCGCGGCGCAGCGCCTCGAAGCCGGTGTCCTGGCCTTCCTTGCCGAACGCGTCGCGGCCGCCGAAGATCATGCGCCCGTCGGCGCGGCGGAACCACTTCATCATGCGGCGCGTTTCGGTGTAGCTGCGGTCGCGCGTCATCAGCGCCGCGTCGAGTTCGGCCGGCAGGCGCTCGGTGGCGATCATCGCGCTGCGGAACGGCACGAGTTCGCGCTGATAGGCGGCGGTCGCGGCGCTCAGCCCCGAATACGCGTTGGTCGCCACGATCAATTGCTTCGCCCGCACCGTGGCGGCCGGCGTGCGCAGCACGACGCCGTCCGGCGTGCGCTCGATCGCGAGCACCGGCGTGCCGGTGTGGATCGGCACACCGCGCGCCGCCAGGCCGCGCGCGAGGCCGAGCACGTATTCGAGCGGCAGGATGGTGCCCGCGTCGGCGCTCAGCACGCCGCCGACGAAGCCCGTCGAGCCGGTTTCTTCGGTGACCTGAGCACGCGAGAGCGCCGTCATCGACGTGTCGCCGAGCGTCGTGCGCACCCAGTCGGCTTCGGCCAGGCACGCGGCCAGCGCGCGCTCGGTGTGCGCGCAGCGCAGGCTGCCGGTGTGCGCGAACCGCGCGCCGTCGATGCCGAATTCGTCGACCAGCGCCTCCACCGCGCGCACGCCCTCATGCGCGAGCCGGTGCATGCGCCGCGCGACGTCGAGCCCGTGACGGCTCGCGATGGTCGGGAACGACAGCCGGAACTTCGACGACACCACGCCGCCGTTGCGCCCGCTCGCGCCCCAGCCCACCGGGTTCGCGTCGAGCACGGCGCAGGACACGCCGCGCCGCTGCAACGCATGCGCGGCGCCGAGGCCCGAGTAGCCGGCCCCGATCACCGCCACCTCCACCTGCAGGTCGCGTGCGAGCGGCCCCGCGCCGGCATCGGCGGCAAGCACGCCCGAGCGGCCGGCGAGATGACGCCACAGCGAATCGGGCTGCAAGCCGGGCTTCAAACCGGGCTGCGGAGCGGTCGTGGCGGACGGCGCGAGCATGATCAGGCCGCGGCCAGTTCGGCGTCCACCGCGTCGGCGAGCGCGGCGAGCGTCGCGAAGCAGAACGTCGGCGTGGTCACTTCCTTCGGCACCGGCGTGCCGCCGAAGCCCTTCTCGCCCTGGCGGCGCTCGATCCAGCAGGTCGCGTAGCCCAGCTCGGTGGCGATGCCGATGTCGTGATACTGGCTCTGCGCCGTGTGCAGGATCTCGCGGAACTTGTAGCCGAACGCGGCCTGGCGCCCGCGGTTGTAGGCGAAGAATTGCGGATCGGGCTTGGCCACGCCGGTTTCGTCGCAGCACACGGTGTCGTCGAACGGATCGCCGAGCGTGTGCGCGTAGGCCGACAGCGCGACGCGGTCGGCATTGGTCATCGCCACCAGCCGGAAGTGCTTGCGCAGGCGCTTGAGCGCGGCCACCGAATCCTCGAACGCCGGCCATTCGAGCACGTCGCGCTGGAACGCGGCGGCCGATTGCGGATCGTCGGGCAGGCCGAGTTCCTTGGCAAGCGACAGGTAGACGTTGGCCATCTCGTGGCTCGAACGGCCCGGGAACGCGGCGCGGCCGCGCAGGTACGGCTCGAAGATCTGATCGTCGGTCAGGTCCTTCGCGGCGGGGCCGCCGAGGCGGCGCACCGAGTCGAGCACGCCCCGTTCGAAGTTGATCAGCGTCCCGACGACGTCGAACGTCAGAACCTTGAAATCGGTGAGCTTCATGGCTTGGATCCTTGATGACATGACAGAGGTTTCGAAAACGGCGACTGCAAACAGGGCGCACCCCTCCCCCACGGCCTCGCCGGAGCGAGGCGCGTCGCGAGGACGGCGCCGGGAGCGGGGGTGCCCGTCAGGCGGGCACGACGATCGTGTCGCGCGGGTCGAGCGCGACGGAAACGGAAGCGCCGGGCGGCGGAATGCGTTGCCGCGCGTCGTGATTGCCGGGCTGGCGCAGGCTCAGCGCGGTGCCGTCGGGCAGCGTCGCGAACACGCGCAGGCTTTCGCCCTGATAGAGCACCTCGGTCACGCGCGCGCTGAGGCGGTTGGCCCCGGCCGGCGCGGCGCCGTCGTCGATCACGAGCTTTTCGGTCTGCACCGCGAGCAGCAGCTTGTCGGCGCGCGGCAGCGGCGCGCTGGTGTGCAGCACGGCCTCGCCGAGCCGCACCGCGTGCTCGCCCTCGCGCTGCACCGGCAGCAGCGTGGCCTCGCCGATGAAGCTGGCCACGAACGCATTGCAAGGGCGGTCGTAGAGCCGCTCGGGGGTGTCGATCTGCACGAGCTTGCCGTTGCGCAGGACAGCCACGCGATCGCTCATCGTCAGCGCCTCGCGCTGGTCGTGCGTGACGTACACGATGGTCGCGCCGAGCCGCCGGTGCAGGCGGCGCAGCTCGATCTGCATGGTTTCGCGCAGTTGCTTGTCGAGCGCGGAAAGCGGCTCGTCCATCAGGATCAGTTGCGGTTCGAACACCATCGCGCGGGCCAGCGCCACGCGCTGCCGCTGGCCGCCCGACAGCTCGCTGATGCGGCGGCCTTCGTAGCCGGACAGCTCGACCATCGCGAGCGCGTCGGCCACGCGGCGCGCCCAGCCCGATTTCGGTTCGCGGCGGGCGCGCAGCGCGAACGCCACGTTCTCGCCCACCGTCATGTGCGGAAACAGCGCGTAGTTCTGGAACACGATGCCGATGTCGCGCTTGTGCGGCGGCGCAAATGTAATGTCGCGATCGCCCACCCAGACGCTGCCGCTGGTCGGCTGCACGAAGCCGCCGAGGATGCCGAGCAGCGTCGTCTTGCCCGAGCCGGACGGCCCCAGCAGCGAGACGAATTCGCCTTGCGCCACCTCCAGCGATACATCGTCGAGCGCGGCCACCTGGCCATAACGCTTGACCGCCGACCGAATCGATACGCCTGCCTTTACTCTCGCGTCCATCCATCGCTCCCGCTTTGTCAGACCGTGTTTTACAAAATATAGGCGTCCGTATTTTTGACGGCAATTCCCAAATTGTTGGATCGGGCATAACATCAGGTCATGCCGAACCTTCGCCGCAAACTCCCCAGCGCGAATGCGCTGTTCGTCTTCGAAGCCGCCGCGCGCTGCGGGAATTTCACGCGTGCGGCGCAGGAGCTTTACGTCAGCCAGCCGGCCGTGAGCCGCATGCTGTCGCGCATGGAGGATCACCTCGGCGTGCGCCTGTTCGAGCGCGTGCACGGCGGCATCGAGCTGACCGAGAACGGCCGCATCCTGTATCGCAAGATCTCCGAAGGATTGAACGGCATCGAGGATGCGATCAGCGAGATCGAGGCCCGTGCGACGGGCGTGGAACCGGTCACATTGTCGGTATCCACCGCGTTCACCACGCACTGGCTGATGTCGCGCATGGGGCGGCTCAACGCGGCGTTTCCGTCGGTCGACCTGCGTTTCCAGCTGATTTCGGGGCGCATCGGCGGCCCGCTCGGCGACGTCGATCTCGGCATGCGCTTCCTGCACGGCGGCGAGCCCGACGAGCACAGCGTGGCCGTGATGCCCGAGGTGCTGCTGCCGGTGTGCAACCCGCGCTACGCGGAGCTCGCGCGCGGCGAGGCCTGGCACGAACATGGCGACACCGTGATCGTCATGGATGCCGAGGAGCGCGGCTGGCACACCCGCTACCGCGCGTTCGCCAGCGGCGAGCGCACCGCCGCCCACGTGCTGAGCTTCAACGATTACGCGATCGTCGTGCAGGCCGCGCTGCTCGGCCAGGGCATCGCGCTCGGCTGGGTCAACGTGCTCGCGCACTGGCTCGCGCAGAAGCAACTGGTGCCGGCCGTGTCCGAGCTGCAGGTGACCGACCGCCTCTGCTGCCTGTCGTGGGCGCCAGGCCGGCCGCTGCGGCCGATCGTGGCGGAAGTGCGCGATTGGCTGCTCGCCGAAATGCACGCCGATCTCGCCGCCGTCGATCTCGCCTACCCCGAACTCGGGCTGGCCGCCGCCATCGGCGCCGGGCCGCGCGCGGCGGCCTGAGCGCACGCGGCACAGCATGGAATGCCGTGCGCGCCCCGCAAAACAACCGATTCGCACTGTTTAACGATTTATTTGACGAAACATGCACTGCCGCAGCGGCGGTAGCATGGTGCGAACCGCTGCGCGCCGTCCGACGGCAACGCGCACCGCCACCGCCCTTCCGACGAGGCCCCGCCCCATGACCGCCCGCTTCAGCCTGCAGGACTTGATTCGCACCGACAACTTCATCGACGGCCAATGGGCCGCGGCCTCGGACGGCCGCCGCTTCGCCGTGACCGATCCGGCCACCGGGAACACCATCACCGAGGTGGCGGACAGCAGCGAGGCCGACGCGCGCGCCGCCACCGACGCCGCCGCCCGTGCGTTCCCGGCCTGGCGCGACACGCTGCCCGCCGAGCGCGCCGCCGTGCTGCGCCGCTGGCACGCGCTGATCGTCGAGCACGCCGACGCACTCGGTCAGTTGATCTCGCTCGAACAGGGCAAGCCGCTGGCCGAAGGGCGCGGCGAGGTGATGTACGGCGCGTCGTACGTGGCGTGGTTCGCCGACGAGGCCACCCGCATCTACGGCGACCTGATCCCGCAGCAGCAGCGCGGCAAGCGCATGAGCGCGCGCAAGGAGCCGGTGGGCGTGGTGGCGGCCATCACGCCCTGGAACTTCCCGCTCGCGATGATCGCGCGCAAGATCGCGCCGGCGCTGGCGGCCGGCTGCACGGTGGTGGCCAAGCCCGCGGAAGACACCCCGCTCACCGCGCTGGCGCTGGTGCTGCTCGCGCACGAGGCCGGCGTGCCGGCCGGCGTGCTGAACCTGATCAGCACCTCGCGCGAGCGCGCGGTGGCCGCCGTGGGCGACTGGCTCGGCGATGCGCGCGTGCGCAAGATCACGTTCACCGGCTCGACGCCGGTCGGCAAATATCTGGCGAAGGAATCGGCGGCCACGCTGAAGAAGCTGTCGCTGGAGCTGGGCGGCAACGCGCCGTTCATCGTGTTCGACGACGCCGATCTCGACGCCGCCGTTGCCGGCCTGCTGGTGTCGAAGTTCCGCAACGGCGGCCAGACCTGCGTGTGCCCGAACCGCGTCTACGTGCAGGCGGGCGTGTACGAGCGCTTCGCCGAGCGGCTCGCCGAACGCGTGGCCGCGCTGAAGGTCGGCCCCGCCACGCAGGCCGATTCGCAGATCGGCCCGATGATCAACGACCGCGCGATCGACAAGATCGCCCGCCACGTGGACGACGCCGTGACGCGCGGCGCGCGCGTGCTGGCCGGCGGCAAGCGCCTGACGGAACTCGGCCCGACCTACTACGCGCCCACCGTGCTGGCCGACGCCACCGCCGACATGCAACTGAGCTGCGAGGAAACCTTCGGCCCGGTGGTGCCGCTGTTCCGCTTCGAGGACGAAGCCGAAGCCGTGCGCGCCGCCAACGACACGCCGTTCGGCCTGGCCGCGTATTTCTACAGCCAGGACTTGCGCCGCATCGAACGCGTGACGGATCAGCTCGAATCGGGCATCGTCGGCGTCAACGAAGGTGCGCTTTCCAGCGAAGCCGCGCCGTTCGGCGGCGTCAAGGAATCGGGCTACGGCCGCGAAGGCTCGAAGTACGGCCTCGACGATTACCTTTCGATCAAGTACGTCTGCCAGGGCGGGCTGGCCTGACCCTGCGTGCGCCGACACCGGATCGTCAGCCGTCCTACACTGTCGGCTGGTCCTGTCCAACGGAGGCGCACACCATGCACTACGAGCTGTATTACTGGCCCACGATCCAGGGGCGCGGCGAATACGTGAGGCTGGCCCTCGAAGCCGCCGAGGCCGATTACACCGACGTGGCGCGCGAGAAGGGCGGCATGGCGGCCATGAGCCGGCTGCTCGACAGCGACACGCTGGAGGCCGTGCCGTTCGCGCCGCCGTTCCTGAAGGCCGGCGAGCTGATCGTCGCCCAGACCGCCAACATCCTGCTGTTTCTCGGCCCGAAGCTGCACCTCGCGCCGAAGGACGAAGCCGGCCGCCTGTGGGCACACCAATTGCAACTGACGGTGGCCGATTTCGTCACCGAGATCCACGACACGCATCATCCGATCGGCTCGGGCCTCTATTACGAGGATCAACTGGCCGAGGCGGCGCTGCGCAGCGAGGATTTCATCGCGAACCGGCTGCCGAAATTCCTCGGCTACTTCAGCCGCGTGCTCGCGCAGAACCCGCATGGCGGCGGCTTCCTGGCCGGCAGCCGGTTGAGCTATGTGGACCTGTCCGTCTTCCAGCTGATCGAAGGCCTGCGTTATGCGTTCCCGAAGGCGATGAGCCGCGAGGAACCGAACCATCCGGGCCTGAGCGCGCTGCGCGATCATGTCGCCGCGCATCCGCCCATCGCGCGCTATCTGGCCTCGGCGCGGCGCATTCCGTTCAACACCCAAGGCATCTTCCGCCACTACCCCGAGCTCGATCGCTAGTTCGCGCGGCGCGATCGTCAGCCCTGCGAAATACTTTCGACAGGGCCTGGAAAGCTTTCGTATAATTTGGAAGTTAACCTTGCAAGTTCAACTTTCTTTTAATACGATACCGTCCATGTCGCCCGCCAAAGCCTCCGATCGCGCGCTCGAAGCCGCCGTCTCCGACCTGACCCTCGCCATCGGCCAACTGGTGCGCCGCGTGCGCTCCGAACTGGGCCCGAGCGAATACACGCTGTCGCAACTGAGCGTGCTCGCGCGCCTCGAACTGAGCGGCCCGATGACCACCGCCGATCTCGCGCGCGCCGAATCGATGAAGCCGCAATCGATGGGCACGCTCGTGGTCGGCCTCGAACAGGCCGGGCTGATCGCGCGGCAGCCGCATCCCACCGACGGCCGCCAATGGCTGATCGCGCTGACGCCCGCGGGCGCCGCCGAACGCCAGCAGCGCCGCACCGCCAAGCACGCCTGGCTGCTCGAAGCCGTGCGCGAACTGAGCGACGACGAGCGCCGCGTGCTGGCCGCCGCGCTGCCGCTGATCAAGCAACTGGCCGAGCGCTGAGCGTTCGCGTTCCCGAGTACCGCCACCGAATCTTTCCCGGCGCCGTCCCCCGGCGGCGCCGCGCCGTTCCTGGCCCAACCCGTCACCGGCCCCGCGCCGAAGGAGTCTTTCCATGACCGCCACCGTCCTCGATCCGAAAACCGCCCTCGTCGTCATCGATCTGCAAAAGGGCATCGTCGCCCTGCCCATCGCGCATCCGGCCGCCGACATCGTCGCGCAATCGGTCAAGCTGATCGACGCGTTCCGCGCGCAGCACCTGCCGGTGGTGCTCGTCAACGTGGCCGGCGTCCCGCCCGGCCGCAACGAGCAATCGCACGGCGGCGGCGCGCTGCCGCCCGACTGGGCCGACCTGATTCCCGAACTGAAGCAGCAGCCGAGCGACCTGCTGGTCACCAAGCGTTCGTGGTGCGCGTTCACCAACACCGATCTCGACGCCCAACTGAAGGCCGCCGGCGTCACGCAGATCGTGCTGTGCGGCATCGCCACCAGCATCGGCGTGGAATCGACGGCGCGCGTCGCGCACGCGCTCGGCTACAACGTCACGCTCGTCAGCGACGCGATGACCGACCTGAAGGCCGAAGCGCACGCGCACAGCTTCAGCACGATCTTCCCGCGCCTCGGCGAAACCGGCACGACGCAGGACATCGTCGCGCTGCTCGACGCACGCCGTGCCTGATCGCAGCGCCGGCGCCGCGCCCGCGCGCATCGATCCGGCCATCTGGAAGGTGTGCGCGGTCGCGACGCTCGGCTCGCTGCTCGCGCAGCTCGACGCCACCATCGTCAACGTTTCGCTGTCGGGCCTCGCCCACGCGATGCACACGCGGCTCGCGACGATCCAGTGGGTCACCAGCGCCTACCTGCTCGCGCTCACGCTGGCGTTGCCGATGAACGGCTGGCTGGTGGATCGGCTCGGCGCGAAGCGCGTCTATCTGGTCTGCTTCGCCGCGTTCACCGTCACGTCCGCACTGTGCGGGCTGGCGTGGTCGGCCGGCTCGCTGATCGCGTTCCGTGTGTTGCAGGGCGTGACGGGCGGCCTGCTCGCGCCGATGGCGCAGATGACCATCGCGCGCGTGGCCGGCGCGCACATGGCGCGCGTGGTGGGCTACGCCGCCGTGCCGGTGCTGATCGCGCCGGTGCTCGGCCCGGTGCTGGCCGGCGCGCTGCTCGATTACGCATCGTGGCGCTGGCTGTTCCTGATGAACCTGCCGATCGGCGCGCTCGGCCTCGCGCTCGCGCTGCGCTTCCTGCCCGACGATGCACCGGCCGGCGAGCGACGCCGGCTCGACTGGGCCGGCTTCGCGCTGCTGTCGCCCGCGCTGGTGCTGGTGCTGTTCGGCTGCGAACGCGTGGCGCGCCCGGAAGGCGCGGCCTCGCTCGCGGCGGGCGCGCTGCTGATCGCGCTGTTCCTGCGCCACGCGCGCCGCCTCGGCACGCATGCCCTGATCGATCTCGCGGTGTTCCGCCGCCCGGTGTTCGGCCTGGCCGCGCTGACGCAATTCGTCTGGAACGGCACGCTGTTCGTCTCGCAGATGCTGGTGCCGCTCTACCTGATCGACGGCGTGGGCCGCTCGCCCGGCGAAATGGGCTGGCTGCTCGCGCCCACCGGCATCGGCCTGATGATCGCGTTTCCGTCGATGGGCATGCTGACCGAACGCTTCGGGCTCCGATACGTCTCGGCCGGCGGCGCGCTGCTCGCGCTGCTCTCGACGCTGCCGATGGTGTGGATGCCGCTGCACGGCTTCGGCCTCGCGGTCATGCTCGCCTCGCAATTCCTGCGCGGCCTGGGCCAGGGCGCGATCGGCGTGCCGACCATCACGGCCGCCTATGCAGCGGTGCCGCGCGAGGCGCTGCCGATGGCCACCACCGCGCTCAACATCGTGCAGCGGCTCGGCGGCCCGGCGCTGACCACGCTGTGCTCGACGCTGCTGGCCTGGCGGCTCGCCGTGCCCGCGGCCGGCGCCGGCACGCATTCGGCCGCCTATGCGTGGGGTTTCGCGATGCTGGCGGCGATGTATGCGCTGCTGTTCGCGATGGCGCTGCGCCTGCCGCTGCGCGCGGCGAAGCGGGGCGACGCGCGCACCTGAGCCGGCTGCCGCATGACCGTGGCGGCAGAGCAGGCTTCGCGCCGCCTCGTGTATCGTTGCGGCGTACTCGCCCTTCCGGAAGCCCGATGACCCCGATCCGCCCGCGATCGATACCCGCCGGCACGCTGCGCGGCGCCGCGCGCCTGCTTGCGCTCGCTCCACTCCTCGCCCCCGCGCTCTGCCATGCCGCAATCGGTAGCGCCGGCGGCCCCGGCGGCATCCGTCTGCTCGCGCTGGCGGGCGGCTGGCTGCTGCTGACCGCGTTCCTGTTCACGATGTTGCGCCGCGCGCGCCCGCTCACGCGCTACCTCGCCACCGCGCTGTTCTTCGCCGCGCCGCTGCTGTGGCTCACCGCCACCTATCACTGGTTCATGGCGACCGATCCGCAAAGCTTCGCCGCGCAGCGCCTCGGCGCGTCCCACGAGACCGACGCGCCGGTGCAACTGGGCGGCGCGACGTTCCCGGCGGGCAGCCGCGTGCAGATGCTCGTCGCCACCGGGCAGCCCGCCGCCCTCACGAGCGATCGCGCCGTGGCGCTCGGCGCGCTGTCGATTCGCGGCATCGAGCATCGCGACGGCGATACCGATGCCGTCTACCGCGCCACGCTCGCCTTCGATCAAACCGTCGACGGCTGGCCCTGCGCGGCGATCAGCGAAACCGGCACGCGCGTGGACGTGGGCGACCCGCACGCGCCGAAGCCGCGCCTGCTGCAATGCCAGCTCGCGAAAACGGTCAACCTCGGCGACATCGCCTGGCCGCCCGCCACGATCGTCGCGCGCGCCCCGGACGGCGCGGGCTGGGCGCTGCGCTGGTCGCTCGAAACCTATTCGCAGGTGGGCTACGCGAAGGGCTTTTCGTTCAACGTGAACACGATGTCGGGCGACTACGACGCCGCCCGCCAGCTCACCGCGTGGCAAGGCCGGCTCGCGGTGGACGGCGATGTCGGCGTGGGCAGCGTGACGTTCGCCGGCAATCCGCAACCCGTGCTGCGCTGGCAACGCGGCGACAACAGCGTGCAGGTCACCGGGCGGCGCAGCGGCGCGCCCGCCCAGGCCGCCGACGCCTGCGTGAAGGTGGCCTCGCGGCCGCTGCGCTATCTGCCGTGCTCGGGCGACACGCCGGCCAAGACGCCGGGCAAGGCACCGTAAACGGCAATCGGGCAGCCGGCTTGCGCCGGGCTGCCCGATCGATCAGGAATACACGATACCGCGCTTACTGCACCGGCACCGCCTCGCGCGCCTTCAACTTCGGCGTCAGGTCCGGCATCGCGCCGGCGTCCGTGCGGGATTCGGCCCGGGCCTGCGCTGCGTGCGACAGCCGGCGGTAGCGCGCCAGCGCCCACAGCGGGAAATACGCCGTGTAGCCGTGGTACTTGAGGTAATAGATGCGCGGGAAGCCCGGCGCATTGTGCGAGCGGTGCCACCAGAAGCCATCGTCCTGCTGCACCGACATCAGATACCGAATGCCGCGCTGCACCGATTCCGATTGCCAGTCGCCGAACGCCATCTGCGCGAGCAGCGCCCAGGCCGTGAAGTTCGAGGCGCTCTCGCCGCCGTTGGTGCCGGCCAGCGCCGGATCGATATAGCTGTCGTTGGTTTCGCCCCAGCCGCCGTCGGCATGCTGGCGCGCACGCAGCCACGCCAGCGCCCGCGCAATATAGGGCTGCGAAGGATCCTCGCCGGCCAGCGCCAGCCCGGCCAGCACGCTCCAGGTGCCGTACAGGTAGTTGGTGCCCCAACGGCCCCACCAACTGCCGTCCGCGCGCTGCGCACCCTTCACGTAGTCGATCGCGCGCCGCAGCGCGGGCTTGTCCTCGTCGCGGCCGGTCACGCCGAAGCACAGCAGCACGCGGCCCGACACATCCTCGGTCGGCGGATCGAGCAGCGCGCCGTGATCGGCGAACGGGATCAGGTTCAGATAGAGGCGATCGCAATCGGCGTCGAACGCGCCGAAGCCGCCGTTGCGCGATTGCAGGCCGCGCATCCAGTCCAGCCCGCGCGCCACCACCTGCTCGTACGGGTTGTGGCCCGTGCTGCGCGCCAGCGCGCGGCCGCGCTGATGCAGCATCGCGGCCACCACGGCGCTGTCGTCGATGTCGGGGTAATACGGGTTCTCGTACTGGAACGCCCAGCCGCCCGGCGGCGTATCGGCCGGCGCGTTCTCGATCCAGTCGCCGCGCAGCTCGGTCACCTGCTTGCCGGCCATCCATTCGTACGCGGCGGCGATCTTTTCGTTCAGCTGTGCTTCGGAAACCCGAGGATCGGGACGCGTCTCGGGCACCGCGCGCGCCTGTTCGAGCGCCATCGTGGCCCAGGCCGTATCCCACACCGGCGACAGGCACGGCTGGCAATACATGCTGCCGTCCGGGCGCTCGACCAGCAGCTTTTCAAGCGCGTTCTCGCAGTCGCGGCGCAGCGGGTGATCGTCGGGATACCCAAGCACATCCATCATCTGGTAACTGTAGACGATCGGCGGGAAGATCCCGCCCATGCCGTCCTCGCCGTTCATGCGCTCGGCGCACCACGCTTCGGCGTGGCGGATCGCGCGGCGGCGCAGCGCCTGCGGGATCAGCGCGTCGGCATGGCGCACGGTGCGGTCGATGCCGAGGAACAGGTTGCGCACGAAACCGCCGCGCGCGAAATAATGGCGCTCCTCTTCCGGCGCAACCACGAACAACTCGCGGATCGACACGTTGCGCGGGTTCTTCGCGCGCGCCTTCAGCGAACACAGCACCAGCAGCGGCACCATCGTCGTGCGCGCCCAGTAGGCGACCTTGTACATCGAGATCGGCACCCACTTCGGGAACAGCACGAACTCCACCGGCATGAACGGCGTGGCGCGCCACGGCACCTGACCGAACGTGGCCAGCAGGATGCGCGTGAACACGTTGCACTTCGCCGCGCCGCCGAGCTTCAGGATGCATTCGCGCGCGCGCACCATGTGCGGCGCGCTTTCGCTGTCGCCGGCCGCCTTCAGCGCGAAGTAGGCCTTCACGCTGCACGACACGTCGGGCGCGCCGTCCACGTAGAGATCCCAGCCGCCGTGCGTCGACAGCCGCTGGATAGTGCGCAGGTAGATGGCCATGCGGGCCTGCCGCGCGTCGTCGATCTTCCCCATGAAATGCATCATCAGGATGTATTCGGCGGTGATCGTCGCGTCGGATTCGAGTTCGAAGCACCAGCTGCCGTCGGCGTCCTGGCGCTGCGCAAGAGCGTCGCGGCCGCGCAGGATCGCGGCATCGAGCATCGATGGCAGGGGAAGAGCTGAATTTTTCATCGGCCGGATCATACCATCCAGCCGGATTGTTTGGATTCAACGGCCGATGTTAAGATGCGCCAATGAATTCCATCCGGCCTTCCGCGCCCGCCGCGCCGCCTGTCGACCCGTCCGCCGCGCCCGCCTCTCCGCTGTCCGCGCCGGATTCCGCGTCCGATGGCGTTGCGTATCCCCCATCCGCGGCCGTCTCCGTCGAACGCTCCGCCACCGACGACACCCGCGGCAACCGCCGCAAGAAAGCCCCCGCCCACGTCCGTTCGCAGTTGTTGAGCGCCGCCGCCGATATCGCGACGGAGCTCGGCGTGCACGCCGTCACGCTCGACGCCGTGGCCGAGCGCGCCGGCGTCAGCAAGGGCGGGCTGCAATATCACTTCCGCAGCAAGCAGGCGCTGTTCGACGCGCTGTTCGCGCAGACGCTCGAGCGCTTCGAGCAGCAGATGCATACGCGCATCGACAGCGATCCGCACCCGCGCGGCGCGAACGCGCGCGCCTATCTGCACGCGGCGATGGCCGAAGCCGCGCCCGCCGCGAGCACCAACCTGCTGCGCGTGCTGGTGTCGTCGATGATGACCGACCCGGACGCGCGCGAACGCTGGGCCGCGCCGATGCGCGAGATCGCGCGCCCCGATCCGCTGCCGCTCGACGAGGCCGCGCGCCTGATGATCTGCCGGCTCGCCGCCGACGGCATGTGGATTTCCGAATTGCTCGGCTATCAGAACCTGTCGCCCGACCTGCGCAAGGAAATCGTGCGCCAGCTCGAGGCGATGACGATGGCCGGCGCCTGAACGCCACGCACGCCGCACCGGGGCGCGCCCGCCTCTTCCCTTCCCCGCTTTCCCCTTGGAGTGACACGATGCCTTCCCCGATCCCGTTCGACACGATCCGCGCGATCGCTTTCGATTTCGACGGCGTGATTCTCGATTCGGTCTGGATGAAGGTGAACCTGTTCTTCGAGTGCTACGACGAGCCGATCAGCGACACGCAGCGCGCCGACATGCTCGCCCACCTCGTGCATCACGGCGGCGTGGGCCGCGTCGCGAAGTTCGCGCACTACGAGCAGGCGATCTTCGGTCGCGCGCCGGATCCCGCCGTGGTGCAGGCGCGCGCGCAGCGCTACAGCGACCTGCTGATGGCGCGCATCGACGCGTGCCCCGAACTGCCCGGCGCACGCGCATTCCTCGAACGGCGCCAGGGCGCGCTGTCGCTGCATCTGATTTCCGGCACCGCCGACGACGATCTCCAGCGCATCACGCGCGAACGCGATTTCGCGCGCTATTTCCGCAGCATCGTCGGCTCGCCCACCACCAAGCCCGACGCATTCGCCGACGTGCTGCGCCAGGGCGGCTGGCGACCGGCCGAGGTGCTGGCGATCGGCGATTCGTTCACAGAATTCGACGCGGCGCGCGGGCTCGGCATGCCGTTCGCGGGCATCGTCGCGCCGGGCGAGGAAAACCCGTTCCCGGCCGACGTGCCCGTCTATCAGGACATGGCGGCGCTCGACGCGGCCTGGCGCGCGGCCAACTGATCCGCACGTCTGACGACGTTCAGCCGCGCCCCTGCACCGTGCGCGCCTCGATCGCACGCACCACGGCGGCCATGTCCTCGCCGCCGTGCCCGAGCGCCAGCGTTTCGTCGTAGAGCGCGTGGCAGGTATCGAGCAGCGGCGACGCCAGCTTCGCATTGCGCGCGGCCTCGGCGGCCAGCCGGTTGTTCTTCAGCACGTCGGCGATCGACGCCTGCACCTCGAAATCCTCGCGCACCAGCTTGTCGATCTTCACGCGCGACACGGCGCTGGCCATCGGGCCGGCGTCGAGCACGGCCTGAAACTGCGTGAGGTCGAGGCCGTAATGGCGCGCCAGATGCGAGGCCTCGGCGAGCGCCGTCACCATCGGAATCAGGTAGCTGTTGACGGCGAGCTTCATCAGCAGGCCTGACGGCACCGGGCCGCACACCACCGCTTGATGGCACATCGGCGCGAGCAGCGGGCGCACCGCGGCGACGTCGTCCGGTTCGCCGGCCAGCATCGCCACGAGTTGCCCCGCCTCGGCCGGCTTGCGCGAACCGGATACCGGCGCTTCGACGTAACGGCCGCCGGCCGCGCGGATCTCGGCATCGAGCGCGCGCGAATACTCCGCCGACATGGTGCCCATCTGCACGATCAGATGACCGCCCACGCGCTCGCCGAATTCGGGCGTGCCGCGGCCGAGCACGGCGTCGAGCGCGGCGTCGGTCGCCATCATCAGGATCACGATGCTGGCGCGGCGATAGACCTCGCCGACCGATTCGGCCACCTGCGCGCCCGCTTCGCGCAGCGGCTCGCAGCGCGCCGGCGAGCGGTTCCACACCACCAGCTCGGTACCCGCGCGCGCCAGGTTGAGCGCCATCGGCTGCCCCATCACGCCGATCCCGACGAATCCCACGACTCCGCTTGTCATGCCTTGTCTCCTCGCTATGCGTCGTTGAGCACGCCGCACGATGCGGCGCGCGACGTCGGGCGGCGGGAAGGGGTCGCGGAGCGTGTGCCGGGATGCGGCACGGCGGCGGAAGCCGGCGAAAACAGGCGGTGAATGCGGCCCGGCCGCGCGGCGGCCGGGTCGGCAGCGGCGGCGGGTGATGGCCTGGATCGGCGCACGTCGTCATCTCCGCGCCCGATCGTGTCGCGCGCGTCGACGCTCATCCTAGCAATTCGCCGCGCGGAAGCAAGCGCGGCGGCGCATGGCGATGCCAATCGGGCAGCGTGCCCGGAACCGCCATGCGCGGGCGGGCCGTCAGGCGGCCGCGTCTTCGCGCGCGGCGCGCGCTTCGTAGGTCTTCAGATGGGTGTAGGCCACGCGCAGCAGCTTCAGGCCGCTCTCGCCCTCCGGCGCACGCGCGAGCAGGTCGCCGATCACGTGATCGGCCTCGACGCGCGCGTGGTTTTCCACGTCGCGCAGCATCGAGGCGGTCATGCCCGAGGCAGTGAACAGCATGCGGCGCGCGCGGTCGTGCAGCGATTCGCCGGCCGGGAAGCCGTTGTGCGCGGCGATCGCCGTGACTTCGCCGAACATCGTTTCGAGCAACTGGCGGCCGTCCGGCGCGGCGAGAATGTCGCCGATCGAGCCGCGGAACAGCGACGTGGATGCGGCCAGCGTGGCCAGGAACATCCACTTGTCCCACATCTTCGCGACGATGTCGGCGGCCGGATGCACGTCGAAGCCCGCGCCCGAGAACGCCTCGGCCACGGCCTGCGTGCGCGGCGTGAGGCCGCCCGTCAGATCGCCGAAGCCCACCGCCTGCGAATCGTTCAGGTGAACGATGCGTTGTTCGGCGTCGAGCGTGGCCGCGATCATGCAGAGGCCGCCCATCACGTTCGCATCGCCGAAGCGGGCCTTCAGCACGTCGAGATGGCGCATGCCGTTCAGCACCGGCAGGATCGCCGTGCGCGGGCCGACGAACGGCGCGAACGATTCGATCGCGCCGTCGAGGCCGTACGATTTGCAGCTCAGGAAGATCAGGTCGAACGCGCCAGCGCGGTCGGCGTCGCCGGCCTGCACCGTCTTCACGTCGCGCAGCGTCAGGTCGCCGGCATGCGGGCTGTGGATCACGAGGCCGTCGCGCGCGAGCGCGCGGGCGCGCCCCTCGCGCACGAGAAAGGTCACGTCACGTCCGGCCGCGGCCAGCCGCCCGCCGAAATAACCGCCGGTCGCACCCGCGCCCACCACCAGAATCCGCATCTCCGTCTCCTTGCAATCACGTTTCAGAAAGGTTGCCGGCCGCGCCGCCGTACTGGGCGAGGCCTGGCGCGACGACTGTAGCCGAATTCGCGAAAGCGTGCCGGCGCGCGCGGGCGAAGCGCCGCGCAAGCGTAGAAACCGACGATGGCGCGCCGCGCGTCGAGCACGGGCCGACTGGCCTCGCGCGCCTGGCGGGACGGCGCCGGCTCCGAGCGTGCAGCGGCGTCCTGGCGCACACCGAGCGAATGCAAACCGGCGCGGCGCGGCCGACGCATGCGTCGGTTCACGCCGCGCCGGCCGGCAGCGCTACCGCTTCACGCTCAGAAGCGGTGCACCACACCCACGCCGAGCGCGACCTGGCTGCGCGACGAGGCCGGCGTGGCGGCGAAGCCGTCGCCCAGCGACGGCGTGGCGATCACCACCTTGCCGGCGCTCGACAGCGTGTCGCCGTTGGCGCGCTGATACGACTCGACCGCATAGAGGCCGGTGCGCTTGGACAAGCTGTAGTACTGCGACATCGAGAACTGCTGATACTGCGCGGCGTTCGCCACGCCATTGGCCAGCGTGGCGCGCGTGTAGCTGTAGCCGCCCGCGAAATCCCACGACGACGACGGATGGAAATGCAGCACCGCCCCGGCCGTGTTGAAGATCGCCGTGTTGCGGAACGACGAGCCCGCGCCCGGAATGTATTGCACATTCGAATAGGATGCCGAAACATCCCATGCATCCGAAAAGCGGTAACCGCCCGTCACGGCGAAGCGCTGTTGCGCCTGCGCCGTCTGGTAGCCGTTGTTGATCGCCGAGACGGCCGTTTCCGAGCCGCCGTTCGAGGTGGTGGACGATGCGCCCCATGCGCCGCCGCCCGGCGTCGAATTGTTCACGCGCTGAAACGCCGCGCCGATCCCCACCGGGCCGTTCGCGTATTGCAGGCCCGCGCTCCAGGTCGAACCGGCGTTGACGCTGCCCGGCACGCCGCCGAACGCATAGGATGCGGCGAACGTGAAGCCGCCGAGCGTCGGCGACTGATAGACGAGCGAGTTGTTGGCGCGGTAGATGTTGTCGAGCGAATCGATGTCGCCCGGATGCGCGCCGAAATAACCGGTCAGCCAGGTGGTGGGGCTCCACGGCGAGAGGATCGTGTAATAGGCCGTGTACTGGCGGCCGGCGGTCAGCGTGCCGAAGCGCGCGTTGGTCAGGCCCACCCACGATTGGCGCGTGAACATGCCGCCGGTGAATTGCGACGTGCCGTTCGCGGCGTTCACGCCCGCCTCGAGCGTGAAGATCGCCTTGGTGCCGCCGCCCAGATCCTCGCTGCCCTTCAGGCCGAAGCGGCTGCCGGCCCACACGCCCGACGTCATCTTGGTCAGCGCATGGCCGCCGGTGGTCGAGCCGACCGAGGTGGCGCTGTTCTGCCAGGCCAGGCCGTTGTCGACGATCCCGTACAGCGTCACGCTGCTTTGCGCGTGCGCGCCGGCGGCCACACCGCCGAGCAGGCACGACGCGATGAGAGTCTTCTTCATGTTCAGTAATCCTACTTTTAGTTGACGGAAAAACCTGTACTGCGAAACCGTGCCTACCGACGTCAGGCGAGCAGGCTCAGCCAGCGCGCCGTGCGCTCGATCAGCGCGTCCTGCGATTCGAATGTCTCCACGCCGGCCACCTGCGGCGCATCGCAGATGGCGAACACCGGCTTGCCCCATTGCAGCCCGAGCGCGATCTCGGACAACGTGCCGAGCCCGCCGCCCACCGCGATCAGGCACAGCGAGGAACGCGCGATCAGCGCGTTGCGCGTGATGCCGAGCCCGGTGGGCAGCGCGACGCTCAGATACGGGTTCGCGCCTTCGGCGTCCTCCTCGGGCAGCAGGCCGATGGCGATGCCGCCGGCCCGATGCGCGCCGCGCGCGGCCGCTTCCATCACGCCGCCCTTGCCGCCGCCGACGATCGCCATGCCGGCCTGCGCAAGCGCATGCGCGACGGCTTCTGCCACGCGCAACTGCGCGTCGGTGGCCGCGCGCGGGCCGATCACGCCAACCGGCATCAGCAGCCGGTTCGCACCACGCTGGCGCGCCGCGAGTGCCGCGAGCGCGGCCGGTGCCGCAATTTCAGTGTTGCCTTGGTCTGACAATCCATTCCCCTATTGCAAGAACACAGGTGCAGAGCGCCGTCAGCAGGATCGACAGCACGGCGGCCTGCGAAAAATCGGTCTGCCCGTCGGACAGCTTCAAATACATCAGCAGCGGCAGGATGTTGATCTGCGTGCCGGCCAGCGCCACGGCGGTGCCGTAGGTGCCGAGCGCGATCGCCGCGACCAGGCACCAGGCCGCCGCCACCGACGGCCACAGCTCGCGCCACGCCACGTCCATCCAGGCGCGCCACGGCCGCGCGCCGAGCGTCAGCGCCGCATCGAGCGGCCGGCGGTCGAAGTTCGCGAACGCCGGGTACAGCATCAGCGCGACGCGCGGAATCAGGTAGTACGCATACGCGATCGCCAGCCCGAAGCTCGTGTAGATCGCGCCGCCCACGCGCGCCGGATCGGCCCCGAGCCGCGCCAGCAGCATCGTCACGAAGCCCGCGCGCCCGAAGCTCAGGATGAAGCCATAGGCGATCACGAGGCCCGAGAACGCGAGCGGCACGCCGAGCGCGGCCAGCGCGAACCGCCGCCGCGCCGGC
>NZ_JAAGPF010000122.1 GCF_017104645.1 Burkholderia sp. Ac-20379
CGTCGGCGTCGCGGCCGCAACGCTCCAGCACGCGCACCCGGCGGTGCCGGCTGCCGGGCCAGGCGCTCGCGCCGTAGGCGGCCAGCGCGCCGGGCCAATCCTCGCGGCGCTCGCAGGCGTTGCCGATCTGATGCAGCAGCTTGGCGCGGCGCGTGTCGAGCCACGGTTGCGCGCAATCGATCGCGTTGACGTGGGCGGCCAGCGTGTCGAGCGGCATCGCGTCCGGCCACGCGTCGAGCGCGTCGCGGCAGACGAACAGCGCCAGATACGCGTCCACATCGGCGCGTTGCTGGAACGCGCGCGAAGAGGCCGCCAACTCGACGGTTTCGTACTGGAACACGCCGAGATCGGCCAGCACGAATTCAGACCAATCCTGATGCAGATTGCCGAAGAACATCAGCCGCAGCCGGTCGCACAGCGCGCCGACGCGCACTTCGAGCACGCGATCCCCGGTGGCCGGCAGCCAGGCCTCGAACGCCTGTTCGGCGTCGTGTTCGGCGCGCAGCGCGTCGAGCCATTCAGCCTTGCGCGCGCCCTTCGGCGCGGCAAAGCGCTGGCCCAGTTCGGGGCGCGTGGCAAGCGCGAACACGCCGTCGAGCGTCAGCGCGGGGGCGGCGTCCACCCAGCCGAGCGCCATCAGCGGCGCGGCGGCGGCCGGGGTTGCGCCGATCTCCTCATAGGCCAGCTTGCTTTCGCGGAAATACGGGCCGCTGCGCATCAGCATCCGCACGAGCAGCGCGCGCGACGGCTGCGGCAGCGCCGCGAACGCCTCCAGGAAGCCGCGCTCGGCGGCGTCGAACAGGTCGTCGTAGCGGGCGGCGAGCCAGGCCAGCGCGCGCTCGAAGTTGTCGAGGTAGTAGAAGGCGTACGGAGATGGGACGGCGGACGGCACGGGTTCGGGCGGGGCTGGGCTGAGGCGGCTGAAGCGAGGCGTTGCGGCGGAAACGAGCCGAAAAGGGTCGGATTGGCCGGATTGCCAACGGATTCGAGGTGCACAGGATAGCGTGTGGGCGGGGTTCTGGCATGGACTTCGGATGCGCCCCGCACGGCGAGCGTCGAGCGATGGCCTTCCGGACGACGATCCGATCCAGCCGGCAGATTTCGTCGCGAAAATTACGCCGCTCCGCCCCGCCGCTTCAACACATACGTATCCATGATCCACCCATGCCGCGCCCGCGCCTCGGCCCGCACCCGCGCGATCTCGTCCTTGACCTCGGCCAGCGGCCCCGCGATCAGGATTTCGTCCGGCGTGCCGACATACGCGCCCCAGTAAATATCGACGTCGTCCTCTATCCGCTCGAACGCATTGCGCGCATCGAGCATCACCACCACGCTGTCCGCCCCCTCGGGCAGCCGCGCCGGCAGTGCGCGGCCGTTGACGATCGCCACGCCGCGGCCGATCTCGTTGAGCGGCACGCGGTGCCGCGCGGCCAGCGCCTGCACGCTGCCGATGCCGGGAATCACCTCCCATTCGATCGCGTGCCGGCCGCTCGCCGCGATCGCGCCGACGATTCGCATCGTGCTGTCGTAGAGCGCCGGGTCGCCCCAGACGAGGAACGCGCCGCATTCGCCGTCGCGCAGCTCGCCGCCGATCAGCCGCTCGAACAGTTGCTGCTTGTCGCGGTTCAGCGCCTCGACTGCGCCGGCGTAGCTGTCGCCGTCCGGGCCGCGCTCGGGGCTGGCGGCCTCCACCACGCGGTAGCCGCCGTCGGGCCGGTGGCGCGCGAGCATGGCGTGGCGCAGCGCGATCAGCTTGGCCTTGGCGGGGCCTTTGTCCATCACGAAGAACACGTCGGCGCGGCGCATCGCGTCGACGGCCTGCAAGGTCAGATGGTCGGGATCGCCGCTGCCGATACCGATGACGAGGATGCGTTTCATGGCGGCTCCGATTGGCCGAGGCGAAAACGCGCAGTCTAAACGGTTCGGGGCGCCGGTTTGCCGGGCGCGGCGAGCGGGCGGCGTTCGCGCGGCGCGGCGAACTCGCGCGGGCCGGCCCCGGCCAGTTCGAAATAGACCGCCGCGCCGGCGCGCAGATCGACGATGCGGAACGCGCCCCACGGGTTGAAGACGACGCCGTGCGAGATCAGGTCGATCCGCTTCGAGCCGTCCTGGTAGGCCAGCGTGGCGGCGTCGTGCAGTTCGGGCACGGTCCAGCCCTCGAGGCCGGCGCGCGCCATCGCGGCCAGGATCGCGTCGCGCGCCGCCTCGGCCGAATCGGGCGGCGGCGCGATCCGCGACAGCTCGGCGCGCAGCCGCCCGAGGCGTTCGACCGTTTCGCCGCGACGGGCGGTGACGGCGCCGCGCGGGCGTTTGGCGTAGGTGGCGAGCATTTTCAGCGCGTCGATCGTGCCGCCTGCCGCGCCCGCGGCATCCGCGCCGCGCGTTTCCGGCGCGCTCGCCGCCGCGCTGTCCGGCAGGGACGGCGTATCGGCGGCAGGCAGGCGGAGGGACGGGATTCGGGTCATCGATCGAACTGGCACGGCAGCGGCCGGCCGCGCCGACGACCGGCGGGCGGCAATGCCGCGAGCCTTTTGGTATAACGCGGAAGCCGCCGCGCGGCGCGGGCCGATCCGAACCGGCAACGCACGATGCGAAGCGGCGGCCGTCGTCGCGGGCGCTGCGCCTCGCACGCGGCGGCTCTGCGATAATCGCGGCTCGCTCCCCCGTTCCCCTGTTCCACCCGTTCCCGATACCCCGCCATGACCGACGCCGTCGCCGCCTTGCCGCCGATCCACTGCCTGCAGCACGACGACCTGCCCTGGCTGCCGATGGCCGACGCGCTGCCGGGCCTCGCGATCAAGTACCTCCATATCGACGCGGCCCGCGACGAGCTGACGGTGCTGCTGCGCATGCCGGTCGGCATGACGCTGCCGCGCCATCGTCACGAGGGCACGGTGTTCGTCTATACGCTGGAAGGCGAATGGCGCTACCGCGAATACGACTGGATCGCGCGCGCCGGCAGCACGGTGCTGGAGCCGGCCGGCTCGGTGCACACGCCCGAAACGGTGGCCTCGCCCACCGGCAACGTGATCACGTTCAACGTGATGCGCGGCGACCTGGTGCTGCTCGACGACGCGGGCGCCGACGTGGCGCGCGAGAACTGCCGCGTCGCGCTGCTGCGCCAGCGCCGCCATGCGCGCGGCGCGCCGGAAGCGGCGGCGCCGTTCGTCACGCGCTGACCGGCGCGCCCTGCCTCATTCAACACCCGGCGCTCACTCCCCCGCCACGTCGATCGCCGAATCCGAGCGCACCTGCGTGCGCAACTGGAATTTCTGGATCTTGCCGGTGGAGGTTTTCGGCAGCTCGCCGAAGCGCACCGCCTTCGGCATCTTGTAGCCGGCCAGCAGCGTGCGGCAATGCGCGAGGATCTCCGCCTCGGTGGCCGTCATGCCCTCGCGCAACTCGACGAACGCGCACGGCACCTCGCCCCATTTCGGATCGGGCAGCGCCACCACGGCCGCCACCGCCACGGCCGGATGCCGGTACAGCACGTCCTCCAGCTCGATGCTCGAAATGTTCTCGCCGCCCGAAATGATGATGTCCTTGCGGCGATCCTTGATGCGGATATAGCCGTCCGGCATCAGCACGCCGAGATCGCCGGTGTGGAACCAGCCGCCGGCGAACGCCTCGTCGGTGGCGCGCGGGTTCTTCAGATAGCCCTTCATGCAGATGTTGCCGCGGAACATGATCTCGCCGAGCGTCTCGCCGTCGGCGGGCACCGGCGTCATGGTGTCCGGATCGAGCACGGTCGCGCCGGCCTGCAGGTGATAGCGCACGCCCTGGCGGGCCGTCAGCCGCGCGACCTCCTCGTCGGGCAGCGCGCCCCAGCCTTCCTGCACCGCGCAGACGGTGGCCGGCCCGTACACTTCGGTCAGCCCGTAGACGTGCGTGAGCGCGAAGCCGATCGACTTCATGCGCGCGATCACGGCCGGCGCGGGCGCGGCGCCGGCCACCTGCGCCTGCACCACGTGGTCGATGCCCGCGCGCCATTCGGCCGGCGCGTTGGCCAGCGTGCTGTGCACGATCGGCGCGCCGCTGTAGTGCGTGACGCCCTCGCGGCGGATCAGATCGAACACGGTGCGCGCGTCGAACTTGCGCAGGCAGACGTTGACGCCCGCGCGCGCCGCCACGGCCCACGGAAAACACCAGCCGTTGCAATGGAACATCGGCAGCGTCCACAGGTAGATCGCGTGCTTGGGCATGTCCCATTCGAGCAGATTCGACAGCGCGGCCAGATAGGCGCCGCGATGGTGATACACCACGCCCTTCGGGTCGCCGGTGGTGCCCGACGTGTAGTTCAGCGCGATCGCGTCCCATTCGTCCGCGGGCGGCGCCCAGGGCGTTTCCGGGTCGCCGGACGCGATGAACGCCTCGTAATCGGTGGCGCCGGCGAAGCTGGCGGGATCGGCCGGCATCGCGTCGGCCACGCTGACGATCCGCAGCCCGGGCAGCGTCTCGGCCGCCTGCCGCGCGATCTCGGCGTATTCGGTATCGACGATCAGCAGCTTCGCCTCGCCGTGGCGCAGCACGAACAGCACCGACGCCGCGTCGAGCCGCGTGTTGATCGCATTGAGCACCGCGCCCGTCATCGGCACGCCGAAGTGCGCGTCGAGCATCGGCGGGATGTTCGGCAGCAGCGCGGCCACGGTGTCGCCGCGCCGGATCCCGGCCTGCGCCAGCGCGCCGGCCAGGCGGCGCGCCCGCGCATAGGCCTCGGCCCAGGTGTAGCGCTGCGCGCCGTGCACCACGGCGAGCCGGTCGCCATAGACCTCGGCCGCGCGCGCGATGAAATCGGTCGGCGTCAGCGGCACGTAGTTCGCGTCGCGCCGGCCCAGCCCATCCTCGAACAACTGCGTCATGACTGCGTCTCCCGCGGGCTCGGCCCGCTCGTTATCGGCGATACCGGCCGGTTTCGAAATGTGTCAGGCTACCCGGCGCATTGTGGGCCGTCCGTCATGGAAACGACAGGCTCGCGCCAGACGAACCCACGTTATCCCTGAGATCGCTAACCCTGCCCCCATGAACGCCGCCGCCCGCCCAACCGCCACCCGCCTGATTTCCGGCCTCGCGCGGCCCCGTCTCCGGCCGGTCGCGCCCGCCGCTTCCTGACAATTCAGCCATTCTGGCGTCAGGAAAGCGCCCCGCCCGCCTGACTATCATCCAGTCCCGACCTTACATCCCGCCCTCCGAGCCGCCTCCCGCCTGCCTCCATGTGGATCGTCAATCTCGCGCTGCGCCGCCCGTACACGTTCATCGTGATGGCCATCATGATCCTGCTCGCGACGCCGCTGGCGCTGGTCAGGACGCCCACCGACGTGCTGCCCTCGATCGATATCCCGGTCATCAGCGTGATCTGGAATTACAGCGGCTTCTCGGCGCGCGACATGGCCGAGCGCATCACCTCGGTCCATGAGCGCACGCTGACCACCACCGTCAGCAATATCGAGCACATCGAATCGCAGACGCTGCCCGGCATCGCCATCGTCAAGGTGTTCCTGCAGCCGGGGGCGAATACCCAGACTGCGATCGCACAGACGGTGTCGTCGGCGCAGTCGATCGTGCGGCAGATGCCGCCGGGGGCGACCCCGCCGCTCGTGATCAGCTATTCGGCGTCGAGCATTCCGGTGCTGCAACTCGGGCTGTCGAGTTCGTCGCTGAGCGAGGAATCGCTGGCCGACATCGCGCTGAACTTCCTGCGCCCGCAACTGATCACCGTGCGCGGCGTGCAGATTCCCTACCCGTACGGCGGGCGCACGCGCGTGATCTCGGTCGATCTCGACATGCAGGCGCTGATGGCCAAGGGGCTGTCGCCCGCCGACGTCGTCAACGCGGTGGGCGTGCAGAACTTGATCCTGCCCACCGGCACGGCCAAGATCGGGCCGACCGAATATCGCGTCGGCACCAACGCCTCGCCCGACACGGTGGCCGAGCTGAACCGCCTGCCGATCCGCACGCAGAACGGCGCAACCATCTACCTGGCGGACGTGGCGCACGTGCGCGACGGCTTCACGCCGCAAACCAACATCGTGCGCAAGGACGGCCAGCGCGGCGTGCTGGTGTCGATCATGAAGACGGGCGACGCCTCCACGCTGCAGGTGGTGAACGCGCTGAAGACGCTGCTGCCGAGCGTCGAGGCCACGCTGCCGGCCGACCTCAAGATCAGCTCGCTGTTCGATCAGTCGGTGTTCGTGAAGGCCGCCGTGCAGGGCGTGATCCACGAGGCGCTGATCGCGGCGCTGCTGACGGCGATGATGATCCTGCTGTTCCTCGGCAACTGGCGCAGCACGCTGATCATCGCGATCTCGATCCCGCTGTCGATCTTCACGTCGATCCTGGCGCTGGCCGCGCTCGGCCAGACCATCAACATCATGACGCTCGGCGGGCTGGCACTCGCGGTCGGGATCCTGGTGGACGACGCCACCGTGACGATCGAGAACATCGAGCGCCACCTGCACCTCGGCACCGGGCTGCGGCAGGCGATCCTCGACGGCGCGGGCGAGATCGCGGTGCCGGCGCTGGTCTCCACGCTGTGCATCTGCATCGTGTTCGTGCCGATGTTCTTCCTGACCGGCGTGGCGCGCTACCTGTTCGTGCCGCTGGCCGAGGCGGTGGTGTTCGCGATGCTGGCCTCCTACGTGCTGTCGCGCACGCTGGTGCCGACCATGGCGATGCTGCTGTTCCGGCGCGATGCGGCGCACGCGCCGGGCGCGCATGGGGCCGAAAACGCCGCCGCCGAAGCGCCGGCCCGCCGCGCGTCGCGCTTCGCGCGCCTGCACCACGGCTTCGACCGCGCGTTCGAACGCCTGCGCGCCGGCTACATCGTGCTGCTCGGCATGCTGATCGTGCGCCGCCGCGCGGCCGCCATCGCGTTCCTCGGCTTCTGCGTGCTGTCGACAGGGTTGATCTTCGTGCTGGGCCGCGATTTCTTCCCGAGCGTCGACGCCGGCAACATCCGCCTGCACATGCGCGCGCAGACGGGCATCCGCATCGAGGAAACCGCGCGGCTGGCCGACCAGGTCGAGAAGGTGGTGCGCGAGGTGGTGCCGGCCGACCAGCTCGACACCATCGTCGACAACCTCGGTCTGCCGTCGAGCGGCATCAACCTGTCGTACAGCAACGCGGGCACGATCGGCACGCTCGACGGCGAGATCATGATCGCGCTGAAGGAAGGCCACCCGCCCGCGCACCGCTACGTCGAGACGCTGCGCCGCGTGCTGCCCGAGCGCTTCCCGGGCGTGGAGTTCTTCTTCCAGCCGTCCGACATCGTCACGCAGATCCTCAACTTCGGTCAGCCGGCCGCGATCGACGTGCAACTGCAAGGCAACAACGCCAGCTCGAACATGGCGATCGCGAGCCAGTTGCTCAAGCGCGTGCGCACCGTGCCCGGCGCGGTGGACGCGCACATCCTGCAGCGCATCGACGAGCCGACGCTGACGGCCTACATGGATCGCACGCGGATGCAGCAGTTGAACCTGTCGGCGCAGAACGTCGCGCAGAACATGCTGATCTCGCTGGCCGGCACCTCGCAGACCACGCCGACGTTCTGGGTCAATCCGCAAACCGGCGTGCAATATCCGCTGACGATCCAGACGCCGCAATACCAGATCCACTCGGTCGGCGATCTGCTCAGCACGCCGATCGCCGCCTCGGGCGCGCCCGGCACGCCGTACCAGTTGCTGGCGAATCTGGCCGAGCTGCGGCGCGGCGTCGATCCGGCCGTGGTCACGCACTACAACATCCGGCCGGTGACGGATCTGTACGTGAGCGTGGACGGGCGCGATCTCGGCGGCGTGGCGTCGGACATCGACCGGATCGTCAGCGAGGCCCGCAAGACGCTGCCGCGCGGCACCACCATCACGCTGCGCGGCCAGGTGGACACGATGCGCAGCTCGTATTTCGGGCTGGGCGCGGGCGTGGCGATGGCGATCGTGCTGGTGTATCTGCTGATCGTGGTGAACTTCCAGTCGTGGATCGATCCGCTGATCATCATCAGCGCGATGCCGGCGGCGCTGGCCGGCATCGCCTGGATGCTGTTCGTGACGGGCACCCACCTGAGCGTGCCGGCGCTGACCGGCGCGATCATGACGGTGGGCGTGGCCACCGCGAACTCGATCCTGGTGGTGTCGTTCGCGCGGCAGCGGCTCGATGCCGGCGTGCCGGCGCTGTCGGCCGCGCTGGAAGCGGGTGCCACGCGGATCCGCCCGGTCATGATGACCGCGCTGGCGATGATCATCGGCATGATTCCGATGGCGCTCGGGCTCGGCGAAGGCGCGGAGCAGAACGCCCCGCTCGGCCGCGCCGTGATCGGCGGGCTGCTGTTCGCGACCGTTTCGACGCTGTTTTTCGTCCCGCTGGTGTTCGCGGGCGTGCATCACCGACTGGCGAAACGGCGCGCGCACCGCGCCGAAGCGTCCTGACCCCTGGATTCGTTTTAGACCGGTTGAACTCATGGAAGAGAAACGTCATAGCGCCGTCGGGCTGCACGCCGAAGAATCGGGGCTGGACCTGCCCGCCCGCAACACGGTGCGCCGGCGCGCGAAGCTCGCGCTGATCGTGGCCGGCGTGGTGCTGGCGGTGCTGGCCGCGCGCACGCTGGTGGTGGATTGGTTCAATCGCGGCAAGCTCGACAAGCTGGCCGAACAGAACGCGCGCCAGTACGTCACGGTGGTCACGCCGAGCCCGGCCACCGGCGACACGCGGCTGGCGCTGCCGGGCACGCTGCGCGGCTACGTGGAGGCGCCGATCTACGCGCGCGCGAGCGGCTACGTGGCGCGCTGGGACGTCGACATCGGCACGCACGTGAAGGCCGGCCAGGTGCTGGCCGAGCTCGATACGCCCGAGGTGGACCAGGAATTCGCGCAGGCGGTGGCGCAGCGCCAGCAGGTGCAATCGTCGCTGGCGCTGGCGCGCACCTCGTTCGACCGCGCACAGCAACTGCGCCAGCGCGACGCCGTCTCGCAGCAGGAGCTCGACGACCGTCAGGGCGCGTACAACCAGGCCGTCGCGAACCTGGCGGCGGCCGAGGCCAACGTCCGCCGCCTGACCGAGCTGAAAGGCTTCCAGAAGATCGTCGCGCCGGTGGACGGCGTGGTCACGCAGCGCAACATCGACGTGGGCGACCTGATCAACGCGGGCAACAGCGGCGCCGGGCGCGCGCTGTTCATGGTCACCCAGGCGGACCGGCTGCGGCTCTACGTGCGCGTGCCGCAAACCTACGCGCAGCAGGTGCGCGTCGGCCAGCACGTGGCCGTCACGCAATCCGAGCTGCCGGGCCAGACGTTCGACGGCACCGTCACACACACCGCGCGCGCCATCGACGTGGCCACCCGCACGCTGCAGATCGAGATCACGCTGCCGAACCAGGACGGCCGCCTGCTGCCGGGCGCCTACGTGAAGGCGACGCTGCCGATGGCGGCGGTCGGCACGCTGACGGTGCCCGCCAATACGCTGCTGTTCCGCGCCGAAGGGCCGACGCTCGCCGTGGTGGACGCCAACGGCAAGGTCGCGCTGCGGCCGGTGCGGATCGCGCGCACGCTCGGCAAGTCGCTCGAACTCGACGAAGGCATCGAGGCCGGCGACCGGATCGTGCTGAACCCGAGCGATTCGCTGGCGAACGGAGACACGGTGGTCGTGAAGGCGACGGTGGCGGCGGGTGACGGCAAGGCGGCGCACGGGAACGCGGCGGCTTCAGGCACGTCGGCCGCTTCTGGGGCTTCGGCCACTTCGGCCACTTCGGCCACTTCGGCCACTTCGGCCACTTCGGCCACTTCGGCCACTTCGGGGGCTTCGGGGGCTTCGGGGGCTTCGGGGGCCGGATCGTGAGCATCATGCGTCGCCCTTCGAGCCGGATCGCGCGCTTGGCCGAGGCACACGCGTCGGCTGCCGGTTCGCCGCCGCGCCCGCGCCGGCGGTGTTCGGCCGCCCGCCGCGCCGCTCTGGCCGTGCTGGCCGCGGCCACGTCGCCGCTGTGGCTGGCCGGCTGCACGGTCGGCCCCGATTACCATCGCCCGGCCGTCGGCACGCCCGACGCCTGGCAGACGCCGGCCGACGATGCCTACTGGCAACGCGCGCGCCCATCCCACGCGGCGCTCTCGCCCGACTGGTGGACCGCGTTCGACGATCCGCTGCTGAACGACCTCGAAACGCAGGCGCTGGCCGCCAACCAGACGCTGGCCGCCACCGCTGCGCACTACGCGCAGGCCCGCGCCACGCTGGCCTCGACCTCGGCCGCGCAACTGCCGGCGATCGGCCTGAACAGCGGCGCGAGCCGCTCGCGGATCTCGGCCGACCGCCCGCTGACCAATTACGCGCAGACCAACCATTCGACCGTCCAGAACGACACGCAATTCGGCGCCACGGCCAGCTACGAGCTCGATCTGTTCGGCCGGATCCGTCGCACCGTGGAGGCCGCGCAGGCCAGCGCCGAGCAATCCGCCGACGATCTTGCCAATGCCCGTCTCGTGCTGACGGCCGACCTCGCCACCGCCTATCTGCAACTGCGCGAAACCGACGCCGAGATCGACGTGCTGGCCCGCTCCGTGGCGCTGCAGCAGAAAGCGCTCGATTTCGTCAGCGCGCAGCACGAACTGGGCGCGGTATCGGGGCTCGATCTGCTCCAGCAGCGCGCCCAGCTCGATCAGACGAAAACCCAGGCGCAACTGCTGCGCAACACGCGCCAGCAATACGAACACGCGATCGCCACGCTGACCGGCACGCCCGCGCCGTCGTTCTCGATCGCCCCGCGCGTGCAGCCGCTGAACGCGCCCGCGCTGCCGCCCGGCCTGCCGAGCGAGGTGCTGCAACGCCGCCCCGACGTGGCCTCGGCCGAGCGCGCGATGGCCGCCGCCAACGCACAGATCGGCGTGGCGCGCGCCGCCTATTTCCCGCGCCTGACGCTGTCGCCCGACATCGGCTGGGAAGCCACGCGCTTCGCCAGCCTGTTTTCGGTGCCGGCGCTGGTGTGGTCGGTGGGGGCATCGGTGTCGCAGCCGCTGTTCCAGGGCGGCCGGCTCCAGGCCGGCGTCGATTACGCGCAGGCCGGCTACGCGGCCGCCCAGGCCAACTACCGGCAAACCGTGCTGACCGCGTTCCAGGAAGTGCAGAACGCCGTGACCGGCCTGTCCACGCTCGACGAGGCCAGCCGCCGCGCCCGCGCCGGCGTGGAGGATTCGCGGCAGCTCGTCTCGCTCGCGCGCGACCGCTATGCGGGCGGCCTGACCGCCTACATCGACGTGATCAGCGCGCAACAACAGTTACTGACCAGCGAGCGCCAGGAGGTGCAGATCCGTGGCCAACGCGCCGCGCTGGTGGTATATCTCGCAAAAGCGCTCGGCGGCGGCTGGTCTGCCGCCGCCGGGCCAGCCAACGGGAAATCCGAATGAAAGTATTGATCGTCGAAGACGAACCGAAGGTCGTCGATTACCTGAAAAGCGGGCTGTCGGAGGAAGGCTGGGTGGTGGATACCGCTACCGACGGCGAGGACGGCGCCTGGAAAGCCGTCGAATACGACTACGACGTGGTCGTGCTCGACGTGATGCTGCCGAAGATCGACGGCTTCGGCGTGCTGCGCGCGCTGCGGGCGCAGAAGGACACGCCGGTCATCATGCTGACCGCGCGCGACCGCGTGGACGACCGCGTGCGCGGCCTGCGCGGCGGCGCCGACGATTACCTCACCAAGCCGTTCTCGTTTCTCGAGCTGATCGAGCGGCTGCGCGCGCTGACGCGCCGCGCCCGCGTGCAGGAATCGACGCTGATCTCGATCGGCGATTTGCGCGTGGACCTGATCAGCCGCCGCGCCACGCGCAACGGCATCCGCCTCGACCTGACCGCCCAGGAATTCCAGCTGCTCGGCGTGCTGGCGCGCCGGCGCGGCGAGGTGCTGTCGAAGACGACCATCACCGAGCTGGTGTGGGACGTCAATTTCGACAGCAACGCGAACGTGGTGGAAACCGCCATCAAGCGGCTGCGCGCCAAGCTGGACGGCCCGTATTCCGACAAGCTGCTGCATACCATCCGCGGGATGGGCTACGTGCTCGAAGTGCGCGACGAGCCGGAAGCCGACCTGCGTCGCTGAGGTTCTCCATGAAACGCTCGATCTCGATGCGTCTGTCGGTGATGTTCGCCATCACCTCGTTGCTGGTGTTCTCGCTGGTGGGGATCGGCCTGTTCGCGATGATGGAGCGGCAGTTGTTCGCCGAGCTGCGCGCGACGCTGGAAACCCGCGCCAAGGTGGCCGAGATGATCCTCTCGCACGCCAGCACCCCGGCGCGCTGGCACATCACGCAGGAAAAACTGACCGATCTGCAGCCGCTCGACGGCTCGACGCGCTACATCGTCACCAGCCCCGATCCAGCCTACACGCTCGGCAAGCCGGTGGTGGGCACGCCGGTGGACGTGCCGGTCGGCGCGTTCGAACTGAAGCACGTCGACGGCAGCAGCTACAACGTGATGACGCGCACCACCACGATCGCGTCGAACGGCATTCATCCCGAACTGACGCTGATCGTGGCCACCGCCTGCGACCGCACGCAGAAGATGCTGCGCTTCATCGCGCTGACGCTGGCGGCGCTGATCGGCGCGGCCACCGTGATCTCGCTGCTGTTGAGCCGCGCGGTGACGCGCTTCGGGCTGGAGCCGCTCGCGCAATTGTCCAAGGAAGCGGCCGCGCTGAGCCCGGCGAACCGCAAGCAGCGGCTGCGAACCGACGCGCTGCCGAGCGAGCTGCACGAGCTGGCCAGTTCGTTCAACGGCGCGCTGGAGCGCATCGAGCTGGCCTACGACCGGCTCGAATCGTTCAACGCCGACGTCGCGCACGAGTTGCGCACGCCGGTCAGCATCCTGATCGGCCAGACCCAGGTGGCGCTGACCTCGCGCGAGCGCACCGTCGAGCGCATGCAGCAGACGCTGCAGTCGAACCTCGAGGAATTCGAGCGCTTGCGCGTGATCGTCAACGACATGCTGTTCCTGTCGCGCAGCGATCGCGGCGAGCGCGCCACCAACCTCAGCGACGTGTCGCTGGCGAACGAGGTGGCGCGCATGCTCGATTTCCTCGAATTCTCGCTGGAGGACGCGCAACTGCGCGCCGAGCTGTCGGGCGATGCGCGCGCGAGCGTCGACACCTCGCTGTTCGGCCGCGCCATGACCAATCTGCTGATCAATGCGATCCAGCACTCGCGGCCGGGCGACGCGATCCGCGTGACGATCCGCGCGACCGGCGAACAGGTGGAGATCGCCGTGGCCAACCCCGGCGCGGCGCTCGATCCGGCCAAGCGCGCGCACATGTTCGAGCGCTTCTACCGGCTCGAGGAGGCGCGCTCGAACAGCAACGAGAATCACGGGCTCGGGCTGTCGATCGTCAAGGCCGTCGCCGACATGCACGGCGGCGCGGTGTTCGTGAGCTGCGACGACGGCTGGAACACGTTCGGCTTCTCGGTGCCCGCCACGCCGCCGGCGCTGCCGGCCGGGCAGCGGCCCGTCGTCAAGACCATGCCGCACAAGGCGGCGCTGCGTCCTTCCTGAACACCGGCTGGCGCGGCCGGCTCGTTGGATGAACGAGCCGGCCGCGAGCGTTGCCGTTCGCGGCTCTCCCGTTTCCTTCCTTCGCAGCGCGTGCCGCCGCGCGGCGTCGTCTCGCGTTCGCGACACCGCGCACGGCCGATGTGCCGATTCGGTTGCCTCCGCCACCTTCTCCGCATCGTTTCTTAACAGTGGTTCCTGCCTGATACGTTCGCGCGACGCCGCCGCGAGCCGGCGCCGCTCGCTCGCCGCGTTGCGGGCGGGCCGCGTCCGGAACGGCCGCGCCTGCGTTCCGTGCGCTTCGCCACGTTCGGCGCGCGGCCTCGCTCAGGGTATGTCCGGGGCCGCGCGAACCACGATTCCGCGGCGTCCGCGCAACGCATTCCGGCCGTGAACCGGGCGGTGTTTCAAGGCTGATACGTTTTCGTTCGGCTTACAGGCCCGCAGGCCGGATGCGCGTCGCGCAATCGAGCAGGGGCGCGGGTTTTGCGCCGTTGGCACGCTCCTCGCTGTATGTCCTGCACACCGGAGACCTGCGATGCCGAACCTGCCCCGCCACCTCTGCCTGAATGTCGCCGCCGCGCTGATCGCTGCGGCGAGCTTGTCCGCCGTGCACGCCCAGGTGCTGCCGGCAGCCGCGGCGCTCGAGTTCGTCGCGGCCGAACGGCCGATGGCCGGCCTGCGCGACGCCCAGCTCGACGAAGCGACGCTGGCCGCTCAACGCGGCCGCGCCGCCGGCATGACGATGATGGTGTCGGCCTCGCCGATGCAGCTGGCCGCCGCGCGCAACGGCGTGACGTTGTGGGACGAGCTCGTGCCGCCGGCCCTGCCGTCGCCGCTGCCGGTGCCGGCCGATGCGCCGCGCCCGATGCAGGGCAACAGCCTCAGCCTGACGCGCCGTTGAAACCCGAACCACCGAGGATGCCGACATGAATCCGCTCCGTTTCCCGTTCGTCGCTCCGCTCGCCGCGCTCGGCGCTGCCGGCGCGATCGCCGGCGCCGCGAGCACGGCCCACGCGCAACAGGCGCCGCAGAACCCTGGCGACCTGATCGTGCTGCGCGACGTGACGCCGCGCATCGCGTATCGCCCGGTGCCGGTCGATCAGGATCCGGTGCGTGTGCGCGCCACGACGTTCCCGGCCAACACGTTCAACCCGATGATGGCCACGTTGGCCTCCGATCTCGATCTGACCAATGCGCGCGGCTCGCTCGGCATCGCCGGCGGCAACGTGGCCGGCACCAGCGCGACGGTGGCCGCCGTCACCCAGGTGATGACGGCCGACCTGGCCGGCCCGCTCGGGCGCGGCGCGGGCGGCGTGAGCATCCCGACCTCGGGCATCGCGACCATCGGCGGCACGATCTCCACCACCATCACCGGCGCGATCTCGCCGCTCGTCACCGCGCTGGGAGCGATCAAATGAGCCGCCTTTCTCACGCATCGGCATCGAACGATTGCTTCGCTGTGCGAACGATCTTCGCACGCGGCGCAGGCTGGCTGCCGGCGCTCGCCCTGCTCGCGGCCGCCGGCGTCCAAGCGCAATCGGCGGCGCAGGTGAGCGGCGTCGCGACGATCGGCGCGAACGCGGCGCGCGACATCGGCGGCGTGCTCAAGATCAACGAGACGGTGGGTACGGGCAATGCACAGGCCAATCAATTGGGCATCGCCATCGGCACGGCGGCGGGCGCGAGCCTCTCGTCGCTGCAAGTGGCCACGAGCGTGGCGCGCACCGGCGACACGGCGGCCCGCATCGAGGGCGGCGCGTTGTCGAACCTGTCGGGTGCGGCAATGGTGAATCAGAGCGCGGGCAGCGCAAATCTACAGCGCAACAGCATGGCCATCGGCTCGCTGGGCGCAGGAATCGAAGCCGTTTCGGATACCGAACTGTCCGAAACGGCTTCGAAGGCCGGAGGCCTGGGAAACCCGGCGGGGGGCCGGGGAATGCGGGAGGTGTCGATTAGCGGCGACGCTTTCAAGCATATCAGCGGAATCGTGCAAGTCAACCAGACAGCCGGCGCCGGTAACACCACGGCAAACAGTTTTGTGCTCCGTCCCCCGGCGGGCACGCTTTTTATCAACTAGCCACTTCTGTATCGGAGCGCATCATGAAACGCACTGTCATTGCAGCCGCGGTTCTCGTCTCGGCCGCCGGATCGGCCCAAGCGGCGGACGCATTCCTCTACAACGTTACCGGGGTCACCGAGGCTGTCGGCATCTTCGGGTTTGTCGGTCTGTACGGCGCCGTCGGCGTGTCGAGCAGCGCCGGCGCGGTGATCAACAACAACCAGACGGTTTCGTTGAATCACGTGTCGCTGGAGCCGCTGTATCAGAGCTATACGAAGGGCAGCATCACGGCATCGGTGGACGACGTGTCGTCCTCCGTCAACAACTCGGGCTACGCATACCACAACGGCGTGCAATCCTCGTCGTTCGACGCGTCGTACAAGACGAAGTCGTCGCAGTCGATGTCGCGCAGCGGCAGCAGTTGGGTCGCCGGCGGCACCTACAGCACGGCCTCGTCGCAACAGAGCGCGACGGCCAACCAGTCGTCGAGCCTGCATCAATCGGGCAACACCGGCGGCTCGGCCTTCATCGTCGGCGGCGCCGCCGCGGCATCGGGCAGCAGCCAGAGCGGCCAGATCAGCGGGTATTTCCTGCCGGGCCTGTTCGGCTTCATCGCGGGCGGCAGTGCGTCGCAAAGCGAAAGCGGCTATATCGCCGGTGCCGCCGGTGCGGCCTGGGGCACGTCGTCCTCGGCCAACGCGTCGAGCAGCGCGCACCAGCACGCCGATACCAGCACGAGCCGCACGAGCGCATCGTTCGGCACGGCATGGAATGCCGGCGGCATGCAGAGCGAGGCGCAATCCGCGTCCAGCGGCTCGATCTCCGCGAACGAGAAATCGGAATCGCTCAACGCGAACTACTGGGGCTTCAGCAACACCTACACCGCCATGCGCAGCGCAACGACGGGCTCCCTCACGTTCGTCACCAACACCGAGCAAGCCGGCACGCTGACCGCCACCACCGGCAACAACGCGGCCACCGGCGTCAAGGGCAACCTCGGCGTCAACATCGCGATGGGCATCGACAACGCGCAGAGCAACGACGTGTCGCTGGCTTCGGTCGATGTCGGCAACGTGTTCGGCAACGCGCAGATCTTCAGCAACCAGGCGTCGTCGGGCCGCGCCCGCATCGACAACTTCGTGCTGAACGCGTCGGTGGGCGACGGTTCGCTGGCGGGCGTGTCGGGCAACGTCGGCGTCAATGTCGCCTCGGGCATCGGCAACGTGCAGAACAACAGCCTCGCCGGCTCGATGACGACCGTGTCGGCAGGCCAGGCTCGCACGGTCGCCATGATCGCCACGGACGACAACACGCAAGTGGCCAGCGCGCAGATCGACGGGCGCTTCGTCGGCACCGCGATGCTCGGCGCGAACACCCTCACGGGTGCGACCGGCAACATCGGCGTGAACATCGCCGGCGGCGCGGGCAACCTGCAGCACAACGGCCTCGCGATCGCGGCGCTCAACAGCGGCCATTGACCGCTCCGGCAGCCTCGCGCACCGCAGGATCGGCGGCGCGCGAGGCCCTGCCGCACGCTCGGCAGGAAGCAGCACGAAGCAACAGGCAGTAGCGGGGGAGACACCCATGACATCGACACGCCTTCACGCGCCGGCCCGGCTCGCAGCCCTCTGCGCATGCTGGGTTTTCGGCCCGTTCGCGACCGCTCAGGCGTCGGGCATCGACGCGCTGCCGTTCGCCGGCGTGCCCGTGCACAAGACATTGAAATCGATGTACGACCTGCGCCATCGCGACATCGTCGGCCAGCAGTTCGATTTCAGCTGCGGCTCGGCCGCGCTCGCCACGCTGCTCAAGTACGGCTACGGCATCGACATCCCCGAAGCCGACATGATCCAGCGGATGATGGCCTTCTCCTCGCCCGAGGTGGTCGTGCGTCACGGCTTCTCGATGCTCGACATGAAGAAGTTCGTCGAAACGCTCGGGCTGCGCGGACGCGGCTTCCGAGTGGGCCTCGACGCGCTCCGCACGCTGCAGATCCCCGTCATCGTGCTGATGAACATCGAAGGCTACGAGCACTTCGTGATCGTCAAGCGCGCCGCCGACGGCCGGGTGTTCATCGCCGACCCCGCGCTCGGCAACCGCATCCTGCTCGAACAGGATTTCGTCAAGACCTGGAACGGCCTGGTGTTCGCCGTTGTGGGCAAACCCTTCATGGAGGATTCCCCGCTGCTGCAGCACAACGACTCGCTGGCGCTCCGGTTGCGCGAACAGGCGCTCACCACCGGCTCCGCCGCGATCCCGTTCGTCGAGTACGGCTTGATCAAGGCAGACCTGTTCTGACCCATCATGAATCGCTCACTCTCATTCCTGCGCGGCGCGGCATGCGCGGCCGCCTGCGCGCTCACCGGCAGCGCCGCCCAGGCCACCTCGCCCGCCGGCATGCAGATGCCGTTCGCGGGCGACGCGCCGGCGCAGGCCGCGCTGCCGATCGTCGCGGTCGGCGACGACGTGCTGGCCCGTCAGACCGGCAAATTCGCCGACGCCACGATGGTGTCCGGCTTCGTCGTCAACCTGATTTCGCAATGGCAGTTGCCGAACGGCGCGCTCGCGGTCGCTCAGGGATCGCTGAACGTCGCCGCCAACGGCGCGAACCAGCTGTCGGCCCAGGTGCAGACGGTCGCCGCCGTGGTGGCGGGCGATCCGTCGCGCGCCAACGGCACCGATCCGAACGCGGTGGCGTCGGGCGGCCAGACGATCCGCGTCAACGGCGTGTCGCAGGTCACGCAGGTGGCTGGCAACGGCAACACCGGCAGCAACGCGATGACGATCGACTTCGGCCCGAACCTCGGCACGGCATCGGCCATGCTGCCCGGCGCGAGCAACGCGCCGAGCGCCTCGGCGGCCAGCGCCGACGGCACGATCCGCGCCAGCATCGCGTTCGGCGCGAACGGCGTGACGCTCGCGCTGAACACGCCGGCCGGCGTCGCGAGCCAGATCGTCGCGCCCGCCGCCGCGCAGGCCGGCAGCATCGCCCAACTGCTGCAGGTGGCCGGCAATCAGCAGCTCGTCTCCAACCAGCTCCAGCTTCAGTTGCGCACGCAACAGATGTCGGGCGGCGCGCTGCGCCAGGCCGGCATCCTGCAGGCGCTGCAAGCCGGCTTCGGCGCAAGGAGATGACGCGCGGCGCGCACACCGCAGCTCCATAACCACGGCGCCCGCGCCCAGCATGCGACGGGACGCCGATACGGCAGCAGAACGCGCCGTTCCTTTGCCGCCGGGCAGCCTGAACCGGCGAGCGGCGCGGAACCGAATGTCACGCTTCGAACAACACCGGGGGTTAGACCATGCAGATCGATTTCTCGCCGCGCCATCCGCTCGCGGCCATTCCGGCGGCCGTGCTGATGCTCGCGCTCGCCAGCGGCGCCCAGGCCCAGGCGCTGGCCAATCAGTCGGTCGAGGACCGGCTCAACGCGCTGATGCAGCTCGTCGATGCGCAACAACGCAAGATCCAGTCGCTCGAACGCCATGTGGTGGATCTGGAGATGCAGCAGCGCGGGCGCGGTCTGTCCGACCCGCCGGCCGAAGCCGCGAACGGCGGAGCGAATGGAGGCGCCGGCGGCGGCACCCTGCTCGCCCAATACACGCCGCTCTCGCCTGCCTCGGGAGACGGCACCGGCACGGCCACCGGCGTATCCGTCTCGCCGCCCGTGACGGGCTCGGCCGGCACCGGCGCCGGCCCCCGGGGCGCGAACGCCGCGGCGGCGGCCGGCTCGATCGGCACCGAGAACCGCGCGGCCGAGCCCACCCGCACCGAAGCCGAAAACGCCGTCGTGCAGCGCGAACACGCCCCGCTGTTCGACCACAAGCTGACGATCGACTGGGGCATCAGCGACACCTACTACGACCGCCGCCAGTTGCAGCTTTCCGGGTTCCTCGCGCTCGACGCGATCTTCCTCGGCAACCTGAACCTCGGCCAGACCAAATCGCACCAGCTGACGAGCGACGTCGACATCCGCTACGGCCTGACCAGCCGCATCAACGTGGACGTGGACGTGCCCTACGTGTATCGCACCAGCAGCTTCATCGTCGGCGGCGCGGGCGGCGCGGCCAGCTCGCTGTCGGACGCCAGCGGCAGCTCGCACGCGCTCGGCGACGTGAACTTCGGGATCTACTACCAGTTTCTGAAGGAAACCCAGAACCTGCCCGACGTGGTCGGCAGCCTGCGCGTGAAGACGCCGTCCGGCACCTCGCCGTTCGGCATCAAGCTGCGCCAGATCGATCCGAACAACACCAACCTCGTCGCGCCCGACACGCTGCCCACCGGCACCGGCTTCTGGAGCATCACGGCCGGCATGTCGGTGCTGAAGACCTACGATCCGATCGTGCTGTTCGGCAGCCTGTCGTACACCTACAACGTCGCGCGCTCGTTCTCCGACATCTCGTCGGTGGTCGGCCAGACGCAACCGGCCAAGGTCAAGCTCGGCGACATCGTGCAGATCGGCGGCGGCGTGGCGCTGGCGTTCTCGGAACGCGATTCGGCCAGCATCGCCTACACGCTGGCGTTCGAGCCGGAGACCAAGACCAAGGCGCCCGGCGACGTCTGGCAGAAGGTGCCGGGCAGCCAGACCACCGCGTCGACGCTGAGCTTCGGCCTCAATCACGTCTTCAACAAGCACCTGACGATGAATGCGTCGGTTGCCGTCGGCCTGACGCCGGACGCGCCGAACTTCGTGGTTGGCGTGCGTTTCCCCTACACGTTCTGATCGTCGCGACGGAGCCCATCGTGCAAGAGTCCCGCGTCCCGCCCGCCGTCATCGCCGCCGATTTCTCGCGTCGCCGCCGTGCCGCCGACACCCCGTCCGACGCGCCGGCCGCGCCGCGCACGCTCGTCTATCTCGCCCGCCTGCCCGACCCGGTGCTGGCCACGTTCCTGTCGCAGCACGGCTGGCGCGTCGTGCGCTTCGGCTCGCCGCTCGAGTTCGCGCGGCAACCGGCCGCCGCCGCGCCGCAAGCCGGCCTGCTCGATCTGCGCGGCTTCTCGAGC
>NZ_JAAGPF010000123.1 GCF_017104645.1 Burkholderia sp. Ac-20379
ACTTGCCGCCCGCCGGCGCGCCGCCGCTGCCGCTCGACGAGGCCGCCGAACGGCAGCGCGCGCAGGCCGTCGGCGAGAACTTCGGCGCGACCGCGCCGGGCGTCGTGCACTACACCACCGAGGCGCTGTTCAACGATCTCTGGCTGCGCCCCGGCCTCGCGCCGCGCGACCGCAGCCTCGTGACGGTGGCCGCGCTGGTGGCGAACGGCCAGGTCGCGCAGATCCCGTATCACCTGAACCGCGCGCTGGACAACGGCCTGACCCGCGACGAGGCCGCCGAGATGCTGACGCAACTGGCGTTCTACGCGGGCTGGCCGAACGTGTTCTCGGCGCTGCCGGTGTTCCAAGAGGTCTTCGCGAAGCGGGCGGGGTGACAACGGACGAGACCGGAGAGACGGCGCGGATGGCCGGCCCGAATTAAACAAATTTGACGTTCACTGAGTTGTCCGACGTTCAGCGTAAAATGCGGCTGCCCCCGCGAAGTGCCGCCCGGGGGCCACCACGTCATTCATGCACGTCGACCTTCTAACCCTATATTTCCTCGCGATCGGAACGTTATTCGCCAGTGCCGGCTTGACGTTCTGGGAGCACGCGTCACACCCCAAGCGCAGCAAGGCGTTGCGGATCCTGGCAACGGGATACGCGACACTCGGCGCGGGGTGCGTGATCGTGCTCGCGCGCGCCGCGCTGCCGGGCATGCTGGGGCCGGCCGTCAGCAATCTGACCCTGCTCGGCGGCTATCTGCTGGTCCTGGGCGGGGTGGCGGCGCTGAGCGGACGGAACGCGATGCGGTTCTCGATCGGCCTGCTGCTGTTCGACGCGCTCGCGTGGGCGATCGTCGGCACGCGCTGGCCGCAAGCCATGTGGCTCTACATCAGCGCCGGGCCGATCGCGCTGGCCTGCGCCATGACCGCGTTCGAGCTGCTGCGCAGCGTCAGCCTGCAGGCGCTCCAGGCGCGCCGCATCGCGATCGTGGTCACGGGCCTCCACGCGCTGCTGTACGCGCTCCGCATGGTGCTGCTGCCGCTGCTGGCCGAGCGCTACGGCGCGCCGCTGGTGCTGCTGGCCAGCCAGATCACGATGTACGAAGGCGTGCTCTATTCCGTGATCCTGCCGATGACGCTGCTGCGGCTGGTGCGCGAGGAAACCCACAGCCGCCTGTTGCGCGAGGCGCAAACCGATTATCTGACCCGCCTCGGCAACCGCCGCTGGTTCTTCGAGGAAGGCGCGCTGGCGATCCGCAGGGCGAACGGCAAGCAGCCGTTCGCGGTGCTGGCGCTCGATCTGGACCAGTTCAAGCGCATCAACGACCATTTCGGCCACAAGGCCGGCGACGACGTGCTGAAATCGTTCGCCACGGTGGCGCGCGCGGTGCTCGGGCCGGACGCGATCCTGGCGCGGATCGGCGGGGAGGAATTCGCGGTGCTGCTATCGGGCTACGACGCCGCGCGCGCCGACGATCTCGGCGACTTCGTCGCGCAGCGTTTCGCCGCCACGGTCACCGTCAAGCGCGACGGCACGCCGATCCAGGCGACGGTCAGCGTCGGCCTGGCACGCTACGAGCAGAACATCCCCTCGCTCGGCGACATGCTGGCCGCCGCCGACACGGCGCTCTACACGGCGAAATCGCTCGGCGGCAACCGGCTGGTCCGCGCGGCCTGACGGCCGGCGGCCCCCGGCGCACCGCCGGCCGCGCAGCTCAACACTTGATCAGATCGAACATCTCGCGCATCGCGCGGCCCGCCAGCCGGCGCATCAGCACCGGATTGAGCCGCTCGGGCGCGCCGCTCGCGCCGAGCGCGGCCACGGTACGCCCGCGCAGGCGCAACGGCAGCGCGAAACAGTTCAGATTGGCTTGCGAGGCGGCCAGGTCGAGCGCGAAACCGCGTTCGCCGATTTCGATCAGTTCGCCGTCGATGGCCTTCGGCAGCCGGTCCTCGCGGCGCAGCTTGCGCGCCAGCAAGGGGTTGTGGGCCAGGAACACCTTGCCGATGGCGGAGGTGGTCAACGCGTCGCGCCGCTCGTCCATCGGATGCACGAAGCCGCGGCCGCCGGCATCGAGCGCGTCGAGCGTCAGATAGGCGCGCGTGCCGCACGGCACCGCCAGGAAGCACGCCTCCCCGCACAGCTCGTTGAACGCCCGCAGCGCCGGCGCGAACGCCGCGCGCAGCCGCTCGCTCTGCGGCGCGAGCGGGCGCGCCGTCACCTCGAGCCGCAGCCCGAGCGCGTAACGGTTGCGCTCGCGCGTCACGTAGCCCATTTCGACCAGCGTATCGAGCACGCCATGCACGGTGCTCTTGCTGAAGCCGGTCGCGGCCGCCACCTCCATCAGCCGCGCGGCGCCGCCCTGCCCGCTCAGCGCTTCGAGCACCGCCATCGCACGCTGCACCGACTGGATTGCCTTGCCGCCGCGTTCCATCACCGCCTTCTCCTTGCGCTTCGATCCCGTCTTTATAACCGCATCCGCCGCGTTCGCGTTCGGCCCTGCCGAACTTTCGCCGCTATTTGAGCCGCGCGCGCCCGGTGCAACGTGGCGTCCGCTAAGTTCCGGGCTGCGTTCCCCGAACCCGACGAACTCCAAGGACACCGATATGGATCTTCAATTGAACGGCGCGAAAGTGCTCGTCAGCGGCGGCACGCGCGGCATCGGCCGCGCGATCGTCGAGGCCTTTCTCGCGGAAGGCGCGCAGGTGGCGTTCTGCGCACGCGGCGAGGCCGGCGTGGCGGCGGCGCAGGCCGAACTCGGCGGCAACGCGTTCGGCGCGGCCGTCGACATCACGAACCCGGCGCAGGTGGCCGGCTGGGTCGACGCGGCGGCCGAGCGGCTCGGCGGCATCGACGCGATCGTGCCGAACGTCAGCGCGCTGGCCGGCGGCGGCGAGCTGGCAACATGGCGGCGCGCGTTCGATACCGATCTGCTCGGCACGGTCGGCTTCTTCAACGCGGCGCTGCCGTACCTGCGCCGGTCGCAGGCGGCGTCCGTGGTGCTGATTTCGAGCGTGTCGGGGCGCGAAGTGGATCGCTTCGCGGAACCGTACGGCGTGCTGAAGGCCGCGCTGATCCACTACGGCAAGACGCTCTCGGCGCGCCACGCGGCCGACGGCATCCGCGTCAACACGGTGTCGCCGGGCAACGTCTACTTCGTGGACGGCGTGTGGGGCGCGATCGAGCGCGAGCAGCCCGACGTGTTCGCGCAATGCCTGGCCGCCAACCCGATGGGCCGCATGGCGCGCCCCGACGAAGTCGCCAAGGCCACCGTGTTCCTCGCGAGCCGCGCCGCCAGCTTCACGACCGGCACCAACCTGCTGGTCGACGGCGGGCTCACGCAAGGCGTGCAGTTCTAGATCGGCTACGGCGGTATCGCGCGCCCGCGGCGGCAACGGTGCCGCCCCGCCGTCCCGCCGCCGCGCGCGCTTCGCACACCGTCCAGCGCCTGAATCCGGCCCCGAATTCCCCTCCTCACCGCGCCGTTCCCCGTTCGCCGCACGGCAAACCGCCGTCTCGCTCCTCGCCGAAACTCCACACACGCACCGTGATGATATAACGTATCATTTGAATTCCCCGGCCCGCTCCGCGCCGTCCCCGAGATACCACGATGAGTCAAGACACCCTCACGTCCTCCCCGCCCGCCCGGCTGCCGGTCACGGTGCTGTCCGGCTTTCTGGGCGCGGGCAAGACCACGCTGCTGAACCACATCCTCAACAACCGCGAAGGGCGCCGCGTCGCGGTGATCGTCAACGACATGTCGGAGGTCAACATCGACGCCGCGCTCGTGCGCGAAGGCGGCGCCGAGCTGTCGCGCACCGACGAGAAGCTGGTCGAGATGAGCAACGGCTGCATCTGCTGCACGCTGCGCGAGGATCTGCTGCAGGAGGTGGATCGCCTGGCGCAGGAAGGCCGCTTCGACCAGATCGTGATCGAGTCGACAGGTATTTCCGAGCCGCTGCCGGTGGCCGAAACGTTCACGTTCGAAGGCGAGGACGGCCGCTGCCTCAACGAAAGCGCCCAGCTCGACACGATGGTGACGGTGGTCGACGGCTACAACTTCCTGCGCGACTACAGCTCGCGCGACAGCCTGCAATCGCGCGGCGAATCGCTCGGCGAGGAAGATCGCCGCACGGTGGTGGATCTGCTGATCGAGCAGATCGAGTTCTGCGACGTGATCGTGCTGAACAAGATCGACCTGCTCGACGGCGGCGACCGCGAACGGCTGACGGCGATCCTGCGCGGCCTCAACCCGCGCGCCCGCATCGAGGCGGCCGAGTTCGGCAAGGTGCCGCTCGACCGCGTGCTCGGCACCGGCCTGTTCGATTTCGACGAGGCGTCGAAGGCGCCGGGCTGGCTGCAGGAAATGCGCGGCACGCACACGCCGGAAACCGACGAATACGGCATCGGCAGCTTCGTCTACCGCGCGCGCCGGCCGTTCCATCCGCAGCGCTTCCACGCACTGGTGGAAAGCGAATGGCCCGGCGTGGTGCGCTCGAAGGGCTTCTTCTGGCTGGCCAGCCACCCGACGCTGGCCGGCAACTGGTCGCAGGCCGGCGCGGTGGCGCGTCACGGCCCGGCCGGCTACTGGTGGGCCGCCGTGCCCGACGAGCGCTGGCCCGAGGATCCCGAAGCCGTCGCGATGATCCGCGCGAAATGGGATGACCGCGTGGGCGACGCGCGCCAGGAAATCGTGCTGATCGGCATGGAGATGGACGAGGCCGCGCTGCGCGCGCGCTTCGACGCCTGCCTGCTGACCGACGCGGAAATGGCGCAAGGCCCGCAAGCCTGGACCGCCTGGCCCAGCCCGTTCGCCGACTGGCCCTGACATGAACGCGCGCCCCATGCCGTGAGCCGGTGGGGCCGCCCCACCTTCTGGTTCTCCGCATGAACGCAGCGCTTCCCGACGTATCCCTGACCGACCTGGCCCCGAGCCTCAGCCCGCTCGAATGGGTGGGCATGCGTGGCATCGATGTGCCCGTCACGCTCGACGAACCCGGCTACCGGCGCACGCTGCACGCGCGCGCCGATCTGCAGGTCGATCTGCCCGCCCCGCACGTGAAGGGCATCCACATGTCGCGCCTGTACCGGCTGCTCGACGATCACGCCGAGGCCGGCCCGCTCTCGCCGGCCGGCCTGCGGCGGCTGCTGGAAGCGATGATCGACAGCCATCGGGACTGCGAAACGCGCAACGCGCGGCTGCGCCTGCACGCCGAGCTGCTGACGCGCCGCCCGGCGCTCGTCACCGAAGGGCTGTCGGGCTGGAAATCGTATCCGGTGCGCATCGACGCCGAACTCGCAAACGGCTGCTTCGCACTGCGATGCGAAGTGACGGTGGGCTATTCGTCGACCTGCCCGTGCTCGGCCGCGTTGTCGCGGCAACTGATCGAACAGGGCTTCCAGCAGGCGTTCGAGGGGCAGGCGACGGTGGATGCCGCCGCCGTGAGCGCCTGGCTGCGCCGTCACGCCACGCTCGCCACGCCGCACAGCCAGCGCAGCGAGGCCTGCGTGTCGGTGAGCGCCGAGCGCGACGCGCCCACGCTCGGCCTGCTCGCGCTGATCGACCGCATCGAGGCGGCCGTCGGCACGCCGGTGCAGACGGCCGTGAAGCGCGCCGACGAGCAGGCGTTCGCCGCGCTCAACGGCGGCAACCTGATGTTCGTGGAAGATGCCGCGCGCCGCATCCAGGCGGCGCTGCACGACCGCGACGACGCGCGCGTGGAAGTCCGGCATCTGGAAAGCCTGCATCCGCACGACGCGGTGGCGTGGTCCGCGCCGTCGCGCTGACGCGCCGTTCAAGCGCGGCGCGCGCCGTTCAGGCGTCGCGCGCGGCGTGCTTCTTCGCGGTGGCCGACGGCAGTTCGCCGAACATCACGCGGTAATCGTGCGCGAAGCTGCTCAGGTGCCAGAAGCCCCAATGCGTGGCGGCCGCCGTCACCGATTCGCCGCGGCGCAGCTCGCCGCGCACGTGATTGAGCCGCACCGCGCGCAGGTAGGCGATCGGGTTCACGTTCAGCACGTCCTGGAACGCGTACTGGATGGTGCGCCGGCTGACGTCGAACTGCGTGCACATCTCGGCGATCGACAGCGGGCACAATTCGGGATCCTCGAGGCGTTGCTGAATCGAATGCAGCAGCGCCTGATGCGCCGTGCGCCGGGCCGCCGCGCCCGGCAACTCGGTGCGCCGCGAATCGAGCGCCTCGAGCAGCGCGAACAGCACCGTGCGCTCGAACAGCTCGAAGCGCGCGCGCAGCGCCGCGCCGTCGCCGTCCGCCGGGCCGGTGGACATCGCCATCGCCTCGCGCAGCAGGCCGCGCAGGCGCTGCGCCACCTCGGGCTGCATCGGCACCAGCGGCGCGCGCGCCTTGTCGAGCAGCGCGCGGCCCAACCGGCGCGACGCCTCGCCCGACAGCCGCGCGACATCCACCTCGATATTGACGAGCACGTGCTTGTCGGGGGAAAAGAATTCGAATTCGGATTGGCCGGAGAAGACATGCAGGCTGTCGCGGTCGCTTTTCTCGCCGCACATGCGCGCATGGCCGGTCAGCTCGAGCGGCACCGCGATCGCCACGCGATCGGCCGGCACCGAGCCGCGCTGCAGGATGATCTTGTTGAGATCCTCGACCAGCAGCCGGATCCCGCCGACGCGCAGCGTGGCCGAGGTGCCCTCGAACAGCCCGCCCGAAATCTGCAGATAGCGCAGATCCCAGCCGTCGAACGATTGCGCCTGGGCCTCGACGTCGGTGTAACGGCCATAGGCGGCCGCGAACACCGGAGGCATCGGCTCCGCCAGGTCGTTCCCCGTATTCCTCAAAGCCGCCATGACGCGCCCCATCTTCAGGCCAACCGGATCGCGCCCATTATCGCGCATCAATAATCGGCTCGCAGCGCGGCGCCGCGCTCAATAGAATTCGATCCGGTCCGGATAGACGTCGCGCCAATCGTGCGCGACCGGCGCGCCGCCGGCGTCCTGCGCCCGTTGCGCGCCCTGCGCGCGGTAGCGCACCGGCGGCAGCCCGAAATGCGCCCGGAACTCGCGGCTCAGGTGCGAGCCGCCCGGGAAACCGCAGCGCACCGCGATATCGGCGACCGGCTTGTCGGTGCGCGCCAGCAGCCACGCGGCGAACTGCAGGCGCATCTGCTTGCAGTAGGCGCGCGGCCCCATGCCGGTGGATTCCTTGAACAGCCGTTCGAGATGGCGCACCGACAGGTCGAGCCGCTCGGCCAGCTGCGCCGGCGAAATGCCGGTGGCGATGTGCTGCTCGATGATCAGCGCGGCGCGCTTGACCTTCGGATGGCAGCGCTCGGGCAGGCGGCCGCCGTGGGCCTGCGGCGCGTTCGCGTCGTCGGGATGCGCGATCTGCAGGATGCGCAGCGCCTTGTCCACCACGAACGCATCCACGTGCCGGCGCAGGATGGTGGCGGCCACGTCGGCCGACGCGCGCCCGCCCGCGCAGGTGATGCGGTCGCCGTCGGCCACGAACAGGCGATCCGACACGATCTGGCGCGGATCGATCGCCGGAAACGCCTCGAGCAGATCCTGCGCATGAAACCAGCTCACGCAGATCGGGCGGCCGTCGAGCAGCCCGGCCTCCAGCATCGCGAAGCTGCCGGTGCACAGCCCCACCACGGTCGCGCCGCGCGCCGCACAGCGCGCGAGAAACGCCAGCGTGGCGCGCGAGGCGCGGTTGCGCCCGCCGAGCAGGCCGCCCACCACCACCACGTAGTCGTAATCGGGGGCATCGCCGAAGCCGCCGTCGGGCACGATCTGCGCGCCGCAGCTCGCGCGCACCGGGCCGCCGTGCTCGGTCAGCAAGGCCCAGTCGCAGCGCACCCGGCCGCTGCGGTCGCCCGAATCGCTGACGAGGCGCAGCACGTCGACGAACGCCGCGAACGCCACCAGCGTGAAATCGTTCAGCAGGACGAACGCAAAACGGCACTTGCCGGCCCGCGGGCCGGCAAGTGCCGGGGTGTCGGACGCGGGCGCCAGGCCCGCCGGCTCATTCGACGGCGAATCCGGCATCGCGCGCGCGCCGCGACGACGCGGCAAGCCAATACAGCGCGCCCGGCACGATCAGGCTGGGAATCCAGCTCACGTCGGCGCCGATGATCCGCGCGAAGTAGCTGTGGTAGAAGGACAAATCCATGAACGGTATCGTGCTCGCGATACCCAGACAGTAAATCACGATCGTCTGGATGTTGAAGGCCCCGTAGCGGCCCTGGGGATCATACATGTCGGGAACCGAATAACGGCCCCGGCGTACCAGATAGTAATCCACCAGATTGATCGAACTCCACGGCACCAGCACGTAAATTTGTGCATTGAGGATGTCGGAAAAGTAATCGCTGAAGTGATACTGGGTGCCGATCGCGATCCAGGTGCCGAGGCTCGCCAGCAGCGCGAGCACCACGAACTTGGTGGATTTGCGGATATGCGACACCTTGCGGAAGCCCGTGAAGATCGTCACGGCCGACATGTACGCGCTGTACAGGCTCAGCACGTTGAACACCAGCACGCCGAGCACGATCACGAACAGCGCCGGGCGCGACCAGGCCCCGAACAGGCTCGCGATGGCCGTGCCCGGATCGCTGACCACCGATTTGCTGACGGTGGCGAGCACCGCGCCGAGGATCATCACCAGCGCCGAGCCGAGCAGCCCGCCGAGATAGGTGTACCAGAACGTCGCGCGGGTGCGCACCGAATCGGGCAGGTAGCGCGAGTAGTCGGCCACGTAGGGGCCGAAGCCGAGCGTCCAGGACGCGGCCTGCGCGACGATCAGGTTGAACGCGCCCATCGAGAAGCCATGGTGCACGCCGTAGGCCGGCATCGGCGCGCTCGGCAGGCGGAAGATCAGCACCGCGGTGGCCGCGAACACCAGGAACGACAGCACCGTCATCGACGCGCCGAGCTTGTGGATCAGCTCGTAGCCGATATAGCTGATCACGAACGTCACGAAACCGAACGCGATGATCGCCTGGTTATCCGACATCGGATAGATCGCCTTGATCGACTCGCGCATCACCACGCCGTCGGCCGCGACGAACAGCACGTAGGCCAGCGTCACCACCACCAGCGGCAGCGCCGCGCCGAACACGCCGAACTGCGCGCGGCTCTGGATCATCTGCGGAATGCCGAGGTGCGGCCCCTGCGCCGAGTGCGCCGCCATGAAGATCGTGCCGATCACGTTGCCGAGCACCACCGCCACGATGGTCCAGAACAGGTTCAGGCCGGACACGATGCCGAGCGTGCCCACCACCAGCGCCGTGACCTGCATGTTCGCGCTGAACCAGATCGTGAACAGCCGCTTGGGCGTGCCATATCGTTCGTTGAGCGGAATAAACTCGATACTGCGTTTTTCGACGTCCATTGCTGTCCTTCGCGAAGAGTGGAAACACATGCGCCGGCCGGGTTCGAGGCCCCATGGCGGCAAGGTTCGTGCACTGTAGAAACGCCAAAAACCCGGCACTATCGGATATCGGCAACCTCGGGACATCCCTAGGCGAAACGGTAAGAAACGGCAAAAAAACGGCGAAAAAAATGCGCACGGCGCGGCGCCGTGCGCGTCCGTCTTTCCCAGCCCGCGATCAGACGGCCGAGAAGCCGTTGTCGACGAACAGGTGCGTGCCGTTCACGAAGCTCGCTTCGTCGGAAGCGAGGAACAGCGCGGCGGCCGCCACTTCCGACGGCTCACACAGCCGCCCCTGCTGCGCGGCGATCGCCTCCTCGGTGGCGTCCACGCCCATCGCCTGCAGGTCGGCCAGTTCGCGGATGCCGTGCGGCGTGCGGATGAAGCCCGGCGCGATCGCATTGCAGCGGATGCCGCGGTCGCGATATTCCACGGCGATCGCCCGCGCGAACATGTGGCACGCGCCCTTGGTGGCGTCGTACAGCACCTCGCCCGGCGTCGCGCACACCGCCGAGATCGACGAGGTGCAGACAATGCTGCCCTTGCCCTTCTCCAGCATCTGCGGCAGCACCGCCTGCGTCATCAGGTACATGCTCTTCACGTTGACCGACATGAGCCAATCCCACTCGTCTTCCTCGATCTCGAGGAACGGCTTCACGATCAGCGTGCCGGCGTGGTTGAACAGGATGTCGGCCGGGCCGAACGCCGCGCGCGCGGCGGCCACGGCGCGGTCGACGTCGGCCTTCTTCGACACGTCCGCGCCGAAGCCCATCGCCTGCAGGCCCTGATCGCGCAGGCTCGCGGCCAGCGATTCGGCCGCGTGGCCGTCGCGGTCGACGATCGCCACGCGCGCGCCCTGCCGCGCGAACAGTTCCGAGGCCGCGCCGCCGCAGCCGCCCGCGCCGCCGCTGACGATCGCCACTTTTCCGGCCAGGCGGCCGTCGATTCGAGAGGTCATTTCAATCGCACTCCTAGATGCTGGGCACAGCGCCGTTCAACTGAACAGCGTGCGCAGATGGTCGTTGAGGAAGCGCCCTTCGGGATCCACGCTGCGGCGCAGCTTGCGGAACGCCTCGGCGCGCGGGAACCAGCGATCGACGTCGTCGCGGTTGGCGAAATGCAGCTTGCCCCAGTGCGGACGCGCGCCGTACTGGCGCAGGATGTCGTCCACGTCCTTCAGGAACGGCCAGTAGTCCACACCGTTCGGGCCGCCCGAGCACGAGATCGTGACGCTGTCCTGGTTGTGGAACGGGCTGATCCAGGCCGGATCGCCCGCGGTGAAGCGGTATTCGACGGGATAGATGCAATCGGAGTGCTTGGTCAGGATCAGCTCGCGGATCTCGCGCAGCGCCTGCTTGCCGAACTGCGCCGGCACCGCGTATTCGAGCTCGTGGAAATTCGGCACGTAGTGGATCGCGAACACCTCCGAGCTGTAGGCCACCTTCTCGTGCGCGGTTTCGCGGTAGGTGCGCGCGTCGGTCGGATCCATCACCTTGATCTCGCAGACATCGAAATCGCGTGGCGTGTTGGCCACGCCCGACGTGTCGGGCAGGCCGTACAACGCGGCGCTCTGCGGCGTCGGGCACCAGAAGAAGCCGAAGTGCCGGTGCTGCGCGGCCAGTTCGTCGTGCATTTCCATGCAGGCCTCGAAATCCTCGCGCCAGACGCGGTCGTGCAGCCAGTACGCATCGGCCACCTGCAGCGTCATCTCGGAGATCACGCCGAACAGGCCGATGTTCACCTGCGTGGCGTGCAGCAATTCGATGTCGCACGCGTCGCTGACCTCCATGATCGAGCCGTCGGGCCGCACGATGCGCATCGCCACCACCTGCGAGGACAGATTGCCCAGCGTCGCGCCGGTGCCGTGCGTGCCGGTGGCGAACGCGCCGGCGATCGCCTGCGAATCGATGTCGCCCTGGTTCACGAGCGACAGGCCGAGCGTCTTCAGATGGCGCGTGACGGCGTTCAGCTTGGTGCCGGAGGCCACCCGGACGCGGCGGCGTTCGCGATCGACGTCGAGAATGCCCTGATGGTTCTCCAGCGACAGCAGCAGCCCGCTGGTGGCCACCACCGGCGTGAACGAATGGCCGGATCCGGCGCAGCGCACGTTGAGCCCGCGATCGTTCGCAGTCTTGACCAGTTCGGCGATCTCGGCTTCGCTAGACGGCGCGGCCTTGTGCGCGGCGACGAACGACTGGTTGCCAACCCAGTTTCGCCAATGGCCGCCTTGAGGAAGTTGCATGGGACTGCCCTCCGATGACAGGGAAATACGCAGCGGGAAACGGGCGCGGCGCGCCCGCTCAATGGAATTCGACGCGGCCCGGATACAGTTCGGCCAGCGAGGGCGACGCGGCGTGCAGCACCGGCAGCGCATCGAGCGGCTCGGCATCGGCAGCCCCGGCGGCCGGCGCTTCGGCGCGATACCGCGTGGGCGTGGTGCCGTAGGTGACGCGGAATTCGCGCCCCATGTGCGAGGCATCGGCGAAACCGCACGCGCCGGCGATGGTGGCGATCGTGCGATCGGTGTGAGTCAGCAGCCAACGCGCGAGGCGCAGCCGCAGCATGCGCCCGTAGGCCTGCGGGCCGAGCCCCGTTTCGGCCTTGAACAGCCGTTCGAGCTGACGCACCGAGACATCGACGCGCGCCGCCAGTTCGTCGAGCGACAGCGGATCGGCCATGTGCTGCTCCATCAGCAGGATCGCGCGGCGCACGCGCGGGTGCGCATGCGCGGGCACCGACGGCAGGTGCGCCTGCGGCGCGGTGGCCCGATCCACGCCGTCCACCTGCAGGATCCGCAGCGCCTTGTGCACGTAGGCGGGATCGATGTGGCGCGCGAGGATGGTGGCGGCCACGTCGATCGACGAGCGGCCGCCCGAACAGGTGATGCGGTCGCCGTCGGTCACGAACAGCCGGTCGGCCACCAGGTGCGCCGGGCGGATCGCCGGAAACTGTTCGAGAAAATCCCAGTAGTGGAACCAGTTCACGCAGATCCGCTTGCCGTCCATCAGGCCCGCGCGCACCAGCGCGAACGTGCCGGTGCAGACGCCCACCAGCGTCGCGCCGCCGGCGGCGGCCCGGCGCAGGAAATCGAGCGTGGCGCGGCTGGTTTCCGGCCCGGAATGCAGCAGGCCGCCCACCACCACCACGTAATCGAAGCGGCCGGCCTCGTCGAACGTGGTCCACGCATTCATGCTGATGCCGCAACTCGACCGGATCGGCGCACACGATTCGCCGATGATTTCCCAGGCGCAGCGCTCCGGGCGGCTCTGATCGCCCTCGTCGCTGGCGAGCCGCAGCACGTCGACGAAGCCGGACAGCGCCGTGAGCGTGAAATTCGGCAGCAGCACGATGCCGAACCGTACCCGTTGCCTGCCTGCCCCGTCGTCCTTCATTCCGCCTCCCGATCCCGTCCGTGCCCGTTGCCGCGGCGCGCTGCCGTTTGCGCCGCGCCGCTCCGAACCGCACCTTATGTGGCCAATTCGCGCGTCACTATCGGATTTCGGCAATTACGGGTTTTCACCCAACGGGAGAACGCCCCCGGCCGCTACGCGCCGCCCTGCGCCGCGAACGCCTCCCGCGCGGCCATCACGGCCCCGCGGTGCGCGACCGTCCAGCCGAGAATCGCCTGCAGATGCGGTTCCAGCGAGCGCCCAAGCGGCGAAATCGCATAGGACACCGCAACGGGCGCGGTGCTGACCACCGTGCGCGTGATGAAGCCGTTCGCCTCGAGGCGGCGCAGGCACTGCGTCAGCGCCTTCTGCGTGATGCCCGCGTTGGCGCGGCGCAGCGCGTTGAAGCGCATCGGCCCCTCGCAGAGGCAGCCGAGCACCAGCAACGTCCACTTGCTGGTGATTTCCTCGAGCACGAGGCGGTTCAGTTCGAGATCTTCGGGGGAGAGCGAGGCCATGTTCGGGATACTCCGGGCTACCAGGTAGCCTTCAGGTGCGTAATTGCGTTCAGGTATCAAATGTATACCATCAACGACCTCTGACACTGAGGAATACGAAGATGGCAATCGATCGGGAACGTACGCAAGGCGTGGTGCTGGTGTTCGGCGCGACGGGGCAGCAGGGCGGCGCGGTGGCCGCGGCGCTGCGGCGCGACGGTTGGGCGGTGCGCGCGTTCGTGCGCGATCCGCAGGCGGACAAGGCGCGCGCGCTGGCCGCGCAGGGTGTGGAGTTGGCGCGCGGCGATTTCGCCGACCTGGCATCGATCAGGACTGCCATGCAGGGCGCGTACGGCGTGTTCAGCGTGCAGCCGAGTTCGGGGCAAGGCGCGGCGTACAACGTCAGCGACGAGCAGGAAGTGGCCTACGGCAAGGCCATCGCCGATCTCGCCGTGGCGGCGGGCGTGCAGCATCTCGTCTACACGTCGGTCAATGCGGCCGGCCCGGTGCAAACCGGCATGGGGCACTTCGACAGCAAGTCGGAGATCGAGGCGCACATCCGCGGCCTCGCGCTGGCCAGCACGATCGTGCGCCCGGCCGGCTTCATGGAGCTGCTGATGCTGCCCGGCATGGGGCTCGACCAGGACGCCTATACGTTTTTCCTGCGGCCGGGCCAGGCCGGGCAGACCATCGCCGCGCAGGACATCGGCCGGATCGTCGCGCGGATCTTCGCCGCGCCGGAACGCAACGCGGGCCGCACGCTCGAAATCGCCGGCGACCAGCTGACCGCCGAAACGCTGCAAGCCAGCCTGAGCCGCGCCGCCGGACGGCCGATCCACTACGCGCGCTTTCCCGACAGCCTGCTGGCCCAGAACCCGTTCCTGGGCCGTCTCGCCGCGCTGTTCGACGACGGGCGGCTGGCCGGGCGCGCCGACATCCCGGCGCTCGAGCGCGAATTCGGCCCACTGCTCGGCTTCGATGCGTGGCTGGCCGGGCCGGGCAAACCGCTGTTCGAGGCGGCGCTCGCGGCCGGCGCGGCGCCGATCGCGCTGCGCTGAGCGTTCGCGGGCTGTGCAGCGGCGAGCGCCGGCTGCACAGCCGCGTCAACCCGGCTTGCGGGCCGTCAGATACGCCACACGCTCCGCCGACACCATCCGCCCCGCTTCCACCTGCGGCCGCATGATCTGCTCGAAAAAACGCCGCTCGTTCGGCGTGAATTGCGCGGCCAGCACCGCGGCCAGCGTCGGCGCCCACGGGTGGGGCGAGGTGCCGAGCAGCACCGCCCACGACGTGACGGACGCGGGCTGCACGTCGATATGGAACGCCATGTGCACGTTCGCGAACCCTGCGTCGAGCGCGAAGCGCACGAGGTCGCGCTCGCCGTAGTTCGTGATCGGGCTGGCGGCGATGCGCGCCTCGGTATCGGGGAATTGCGCGGCCTTCCAGCGATGCAGCAGGTGCAGGAAATTGTCGCCCTCGATATCGGGCAGCGTTTCCACCACCGCTCTCAGGGCGCTGGCCTCGATCGCCTCGTCGCGCAGGATCGGCTCGGCGATCGAGAGCCGTCCGCCGGGCTTGAGGATCCGCAGGCATTCGCGCAGCGCGGCCGGCTTGTCGGGCACATAGGCGAGCACGGCGCGCATCGTGACGGCATCGGCCGATTCGCTCGCGATGCCGTCGAGCCGTTCCGCCGAACCTTCGACGAACGTGCAGCGCTCGCGCAGCCCGCGTTCCGCGAACCGCGCCTCGGTATGGCGCAACAGCGGCCCGGAAATATCGCTCAACAGCAGATGCAGCGACGGACCGACGCGATCGATCGCACGCAGGCCGACCAGGCCGTCGCCGGTGCCGATGTCGGCGAGCGTCATGCCGGGCGCGAGCTGCGCGCCGTCGAGCACGCGATCCGCATAGCCCACGAGTTCGGTCGCGAGGCGGCCGGCCTGTTCGGGATCGTCGGCATGGCGGATATGCAGCAGCCAGTCGGACCAGAGATCGGAAGCGGGCAAGGCGGTGTCGCGGCGCATGAGGAGGTCGGATGGGCGAATCGGAAAGGAAGGCATGCCGGCCCGCTCCGCACAAGGCGACGCATCCGGCCGGCTTCCGGTTATAGCCGCGCCTGCCTTATGAGAAGCTGAAGGCCCGCCCCGATTCGCTTCGGAATCCATTGGATCGCGGGCGCCGATGGACAAGCCGCCACGCGCCGTGAGAGGCTTCGCCTCACGCCGGCCCGGCCCTGGCGCCGGGTGCGCCTTCATGGAAACGGAACGGATCGTGAGCGACTGGAAAGCCGGCAGCATCGACGGGATTGCCTACACCCACGGCTATTGCGACGAACTGAATCCATTGCGCGCGCCGCTGCCGCTGCTGCAAGCCGGCTTCGCGCCGCCCACGGTGCGCACCGCCTGCGAACTGGGTTACGGTCACGGCGTCAGCGTCAACCTGCACGCGGCCGGCTCCGACAGCCGCTGGTTCGGCACCGATTTCAACGCGGCGCACGCGCGCTTCGCGCAGCAACTCGCGCAGCGGGCCGGCGCGCAGGCCACGCTGTTCGCCGACAGCTTCGCGGCGTTCTGCGCGCGCGACGATCTGCCGAACTTCGATTTCATCGGCCTGCACGGCATCTGGAGCTGGGTGGACGACGCGCATCGCGCCTGCCTCGCCGATTTCATCGGGCGCAAGCTCAACGACGGCGGCGTCGTCTACGTCAGCTACAACACCGAACCGGGCTGGGCCGCGATGCTGCCCGTGCGCGAACTGCTGCACAGCCATTTCCGTGCGGGCGCGCGGCGGGTCCCGGACGACGCGGCGTCCGGCGAGGCGCAGGCGCTATCGCAGATCGCCGATTCGATCGCATTCCTGCGGCGCGTGATGGCCGCGCAGCCCGGCTATGCGCACGCGAATCCGCAACTGGCCGCGCGCATCGACGCGCTATGCGCAGCCGATGCGCACTATCTCGCCCACGAATATTTCAATCGCGACTGGCAGCCGCTGACGTTCTCGCAGGTAGCCGCCGGGTTCGGCGCGTGCGGCCTGCGCTACGCGGGTTCGGCCGACTATCGCGACGGCGTCGACGAGATCAACCTGACGCCCGCGCAACGCGAGCTGCTGGCCGGGATCGACGATCCGGTCGTGCGCGAGACGACGCGCGATTTCTGCACGCTGCGCTCGATGCGCCGCGATTACTGGGTCAAGGGCGCGCCCACGCTCGATGTGGACGCACGGCAAGCCGCGCTGCGCGCGCAGCGCGTGGTGCTGGCGCTGCCGCGCGATGCGGTGAAATTGACCGTGCGCGGCGCGCTCGGCGAAGCGGCGCTGCCGGCCGCCACCTGCGACCCGATTCTCGATGCTCTGGGCGGCCATCGCCCCACGCCGCTCGCCGAAATCGAACGGCGCGCGCATGGGCTGGCGTTCGACGTCGTCGTCAAGGCCGTCACGCTGCTGGCGGGCAGCGGCGTGCTGCTCAATGCGCAGGACGACGCACGCATTGCCGCCGCGCGGCCCGCCTCGGCGCGGCTCAACGCCGCGATCTGCGAGCAGGCGCTGGCGCGCGGCGACGTGCAGTTCCTGGTCAGCCCGGTCACGGGCTCGGGCGTGCGGGTGCCGCGCGTGGCGCAACTGTTCCTGCTGGCGCGGCAGCGCGGGTTCGGCGCGCCGGCGCAATGGGCCGCGTTTGCCGAAGCCGCGCTCGATGGCGAAGAAAGCCATCGGGCGCTGAACGAGAAAGCGCAACGTTTCGCCGATATTCATGTGCCGATATTGCAGGCGCTGGGGATTGCCTGAATTCGCAATACCATGACGATTTTCAGCCACACGCCATTCGGAATTGAGAATTGCAGCTAGCTGAATGACGCGGCACGATTCAAAAAACATCGCGCGTCGCCTGCTTGCCGGGTTTCGCTTGAAACCCGCGCATCGATTTGATTAACAAGGGTATTTCAACACATCGCCCGCTCGATTTTCATATCTTGCGGGCATATATCCTTATTCAATTCTGCCAGCAATTCATATTCCGATCCGATTCATTTGGACTCCCGAAGCACGACGTTGGGAATCGAATTTCGCGTCTTTAGCATTCGCCGTCATCCCACACGCTAAAGCGGCAATTCATCCAGATGTTGAAAACAATCGTTCGAACCGGGGTTCTCCTGGCGGGGTTCGTCTCGCCGTTCGCCCATGCGCAAAGCGCGGTCACGCTGTACGGCCTGATCGACGCGGGCCTCATGTTCACCAACAACGTCGCCAAAAGCGGACAGCACGGCGCGCTGCTGCAAGCCACCAGCGGCAACATCAACGGCAGCCGCTTCGGCGTGCGCGGCAGCGAGGCGCTCGGCGGCGGCTATCGCGCCGTGTTCGTGCTCGAAAGCGGCTTCAACCTCCAGAACGGCAAGCTCGGCCAGGACAACCGCCTGTTCGGCCGCGAAGCCTATGTCGGCATCCGCACGCCGAATGCCGGCTTCGCGGCGCTCGGCCGTCAATACGATTCGGTGGTGGATTACGTCGCGCCGCTGTCGGCCGAATCGGGCTCGTTCGGCAAATCGAGCTTCGCGCACCCGTACGACAACGACAACATGGCGGACCTGCTGCGCTTCAGCAACGCCGTCAAATACGCGAGCCCGAACTTCGGGGGCCTGCAGTTCGGCGGGCTTTACGCGTTCTCGAACAGCACCGGCTTCAACGCCAACCGCGCCTGGAGCGCGGGCGCGCGCTATGCGAACGGGCCGCTCTCGCTCGCGGCCGGCTACCTGCAGGTGGACGGCACCAACGGCACGAACCCGGCCGGCGCGGTGGACACCGCCGAATCGAGCGCGAACGGCGTGGCCGGCTTCCAGCTCGCCGCGCGCGTGCAGCGCGTGGTGGCCGGCGCGGCGCGTTATCAGGCCGGCGGCGGCTCGGTCGCGTTCGTCTATTCGCACAGCCAGTTCGAAGGCAGCCAGGCGTTCGGCGCGTCGAACGGGCAAGTCGGCTTCGACAACTATGAAGTGAACGGCCGCTACCGGCTCGCGCGCCATCTCGACCTCGGGCTGGCCTACGTGTTCACGGCCGGCCACGTGACGCGATCGGCGTCTTACGGCAGTGCGCCGAAATGGCAGCAGATCGACACGCAGCTCGTCTACTCGCTGTCGCGGCGCACCGATATGTACTTCGAAGGGATATATCAGCGCGTGAGCGGCCACCGTTATGTGGCGATGATCGATACGGCGGGCGGCGCATCGGGATCGGCCACGCAGGTGGTGGCGACGGTGGGCGTGCGAACGCGGTTTTGAGGGGCGGAACGTTGGGGCGGGGCGCGCAAGGCCGTGCAAGGGTCGGCCCCAAGGGCAGCGGAACGATATAAACGATATATACTGTTTATATTGTTAATCCGACTGGAGCCTCCATGAACACGCAGACCACGCCCGCCGCGCCGGCCGACGCCGCACCGCAAACCGACGCCGTGCAAGCCGATACGGCCGCACCCGCGCCCGCACCGAAGAAAGCGGACGTCAAGGCAGACAAGGCCGCCAAGAAAACCGGCAAGAAGAACGCCAAGGCAGCCGCCGAGCCGGCGGCGCCGGCTGCGGACAAGCCCGCGAAGAAGGCCGGCAAGGCCGATGCCAAGGCTGCGGCAAAGGTCGACGTGAAGCGCAACGAGAAGGCGAAAGCCGCCGAAAAAGCCGCCGCGAAGGTTGAAGAGAAAGCCGACGTGACGCCGGAAGCCAAGGTGGAAACCAAGGCCGACGACAAGGCGGCGAAGGCCAACGCCAAGGCCGAAGCCAAGGCCGCCGCGAAAGCCGACAAGAAAGCCCCGGCGGAGGCCGCGGTCAAGCCCGCGAAGCGCGAGAAGGTGATCCGCGACAGCTTCACGATGCCGAAGTCGGACTACGCGAAGATCGACACGCTCAAGAGCAAGTCGCTCGAAGCGGGCGTATCGGTGTCGAAGAGCGAACTGCTGCGCGCCGGCCTGCTGCTGCTCGAAGCGGCATCGACCGAAGCGCTGGTGGCCGCCATCGGCGCCGTCGACACGGTCAAGACGGGCCGCCCGCCGAAGCACTGATCGGCAAGCAGCCCCGCCCTACCGGCCCGACGCCACGTCGGGCCGGTTTCGTATGTCATTCCCGCCTGCCTCGCTTCCTACCTGGCGTCCCGCCTCATTGCATCGTTATCCCGATTGATAGCCGATGCCGGGCATGCGTTCGCACGCGCGTTGCGCACCGCAATTGCTCGGCACAGCCGCCTCGCGCGTCACGGCGATCCCGCGCCGCCCGCTCGCGAACGACACAACGGCTTCGACAGCGGCGCAAGGCGCGCGCGGCAGCCCGCCCCCCGGTTCGGCTACCATCGCGGTTCGATCCGCTTCCGAGCCCGAGGCCACGATGACCGCTTCCGACTTCTCCGACGACGATCTCGCCGCACTGCGCGCACACGGCATCGTGCTGTTTGCCGATCGCGTGATCTTCGACGCCCAACCGCCGATGCCGCCCGAGCAGATCGCCGCCATACAAGCCCAATGCGACGGGCCGCTGCCCGACGCGCTGCTCGCGCTCTGGCGACTGACGGCCGGCGGCAGCCTGGACTACCAGTTGAGCCTGCCGATGAACGGCAACGAGGAAGCGATCAGTTGGACTGAATTGTTCTACAACGGCAGCAAGGGCTATCACGACCTGCAAGGCTGGATCGATCACGAGCGCGAACTGGCCGAGACGGTGGCCGCCGAGCGCGGCAGGACCTGGGGCGGCCTGCTCGACGTGGTGCCGTTCGGCGGTTTCGAGTATTGCGACCGGGTTTATGTGGTCACCACGCCGGGCGCGCCCGACCACGGCCATGTGCTGGCCTGGAAACAGGGTATGCCGGCCACCTGGCACGGGATGATGCACGCCGACGGCCTCGCCACCGTGGCCACCGATCTGCACGCGGCGTTCCGTGCGCTGCAACTCGATGGCGATCCGCTCGGGCCGGATGCGGAAGCGGGCGCCGAACTGCTCGACTACCTCGAAGAACGCCGCGAATCGCACGACTTGCCGGACGCGCTGGCCGACAAGCTGATCGCGTTCTACCGCCGCGCCATGATCGACTGGCGCACGCCGCTGGCCGACGGCACGCTGCTCGGCCAGCCCAGGCTCGTTCGCGTGGCGCTGCGCGCCGCCGTGGACGGCGACGACGCGCCGCTGGTGGCGCAACTGGCCGCCGCGGGCATCCCGCTCGATCCGGTGCTGGCCGGCAGCCTGAACCCGGTTCAGTACGCATTGCGCCGCCAGCGCTTCGCGGCGGCCAGCGCCCTGCTC
>NZ_JAAGPF010000011.1 GCF_017104645.1 Burkholderia sp. Ac-20379
TGAACGCGGCGGCAAGCAAGGCGTCCTGCGTCCAGCCGTCGCGCTCGAACACGGCCGTCATGCGGCCCGCCGACATCACGCCGATCCGGTCGCAGATCAGCATCAGTTCGCGCAGGTCGCTCGACACCACCACCAGCGCGCGGCCCTCGCGCGCCAGCGCGCCCATCAATGCGTAGATCTCGAATTTGGCGCCGACGTCGATGCCGCGCGTCGGCTCGTCGAACAGCAGCACCGCCATGTCGTGCGCGAGCCAGCGGCCGATCACGACCTTCTGCTGGTTGCCGCCCGACAGCTCGCCCACGGCCTGCGCCGGGCCGCGCGTGCGGATCCGCATCGCGTCGATCTGGCGCTGCGCGAGCGCGTGTTCGCGCGCGGTGTCGACCACCCCGCCGCGCGCGAGCCGGCCAAGCTGGCCGAGCGACACGTTGGCCGCGATCGGCTGCGACAGCAGCAGCCCCTCGCCCTTGCGATCCTCGGTGATCAGCGCGATGCCGTGGCGCACCGCGTCCGACGGCGAGGCGATCCGCACCGCTTGCAGGCTGCCGTCCGCCGCGGCGAGCGACACCGTGCCGGCGTCGGCGCGGTCCGCGCCGTAAATCAGCCGCAGCAGCTCGGTGCGCCCCGCGCCGATCAGCCCCGAGATGCCGAAAATCTCGCCGGCGCGCACCTCGAACGACACGTCGCGCACCGCATTGCCGCGCGCCATCCCGCGAACGGCCAGGCGCGGTGCACCGATCCGGCGCTCGCCGAGATCGATGTGCTCGCCCACCTCGCGCCCGGCCATCAGCGCAACGAGCCGCTCGGTCGACACCTCGCCCATCGGCCCGGCATGCACGAGCCGGCCGTCGCGCAGCACCGCCACGCGTTCGGCCACGCGCGCCAGCTCTTCCAGCCGATGCGAGATGTAGACGAGCGCCACGCCCTGCGCCTTGAGCCGGTCGATCTGCGCGAACAGCAGCTCGACCTCGCGCGCGGTCAGCATGGCGGTGGGTTCGTCGAGAATCAGCACGCGGCAATCGCCGATCAGATTGCGCGCGATCTCGACCATCTGCTGATGGCCGATGCCGAGCGCGCCGACGGGCGTGTCGGGATCGATCGCGTCGAGCCCGACGCGCGCCATCGCCTCGTGCGCGTCGGCACGCAGCCGGCGCCGGTCGATCACGCCGAAGCGGCGCGGCAGACGGTTCAGGAACAGGTTTTCGGCCACCGTGAGCGTGGGCAGCAGGTTCAGCTCCTGCATCACCATGCGCACGCCGGCCGCCTCGGCCTCCGACCGGCTGGCGGGCGCGAACGCCGCACCGGCCAGCCGCAGCGTGCCGGCCGTCGGCGTCACCAGCCCGCCGACGATCTTCGACAGCGTGCTCTTGCCCGCGCCGTTCTCGCCCGTCAGCGCCAGCGCCTCGCCGGCGTTCAGCGTGAGCGAGACGTCGGCCAGCACCGGCTCCGCGTAGGTCTTGCCGACGCCCGAGACTGCGAGCACCGGCCCGCCCCGCGCGGACGCGGCGGAGGGAATCGTCGCCATGCGCGGCCCTTACTTCTTGACGATCAGGTCGACCGGGGTTTCGACCACGCCCGACAAGTCCGCCTGCTTCTTGTGCTCGGCGATCGCCTTCAGCGCGGTGTCGATGCCGAACACGGCCTGCTTGGCGGCGTATTGATCGGCCGTGGCGAGCACGCGGCCGTCCTGCAGCATCGGCTTGATCGCATTGATGTTGTCGTAGCCGACCACCAGCACCTTGCCCGCCTTGCCGGCCGCGCGCACGGCCGACACGGCGCCGATCGCCATGCTGTCGTTGCCGCACAGCAGCGCCTTCAGGTTCGGATATTCGTTGAGCATGGCCGAGGCCACCGCGTTGCCCTTGTCGATTTCCCATTCGCCCGACTGCACCGACACCACCTTGGCGCCCACCGCCTTCATCGCGTCCTGGAAGCCGGCCGTGCGCTGCTGCGCGTTGGTGGTGGTCGACACGCCTTCGAGGATGCCCACCTCGTCGCCGGCCTTCAGCCGCTTGGCCAGGAAGTCGCCGATCTTGCGCGCGCCCTTGCGGTTGTCCGGGCCGACGAACGGCACGTTGAGGTTCTTCGACTTCAGCACGTCCGGATCGAGCCGGTTGTCGATGTTGATGACGATGATGCCGGCGTCCACCGCCTTCTTGACGACCGGCACCAGCGCCTTCGAATCGGCCGGCGCGAGCACGATCGCGTCGACCTTCGAGACGATCATCTGCTCGACGATGCGGATCTGGTTCGCGGTGTCGGTTTCGTCCTTGATGCCGTTGGTGACGAGGTCGAACATCGCCGGGTTGTGCTGCTGGTACGCCTTCGCGCCGGTTTCCATGGTCAGGAAGAACTCGTTGGCGAGCGACTTCATGACGAGCGCGACCTTCGGCTTGTGGGCCGACTGCGCGTAGGCGCCGAGCGGCGCGACGGCAACGGCGGCGCCGGCAAGCGCGGCGACCAGGACACGGCGGCGAATCTGGAAATCCATGCGAACTCTCCTCACAGGTCTGGGCCCGGCGCCCAAGGTGTGGTTTTCATGTTGAGCAAACGTTTGCCGAGTCGATACGGACTGCGATCGAAAACGGAGCCTGCAGCGACGGGAACGAGGACATCGGTACCGCCGGGTCGTTCGATTGCCTGACCCGAAACATGCGGTGCGCGCCTCCCGTTCCTTTTTTGTTGGTACCGGGAAGCGCCTATGCTGGACGTTCGCCGGACGTCGCGCAACAAGGTGTTGCCCTGATTCCGGGAAGCGCGGATCGTATGCCGCGCCGCAAAAACACACCGCCGCGCGGTCGTGACGACGGCGCGGCGGTGTGGGCGATGCACGAGGCGGCAGCCCCCTTGCGGGGCCGCCCGGCGCCGGCGATCAGACGGCGGTTTCCTTCAGTTGCGCGGCGACCTCGGCTTCGGTCAGGTGCGGCGCGAACATTTCCAGCAGCTTGTAGGCGTACGAGCGCAGGAACGCGCCCTTGCGCAGGCCCACGCGCGTGGTGCTGGCCTCGAACAGGTGCTCGGTGTCGAGCGCGACGAGGTTGATGTCGCGCTGCGCATCGTAGGCCATCGCCGCCACCACGCCGATGCCCATGCCCAGTTCGACGTAGGTCTTGATCACGTCCGCGTCGATCGCGGTCAGCACCACGTCGGGCACCGCGCCGGCCTTCGCGAACGCCTGGTCGATATGCGAGCGGCCCGTGAAATCCTGGTCGTAGGTGATGATCGGATATTCGGCGATCTCTTCCAGCGTGAGGTTCGCGCGGCCCACCAGCGGGTGATCCTTCGGCACGACCACGATGTGGTGCCACGAATAGCACGGGAACGTCACGATGTCCGGATAGCGATCGAGCGCCTCGGTCGAGATGCCGATGTCGGCCTCGCCGCTCAGGATCATCTGCGCGATCTGCTGCGGGCTGCCCTGGCGCAGCGCCAGATGCACCTTCGGGAACACGTCGGTGAACTGGCGGATCACCTTCGGCAGCGCGTAGCGCGCCTGCGTGTGGGTGGTCGCCACCACCAGGTGGCCGCTGTCCTGATCGGCGTACTGGCGCGCCACGCGGCGCAGGTTCTCGGCGTCGAGCAGCATGCGCTCGATCAGCTGATGCACGGCCTTGCCCGGCTCGGTGAGGCCGGTCAGGCGCTTGCCGCGGCGAATGAAGATGTCCACGCCGAGTTCGTCCTCGAGATCCTTGATCTGCTTGGAGACGCCCGATTGCGACGTGTACAGCACGTTCGCCACCTCGGTCAGGTTCATGTTCTGGCGTACCGCTTCACGGACGAAGCGCAATTGCTGGAAATTCATGGGTCAGCCTCTCGTGGGCGTTGTCGTTATCGATGAAAAGCCGAGCGGCGGCCCGAACACGGCCGCCTTGCCGCTATTGATGCTGCCTGCCGGCTCAGCGAGCCGGAAACACGCGCGCGTGGCGCGGCACCGCCAGCGCGCCGTCGCCGACGCCGAGCGCCAGCGCGCGCCAGGTGTCGCGATCGAGTTCGGCCTCGAGCAGCGTGCCGCCCGAGCGCGGTTCGAGCTCGATGCGCACCGCGCCGCCGAGCGGCACGACGCGCCGCACGTCCACGGCGATGCCGTCCGAGCGCGCATCGGTGCGCCCGACGATCTGCAGATCGTGCGGACGCACGTAGGCGTGCGCACGGCCGGCGAAATCGGCATCCACCGCGATCGGGCCGGCCGCGCCGTCGGCCACGAAGCCGTCGCCGTGCACCGTGCCGTCGAGCTTGTTGGCCGCGCCGAGGAATTCGTAGACGAACGCGCTTTGCGGATGATCGTACACATCCTGCGGGCTGCCGACCTGTTCGACATGGCCGCGGTTCAGCACCACGATCCGGTCGGCCACTTCGAGCGCCTCTTCCTGATCGTGCGTGACGAAGATCGTCGAGATGTGCAGATCGTCGTGCAGGCGGCGCAGCCAGCTGCGCAGCTCCTTGCGGACCTTCGCGTCGAGCGCGCCGAACGGCTCGTCGAGCAGCAGCACCTTCGGCTCCACGGCCAGCGCGCGGGCCAGCGCGATGCGCTGGCGCTGGCCGCCCGACAGCTCGGACGGGTAACGCGGCGCGAGCCAGTCGAGCTGCACGAGCTTGAGCAGCTCATGCACCTTCTCGCGGATCACGGCCTCCGACGGGCGCTCGTTGCGCGGCTTCACGCGCAGGCCGAACGCCACGTTCTCGAACACCGTCATGTGGCGGAACAGCGCGTAATGCTGGAACACGAAGCCGACCTGGCGCTCGCGCGCCCCCACGTCGGCCACGTCCTGGCCCTGCAGCACGACCTGGCCCGCGTCCGCGTGCTCGAGGCCCGCGATCACGCGCAGCAGCGTGGTCTTGCCGCAGCCCGACGGCCCGAGCAGCGCCACCAGTTCGCCGGGCGGGAAATCGAGCGAAACGTCGTCGAGCGCCTTGAAGTCGCCGAATTGCTTGTGCAGATTGCGTACGGTGATACCCATTTCGTGTGCCCCTTCAGGAGTGCGATGCGGCGGCGGCGCGCGCATTCGCGAGTTCGGCCGACATCCGGCGTTCGGCGAGCAGCTTGAGCGCCAGCGTCACGAGCGCGAGCAGCGCCAGCACCGATGCCACCGCGAACGCGGCCGAAAAGTTGTATTCGTTGTAGAGAATCTCGACGTGCAGCGGCATCGTGTCGGTCTGGCCGCGGATATGGCCCGACACCACCGAAACGGCACCGAATTCGCCCATCGCCCGCGCGTTGCACAGAATCACGCCGTACAGCAGGCCCCAGCGCACGTTCGGCAGCGTCACGCGGCGGAAGATCTGCCAGCCCGACGCGCCCAGCACGCGGGCGGCCTCTTCCTCGTCGTTGCCCTGCGCCTGCATCAGCGGAATCAGCTCGCGCGCGACGAACGGGAACGTCACGAAGATGGTCGCCATCACGATGCCCGGCACCGCGAAGATGATCTGCACGTCGTGCGCCTCGAGCCACGGCCCGAGCCACCCCTGCGCGCCGAACATCAGCACGTACACGAGGCCCGAGATCACCGGCGACACCGAGAACGGCAGGTCGATCAGCGTGGTCAGGAACGCCTTGCCGCGGAACTCGAACTTGGCGATCGCCCACGACGCGCACACCCCGAACACGAGGTTCAGCGGCACCGCGATCGCGGCCACCGTCACGGTCAGCACGATCGCCGACCATGCGTCGGGATCGGCCAGCGATTCGAAGTAGAAGCCGATGCCCTTGGCCAGCGCCTGCGCGAACACCGCGGCGAGCGGCACCACCAGGAAGCCGGCCAGGAACAGCAGCGCGATGCCGGTCAGCACCCAGCGCGTGACGCGCGATTCGCTGACCGGATCGTGGCGGCGCGCGGCGGCGCGCGGCGCGACGTTGCCCGCGGCCAGCGCGGAACCCGGATTGGTCTGGCGGCTCATTGCGCACCTCCCGCCGTGGCGGCCGTGGCCGCGGCCGGCGCCGGGCCGCTGGCGCCGCGGCTGGTGCGGCGTTGCAGAACCCATTGCAGCGTGTTGATCAGGAACAGCATCACGAACGACACCACCAGCATCACCACGGCCAGCGCGGTCGCGCCGGCGTAGTCGTACTGTTCGAGCTTGGTGATGATCAGCAGCGAGGTGATTTCCGACTTCATCGGCACGTTGCCGGCGATGAAGATCACCGAGCCGTATTCGCCGAGCGCGCGCGCGAACGCGAGCGCGAAGCCGGTCAGGAGCGCCGGCAGCACGGCCGGCAGCACCACGCGACGGAACGTCAGCCAGCGCGACGCGCCAAGGCAGGCGGCGGCCTCTTCCTGCTCGCGCTCGAAATCCTCGAGCACCGGCTGCACCGTGCGCACCACGAACGGCAGGCCGATAAAGGTCAGCGCGACCAGCACGCCGAGCGGCGTGAACGCCACCTTGATGCCGAGCGGCACCAGGTATTGCCCGACCCAGCCGTTCTGCGCGTAAACGGCGGCCAGCGAGATGCCGGCCACCGAGGTGGGCAACGCGAACGGCAGGTCGACGATGGCGTCCACCAGCCGTTTCAACGGGAATGAATAGCGCACCAGCACCCACGCCACCAGGAAGCCGAACACGGCATTGATGAGCGCGCCGCCGAGCGCCGCGAGGAACGTCAGGCGGTAGGACGCCACGACGCGGGCCGAGGTGGTCGCCGCGACGAACTGGTCCCAGGTCAGCGTGGCGGTTTTCAGAAACGTGGAGGCGAGCGGTATCAGCACCACGAGGCTCAAATAGGCCACCGTGATCCCGAGCGTCACGCCGAAGCCGGGCAATGCGCTCGGCTTGCGGAAGGTGTACGTCGTCATGCGAAAGCGCTTCCTAGGTTGACTTGGGAGACGCGGCCGCCGGGAGGTTTCCGGGCGGCCGCGCTGGGTGCTGCGTTATATCGGGCGGTGCGTGCGGTAGGTTGCCGCGCCGCCTCGTGTCCTGCTGCCTGGCGGCGCCCCCCTCGGGAGCGCGCCGCCGGCGTCCGGCTGCGCGCCGGAAGCGTTACTGCGGTTTGTAGATCGAGTCGAACACGCCGCCGTCGGCGAAGTGCGTCTTCTGCGCGTTGGTCCAGCCGCCGAACGTGTCGTCCACCGTGTACAGCTTCAGCTTCGGAAACTGCTTGGTCAGCTCGGCCGGCACGTCCTTCGAACGCGGGCGGTAGAAGTTGCGCGCCGCGATTTCCTGGCCTTCCTTGCTGTACAGGAAGTTCAGGTAGGCCTCGGCCAGCTTGCGGTCGCCCTTCTTGTCGACGACCTTGTCCACCACCGCCACCGGCGGCTCGGCCAGGATGCTGACCGACGGCACGACGATCTGGAACTTGTCCGGACCGAATTCCTTCAGCGACAGGAACGCCTCGTTTTCCCAGGCGATCAGCACGTCGCCGATGTCGCGCTGCACGAAGCTGGTGGTCGCGCCGCGCGCGCCCGAATCGAGCACGCCCGCATTCTTGTAGAGCTTCGAGACGAATTCCTTGGCCGTCTGCTCGTTGCCGCCCGGCTTGTGCAGCGCGTAGGCCCAGGCCGCCAGGTAGTTCCAGCGCGCGCCGCCCGAGGTCTTCGGGTTCGGCGTGATGATCGACACGCCCGGCTTGACCAGGTCGTCCCAATCCTTGATGCCCTTCGGGTTGCCCTTGCGAACCAGGAACACGATGGTCGAGGTGTACGGCGAGGCGTTGTCGGGCAGGCGCTTCTGCCAATCCTTCGCGACGATCCCCTTGTTGGCCAGCGCGTCGATGTCCCAGGCCAGCGCCAGCGTGACCACGTCGGCCTGCAGGCCGTCGAGCACCGAGCGCGCCTGCGCGCCCGAGCCGCCGTGCGACTGCTTGAACGTGACGGTTTCGCCCGTCTTGGCCTTCCATTCCTTGCCGAAGGCCTGGTTGATGTCCTGATACAGCTCGCGGGTCGGATCGTACGAGACGTTCAGCAACGTCGTGTCCGCCAGTGCGTGGGTGGCCCCGCCCAGCGCCGCCGCGCCGACCGCCAGTGTTGCGATAAGACGGCGGACGCCGCCTGCCAGCCCCGTGTTGCGCTTGACCATCCCGGTGATCTCCAAAGGTTCGTGGATCGTTTTTTGCAATGTCGGGCCAGTCTAGCGAACAGCTTTCATCATTAAAAATAATCGTTCTTCATTTTTTAAGAAGCAAAAGTGGTAAAGACCGCCCGGCGGACGGTTGAGGCATGGAAACCGGCGTTCGAACGTCCTTCGATCGCGTCGGAACCGGCGTCATAGCGACGAACTTCAAGTAACGCTTGAAATTCCCGAACTACTGTATAAAAATACAGATCACTGTCTATCCATACAGTTGATCATGACCAAACTCACCGCACGTCAGCAGCAAGTATTCGATCTGGTCCGCCGCGCGATCGAGCGCTCCGGCTTCCCGCCCACCCGTGCGGAGATCGCGGCCGAGCTGGGCTTCAGCTCGCCGAACGCAGCCGAGGAGCACCTCCGGGCACTGGCCCGCAAGGGCGTGATCGAGCTGGCCGCCGGCGCGTCGCGCGGCATCCGCCTGCTCGGCCTCGACGATGCGCCCCATCAGTTCACGCTGCCCCACGCGGCGCTCATGCAGCTTTCGCTGCCGCTGGTCGGCCGCGTCGCGGCAGGTAGCCCGATCCTCGCGCAGGAACACATCTCGCAGCACTACGCGTGCGATCCGTCGCTGTTCACGAGCAAGCCCGATTACCTGCTGAAGGTGCGCGGCCTGTCGATGCGCGACGCCGGCATCCTCGACGGCGACCTGCTCGCCGTGCAGAAGCGCACCGAGGCGAAGGACGGCCAGATCATCGTCGCGCGGCTCGGCGACGACGTCACGGTCAAGCGCCTGAAGCGCCATTCCACGGGCCTCGAACTGATCGCCGAGAACCCCGATTACGAAAACATCTTCGTGAAGGCCGGCAGCGCGGAGTTTGCGCTCGAAGGGATTGCCGTCGGCCTGATCCGGTCCGGCGAACTCTGATACCCGCCGCCCCGCCACGCTGCCCCGATCTGGAGAAACGCCATGGAACGCCTCGCTCGTCTGCTGCCTTTCCGTCAATTCGGTCGTCTGCGTCATCTGCGCGGCCGCACGCCCTGTGCGCCGCTCGCGGCCGACGTCGGCGCACCGGCCGCCTCCGGGGCGGGCGAGACGGCTTCCCTGCTGCCCTCGGCCCTGCCGGCCTTCGCCCGCGTTTCGCTGAACGCGGGGCTGCATCACGCGGAACCGGCACGGCGTGCGCCGGTGCGCGTCTATCACGGGGCGTCGCGCACGATCATGGTCGGCTCGATCGATGCCGTGTGCCGCATGATCGACGATTGCATCGCCGAGGAACGTTCGGCCGCTTGAGGCGTCTCTGGATACAGTGCGACGCCCCGATGGAGGCCAGGTGCCCGTTTCTTCAACCCGCCGCGGCCGGGTCAAGCCGCTCGTCGGGCTCGTGGTCGGCTTGGTGATCCTGCCCGCGGTTCTGTATGCGTACGTCTCACCCTACGTCGCGCTGCTCGGCCTGAAAAAGGCCGTCGATACGCGCGATGCGCAGACAATCAGCCGCTACGTCGATTACCCGGCGCTGCGCGTGAGCCTCAAGCAGCAACTGACCGACGAGCTGATGCGCCGCGTCGATCCGCAGCGCCACAACAATCCGCTTGCCATGCTCGGCGCGATGATCGGTTCGGCCTTGGTCGGGCCGCTCGTCGATGCCTACGCCACGCCGGAGGGCGTGGCCGCGCTGTTGAGCGGGCTGCCGCCGCGTGGCGATCCGGGCGAGCATCCGCCCACGCTCGATCAAGCGGCGCCAGCGCCTGCCTCGTCCGCCGTGCCCGCCCCGTCGGCCGCACCGCCGGCGTCATCGGCGGCGCCGTCCAGCGGCACGTCGGTTGCCAATGCCGCGCCGTCGACGAGCGCCGCCTATCAGGGCGTCAATGAATTCGTGGTGGTATATCAGCGCGATGTCGGCGATGCGCGCTACGCGGCGATCTTCCGTCGTAGCGGCCTGTTCGGATGGAAACTGAGCGCGATCGATCTGCATCGCTGATCGCCCCGCGCATCGATGGCTGCCGCCGCCCACACGGCAGGGTCGAGGCGGCCAACCGCGCCGCCTCGGGCTTCACTTCCGCAAGTTCGCCGTGTCACGCCGCCTGGCTGGCGGCGGCCTCGCGTTCCTTCGCACGTTCCTCGCGCTGCTCGTCGGTCGACGAGCAGGCCACGAGAATGCTGCACGACACGCGGTCGAGCAGTTGCGTGTTGCCCGCGCCCATCCACCAACGCGACAGGCCGCTGCGGCAGCGATGCCCCACCACCACGAGATCGACATTGAGCGACTTCGCGAGGTTGGCGATTTCGTCGATCGGGTAACCGAACGCAAAATGGCCTTCGGCCTGCACGCCGCGCTCGGTCAGCCAGTCCACGCCTTCCTGGAGGATCTCGCGCGCCGTTTCCTCGAAGCGCCCGCAGGCCACGTCGGTCAGCAGGCCGGCGCTCTGCGCGATGCTCGAACGCATGTCGACAACCGACAGCAGATGCGTCTGCGCCTTCAACTGAAGCGCAAGATCCGCACCGCATCGCAGGGCTTTGCGGCCCTCCAGCGTGCCGTCGTAACACAGCAGGATTTTCTGGTAGCTCGACATGATGGCCTCCTTCTCTGAATCGATCGACGCTTCGATCATGGTGCGCCGCAATTCCGGATGCAAGGGATGAAAACGCGGAGATGAAAATCGTCCACCGATGCCGGATTGCGGTGCAGGCTTGCACGATCCGGTCGCGCGCGGCGAACCGAAAGCGGGACGCGATGCACTAGAATGGCCGCTTCGTGCCGTCCCTCCGTCGACCTCCCGCCTCCGCGCTCATGTCCGCCGCTCCGATCGAATTTCACGATGTCAAAAAAAGCTTCGGCGACAAACGCGTCGTCGACGGCCTGTCGTTTCACGTGCGGCGCGGCGAATGCTTCGGCCTGCTCGGGCCGAACGGCGCGGGCAAGACCACCACGCTGCGGATGCTGCTCGGCATGACCTACCCCGATTCCGGCGCGATCCGGCTGTGCGACGAGCCGGTGCCCGCACGGGCGCGGCATGCGCGGCTGCGCGTCGGCGTCGTGCCGCAGTTCGACAATCTCGATCCCGATTTCAGCGTGCGCGAGAACCTGCTCGTGTTCAGCCGCTACTTCGGGCTGTCGGCGCGCGCGGCGCGCGAGCTGGCGCCGTCGCTGCTCGAGTTCGCCAAGCTCGAAAGCAAGGCCGACGCGAAGGTCGGCGAGCTGTCGGGCGGCATGAAACGGCGGCTCACGCTGGCCCGCGCGCTCGTCAACGATCCCGACGTGCTGGTGCTCGACGAGCCCACCACCGGGCTCGATCCGCAGGCGCGCCACCTGATCTGGGAGCGGCTGCGCTCGCTGCTCGCGCGCGGCAAGACGATCCTGCTGACCACGCACTTCATGGAAGAGGCCGAACGCTTGTGCGATCGGCTCTGCGTAGTGGAATCGGGCCGCAAGATCGCCGAGGGCGCGCCGCAGGCGCTGATCGAGAGCGAGATCGGCTGCGACGTCGTGGAAATCTACGGCCCCGATCCGGCCGCGCTGCGCGACGAGCTCGCGCCCCATGTCGCGCGCGCGGAAATCAGCGGCGAAACGCTGTTCTGCTATGCCGACGATCCCGCGCCACTGACACGCATGCTCAAGGGCCGCGCCGAACTGCGCTATCTGCACCGGCCCGCGAACCTCGAAGACGTATTCCTGCGGCTGACCGGCCGCGACATGCAGGATTGACCCAACGATGGATACCGGCCACTCGTCCCCCGCCCGCGACGCGCACGCCCCGGCGCCGGCCCGCTTCGCGATCGCCCTGCCCGCCAACGGGCGCAACTGGATCGCCGTCTGGCGCCGCAACTATCTGGTCTGGAGGAAGCTCGCGCTCGCCTCGATGATCGGCAACCTGGCCGACCCGATGATCTATCTGTTCGGGCTCGGCCTGGGCCTCGGCGTGATGCTCGGGCACGTCGACGGTGTGTCGTACATCGCGTTTCTGGCGGCCGGCACGGTCGGTTCGAGCGTGATGATGTCGGCCAGCTTCGAGGCCATGTATTCGGGCTTTTCGCGCATGCAGGTGCAACGCACCTGGGAAGCGATCATGCACACGCCGCTCTCGCTCGGCGACATCGTGCTCGGGGAAATCATCTGGGCCGCCAGCAAGGCGATGCTGTCGGGCACCGCGATCGTGGTGGTGGCGAGCGGGCTCGGCTATGCGTCGTTTCCGTCGCTGCTGACGGCGCTGCCGGTGATCGCGCTGGCCGGGCTGGCGTTCGCGAGCCTGGCGATGGTGATCACGGCGATCGCGCCGTCCTACGATTTCTTCATGTTCTATCAGACGCTGGCGCTCACGCCGATGCTGCTGCTTTCGGGCGTGTTCTTCCCGGTCACGCAGTTGCCGGCCGTCGCGCAATACGCGGCCTATGCGCTGCCGCTGGCCAACGCCGTCGACCTGATCCGGCCGGCCATGCTCGGCCGGCCCGCCACCGACATCGCGATGCATGCCGGCGTGCTGGCGGCCTATGCGCTGGGCGGGTTCGTGGTGTCGGCCTGGCTGTTCCGCCGGCGCATGATGCGCTGAACGCAACGCGGCGCATGCCGGGCTTCGGGTTCGAGCTCGGGCATGCGCCGATGCGCCGCGCCGGGGCCGGCACGGCGTGAAACCGGCAAGGCGCCGGTTCGGTTACAACGTGTCGCGCGACACGCCGGCGACGCTTACGCGTCGTCGTCGCCCCACGGCATTTCCACGTCGGTCAGGAACGCCACCGTGGCGATCGGGCCGCCTTCCTGGCGCCCCTGCTTGCCGTCGGCGCGGTGCCATTCCACGCGGAACATCGTGCCGGGATCGTCGGCCAGCAGATACACCGAGCGCAGTTCTTCCTCGTCGGCGTCCTCGACCGGGCCATCGAACGACACGCGCATGCGCTGCGGCCACAGGCCGTTGGCCGGATCGTAAATGCGGTCGCCCTGGGGGATATCGATGCTGGCCTCGACGCCGATCGTCGACGATGCTTCGATGATCATCTTGCCGAGCGCATTGAGCACCGCCGTGGCACGTGCCGAGTTCGCCTGACGGATGGCCAGATCGCCGCGCGTCAGCGCCTGTTCGAGTTTCGGATGAATCTTCTGTTGCTTCATGCGTAATCCTGATTGCTTCGGGGAATGCCGCCGCGAGGTCGCGGCGGCGGTCGAATCTTCGGGTGAATCCCTGCGGGGGCTCAGAAACCGAGCGCCACCGCCGCGATGCCGGCCACGATGCCGAAACCGACCACCAGCGCGGCGATCAGCACCAACATGCGGGCCGGAAACGAGCGCCACAGCATCGCCAGCGACGGCACGCTCACGGGCGGCAGCGTCATCAGCAGCGCCGCCGCCGGCCCGACGCCCACGCCGAGCGCCAGCATCGCCTGCACGATCGGCACCTCGCCGGCGGTCGGGATCACGAACAGCATCCCGGCGATGGCGAAGGCGACGATCCACAGCGCGGCGTTACCGACCTCGGGACCGACGTGCGGAAACAGCCACGCACGCGCCGCGCCGAGCAGCAGCACGAGCACGATGTACTCGGGAATCAGCCGCAGCGTCATGCGCGCCAGCAGCGTCATCCAGCGCACGAACGGATTGCCTTCGGCCATCTGGCCGGCGGCGATCCGCGCCAGCGCGGCGTCGTCCACGGGGCTGGCGCCGGCCGAGGCGATCCGGTTCAGCCAGTAGCCGATCCCGAACACCATCGCCACGCCGAGCACGACGCGCAGCGCCGTCCATTGCCAGCCGAGCACGAAGCCCATGAACACCAGCGTGGCCGGGTTCAGCACCGTGTTGCCGAGCCAGAACGCCACCGCGCCGCCCGGCGACGCCTGACGGGCACGCAGGCCCGACACCACCGGCGCCGCGCAGCACGTGCACATCATGCCCGGCAGCGACAGCAGGCCGCCGGCCACGACGCTGCCGAAGCCGGTGCGGCCCAGCACGCGCGCGATCGTCCTGGCCGGCAGCAGCGCCTGAAGCGCCGAACCGAGCAGCAGGCCGAGCACCATCGCCTGCCAGATCGCCTTGCCGTACGCCCATGCGTAATCGAGCGCCGCCTGCCACGACGGCCCCGGCGCCTGCGCCGCCGTGCCCATCAGGATCGACTGGCCGATCGAATGATGCTCGGCCGCGACGAACACGCGATGGTAATACGGCGACCACTTCACGTAGAACAGGCCGGCGATCGCGATCACGGCGAATATCGCCCAGCCGAGCACGGGCGAAGAAGACGAAGAAGTCGAACGGGTCGTGTTCATGTCGAGCGTGGCGTGCGGGCTGGCAGTCCTCGGAGGCGGGCTCGGTCGGCGCGCCCTGTTTGGGGCCGCCGCGCGGTGAACCGATGCGCGGCGAAGCCCGGATTATCGCATGCGAGACACGCTCGGCGGCACGGCGTGCCTGTGTCGCAAGCCTCGCATCCCGCGATCCGCGGCGGCGCACGATGCGCGGCGCCGGTGGATGCGTGCGGGCGGCGCATGCCGGTTCAGCGCGACGCGAACGTATCGCAATCGCGCACGTCGCCGCGCTGCATGCCGCGCCGCAGCCACGCGACGCGCTGCTCGCTGGTGCCGTGCGTGAACGCATCGGGCACCACGTAGCCTTGGCTGCGCCGCTGCAACGTGTCGTCGCCGATCGCGGCGGCCGTCTTCAGGCCCTGCTCGAATTCGCCCGGCTCGATCAGTTGCCGGTTCGCCTGCTGCGCGTTGTAGGCCCACACGCCGGCGAAGCAATCGGCCTGCAGCTCGAGCCGCACCGACAGCCGGTTCGCCTGCGTCTCCGACATGCGCTGGCGCGCCGCGTCGACTTTGTCCGAAATGCCGAGCAGCTTCTGCACGTGGTGACCGACCTCGTGCGCGATCACGTAGGCCTGGGCGAAATCGCCGCCCGCGCCGAATTTGCGGCGCAACTCGTCGTAGAACGCGAGATCGATGTAGACCTTCCGGTCGGCCGGGCAGTAGAACGGCCCCATGGCCGTCTGGCCGGTGCCGCAGGCGGTGGGCGTCGCACGCTCGAACATGACGAGCGTCGGCGGCGAATAGTCGCGATTGAGCTGGGTCGGGAAGATGTGAGACCAGGTGCGCTCGATATTGCCGAGCACCCGGCGCGTGAACACGGCGCGCGGGTCGTTCTGGCTGGCCTGCGAGGGTGCATTCGCGGCCGGCGCGGGCGCCGTCCGGTCCTGCCCCGCAGATTGGCCCTGCAGCACGGCCGCGCCCTGCAGGATCACGCGCGGATCGATACCGAAAAAGTAGGAGGCGGCCAGCGCGACGACGATCGTGCCGATACCGATCGTCGCACCGCGCCCGCCGCCGCCGAACCCGCCGCGGCGGTCTTCGACATTCCGGCTTTCGGCTTCGTCATCGAGGCGCATCGCGGCTCCGTTCGCTGGGGACGCGGCCGGTACGAAGCGCCGCGGGACGCACGAAGTATAGCCAATGGAATGCGCCGCGACGGCTCGCCGCGCCACACGCGTGGCGCGGCGGTGCGGCGCTTACTCGGGCCGCTGGATGAAGCAGGTGGCCGAGCCTTGCGCGACGATCTTGTCGTCGGGCGTCTTCAGCGTGCCTTCGGCCACGCCGAGCGTGCGCGACAGGTGCGTGACGCGCCCTTCCGCGATCAGCTCGACGTCGCGCGGCACCGGGCGCAGCATCTTCACGTGCAGATCCACCGTGCCGTAGCCCACGCCGCGATCGAGCATCGAATGCACCGCGCAGCCCGTCACGGAATCGAGCACCGTCGCCGCGAAGCCGCCGTGCACGCCGCCCAGCGGGTTCAGGTGGCGCTCGTCGGCACGCGCCGTCATCCGCACGTAGCCCAGCTCCACGGCGTCGAGCCGCATCGGCATGGTTTCGGTGATCGAAGGCGCGGGTACGTCGCCCGCCGCGGCCGCGCGCAGCAGGTCGATTCCGGAAAAATCGAGCGGGTTCATCGGGAAGCTCCTCGTGGTTGGCGATCGGGACAACGTCGGGTCGACTCTGTTAGTTCCAAAACAGAACGCATTATTCTTTACCGATTTTGAGCCTGTCAACGTGAGGATTGTGGTTTTGAATGTGCGTTCTATAATCGAACCCACTTTTTGAACAGCGAGGCCGACGATGAAATGGGACGACGTGGGCGAGATGCCGTGCTCGGTCGCGCGCACGGCCGCCGTGCTCGGCGACCGCTGGACCCTGCTGATCCTGCGCAATGCGTTTCTCGGCATCCGGCGCTTCGATGCGTTCCAGGCGCAGTTGGGCGTGACGCGCCATGTGCTGGCGGACCGGCTCGCGCGGCTGGTGGACGACGGTATCTTCGAGAAGCGGCCGTATCAGGCGAATCCGCCGCGCCATGAATACCGGCTGACCGACAAGGGCCGCGACCTGCACCCGATCCTGCTGGCCCTGACCGCCTGGGGCGATCGCTGGAAGGACGACGGCGCCGGGCCGCCCGTGCTGCTGCGGCACAAGCGCTGCGGCAAGTTGATGCGGCCGGTGATGGTGTGCTCCGAATGCGGCGAGCCGCTCGATCCGCGCGACATCGAAGCCCTGCCCGGCCCCGGCTGGCCGGCCGCGGCGCAGGGCGAGACGCACTGAGGCACTGGCGCATCGCGCCACCGCCGCATCGCTCGGCATGTTTCGCCACGGCAATAAAAAAGCCCGCTTCGCAGGCAGCGAAGCGGGCAAAACTCAAGGCAGCCGAGGCAAGTCAGCTGTCCCGATAATAATAACGGCACCGAACCCCAATACTTTCGGCTTTTTCCAAAAAATATTTAGGCACCTCGGCTTGCGAGCGATGATGGGCGCCAAAACAAAAACGGCGCCAACCTTTCGGTTGGCGCCGCCTGCAACTAGACCCCACTTCTGAATTCTTGACGGTGAGACACGGAAGGCCGTTCTTCACCTGGTTTCCTGAATGCTCGCCGCCGCAGATTTGAATATGGGGACCGCGCTGGGCAACTGCTGACGACGTGCTGGAAAACGCCCGCGATTGTACGACAAGCGGCACGATTCCGGCAACCGTTGCACTGGCGGCAGCAACACTTGCGCAACAACACCTCCGCCGCCGCGCGCCGGCCCGGCGTCAGCCGTCCGTCGAGACGGTCACGGCCTCCCAGGCGCCGATTTCCTTTTCCAGGCTCGCCAGCTTGCCGCGCACCAGGCCCAGCGCATCGCTGCCAAGCAGCAGGTGGGCCGGCGGCTCGGCGGACGCGATCGCCTCGAGCATCGCGCGCGCCGCCTTGCGCGGATCGCCCAGTTGCTTGCCGCTCTTCTGCTCGCGCGCCTCGCGGATCGGATCGAAGATCGCATCGTAATCGGCGATCGAGCGCGGCGTGCGCACCATCGAGCGGCCCGCCCAATCGGTGCGGAACGAGCCCGGCGCCACCGCCGTCACCGCGATGCCGAACGGCTCGACCTCCTTGCCGAGCGCCTCGGAAATACCCTCCAGCGCGAACTTGCTGCCGCAGTAATAAGTGATGCCCGGCATCGTGATGTAGCCGCCCATCGACGTGATGTTCAGGATGTGGCCGCGCCGGCGTTCGCGCATGAACGGCAGCACCGCCTTCATCATCGCCACCGCGCCGAACACGTTGACGTCGAACTGGCGGCGCAGATCCGACAGCGGCGACTCTTCCATGATGCCTTCGTGGCCGTAGCCGGCGTTGTTGACGAGCACGTCGATCGGGCCGACCGTCGCTTCGATGTCGGCCACCACGCCGCCGATCGCGTCGAAATCGGTCACGTCCAGCAGGCGCGCCACCGCGCCGTGCGCGGCCAGCGCCTCGAAATCGCGCTTCGCTTCGGCGCTGCGGACCGTGCCGACCACCGTGTGCCCCGCCGCCAGCGCCTCTTGCGCGAGCGCACGACCAAAACCGCTGCTGACGCCCGTAATGAGCAGGATCTTTCCGTTAGCCATTGCTGGACTCCTGAATCGTGACTGGAGACTGCATGGTAGTATCCGCAATTCGATTCAATAAGCCGAATTTCAGTAATTTTCTTGCCTAAAACTATGAATCCAAAGCGGAGCGTACGTATCGATGACGCGGCCGCGGCCCCGCCGGCAAGCCGGCGCACGCTCGACCTGCTCCACGCGCTGGCGCCCGACGAGGGCTACAACCTCACCGCCCTGCCGAGCGTACGGATCCTGCGCTCGAACCGGCCCCTGTCGCGCACGCCCGTGCTCTACGATCCGGGCATCGTGATCGTGTGCCAGGGCAGCAAGCGCGGCTATTTCGGCGGCCAGCTCTACCTGTACGACGCGAATCACTACCTGGCCGTGTCGGTGCCGGTGCCGTTCACGATGGAGACCGAGGCGAGCGCATCGCAGCCGCTGCTTGCGCTGTATCTGCATCTCGATTTCACGCTGGCCGCCGAACTGGCCATGCAGATCGACCGCGAAAGCACCGCGAGCCCGGCGCAAGCGCCGCAAAGCATGATGTCGACGCCGATGGACGACGCCATGGCCGGCTCCGTGCTGCGCCTGCTCGAAGCGCTCGACCGGCCGCTCGAAGCGGCCGTGCTCGGCCAGGGCCTGCTGCGCGAGCTGTATTTCCGCGTGCTGACCGGCGCGCAAGGCGGCGCGATGCGCGAGGCGCTGGCGATGCGCGGGCAGTTCGGCCGCATCGGCCGGTCGCTGCGGCTGATCCACGCCGGCTACGCGCAGCCGCTCGACGTGACGCAACTCGCCGACGCGGCCGGCATGAGCGTGCCGAGCTTCCACAGCCACTTCAAGACGATCACGCAGGCTTCGCCGATGCAGTATCTGAAATCGACGCGCCTGCATCAGGCGCGGTTGCTGATGGTGCGCCAGGATCTGACCGCCGAGGCGGCCAGCCATGCGGTGGGCTATACGAGCGCGTCGCAGTTCAGCCGGGAGTTCAAGCGGCTGTTCGGTTTGACGCCGGCGGCCGAGGTGCGGCGAATGCGGGAGAGTTTCGCGATTCCGGCGGCGTTCGAGGATGCGATGTTCGTGTCGTCGCATTGAGATGCGGCTGGCTGGCGCATGCGGCAACCGGCCGTCTTTTGTGCGTTTGCACGAATATTGGAATCGTCGAGCACTATCTCGACGTTCATTCAATGACGGGTGCGGGTTGCCTTGTGTCTCGATGTTTGGCGCTGCGCACCTGCTCCATTTGAAAGGGAATCGCTCATGGCTTTTTATTACGACGCGGCAAACGTCGTCAAAACCAGCGCACCGAGAAAATACCAAATCGATCGTGACCCAAGCCTTAATCGGCATCACGGCTCCGGGATCACCCTCACCCCTAGCTCCACCAAACGAGAAAGGCAGGCGCGGTAGAGCGCTTCGTCGCCAAAATGCAGGTCAAACGCTCGTCCGTTAGATACGTAGCTGATAACGTCGGCTTGGATCGAATAGCGCTCAAGCGAGACACCACCTCCGAAGAGGCAGGCATCAATTTCATCGATCTTCGCTTTCATTCGCCACCCTTCTTTTGTTTCTTGATGCCTCAATCCCATCTCGAAATATGCTGTTCAAAAGTACAGCGCATTTCGAGATAGAAATGATTCAGCCGTTTTTCGATACGCCGAGGCAGGCGGACCTCCCCTGCTACTGGCGCTCATGCCCCCACGCCGACATGCACCTGCTGGTACTCGAGGTGCTGCAGGCCTCGGCAGCCAATCATTCATAAGGCCGCTTGACCAGACAACTGGCGCACCGAATCAACAGGCGGGTAACCGGATCCGCGCGCGATCAAACGGCGCAGTTTTGACGCCGAAAGCATCGCCTCCCCCTAGTGAGAAAAAAGTTTTCTCGTTCATATCGTCGGCAGCGCCCATCCCAACGAAACGGCACGGTGGACGAACCATGACGGGGATGGGATACGCGCCGCGAATGCTGCCCGCATACCGCGCATAGTAGTCGTGAAGGCCTGAAATAGTGTCGAGACTTTCAGCATGCGCGGCGACAGATGCCGATGCGATCGCAAAACCGGCGAGTATGGTTGTCCGCTTCAAAATGCTCCTTGCCAATTTCTGCCTTGGTCGGTCACGTGGCTGCCGCTCACGCCAACGCGCTGTTGATGATTCCTGCACACCGGAATCTCGCGCACATTGTCTGCGATGCAGAGGCCATCGCCAACTTCGAAGCGCCTTGACAGGCATACGTTCAGTACGGCGAGCACCACGCCGTCGACGCACCGTGGAGGATGAAGCAGGCCGGCGCCGTTAGACAGCGTAATGGTGGCCGGAGATACGCGACTCGATGCAGCCGTGAGCGTCACCATGATGATGGCTTTCGTCGACGGAAAGCGGCAAGGCATGTGATTCCCAATTTGGGAATTCAAAAGCAAAAACGGCGCTGCCTTTTTGGGGCAGCGCCGTTTTTAACTGCTAGATACTACTCAGAATTCTTGGGGTGGCTGACGGGACTCGAACCCGCGACAACAGGAATCACAATCCTGGACTCTACCAACTGAGCTACAGCCACCGTTGTTACTGCCTACACCTGCTTCGTTGCCGTTGTGTTTCAGCAGCGAAGAACGAGATTATATGGACAGGATTTCGTCTTGTCCAGCCCCTTTTTAAAAATTTTCGACCGGGGCTGTCAGATGGGTGCGCGCCTCGGCAAAAATCGTCGCGACGTCGCCGCGCGCGAGGCGCTTGCTGTCCGACAGCACGCGCCGCCAGCCGCGCGCACCGTGCACGCCGCGATACAGCCCGAGCGCATGGCGCACGATCGCGCCAAGGTAGGTGCCGCGCGCGATTTCGTCGGCGCAATAGGCGATCAGCCGATCCTCGATCTCCTCGCGCGTCGGCGCGGGGCCGGCGCCGCCATAGAAGCGCGCATCGACCTCCGCCAGCACATACGGGTTGTGATACGCCTCGCGGCCGAGCATCACGCCATCGACGTGCTGAAGATGCGCTTCGACTTCGTCGAGCGTCGTGATGCCGCCATTGATGATGATTTCGAGCTCGGGGAAATCGCGCTTGAGCTGGTAGGCGTAATCGTATTTGAGCGGCGGAATCTCGCGGTTTTCCTTCGGCGAGAGGCCCTTCAGGATCGCGTTGCGCGCGTGCACGATGAATACCTCGCAGCCGGCCTCGGCGATCGTGCCGACGAAATCGCGCACGAACGCGTAATCTTCCACGGCGTCGACGCCGATCCGGTGCTTGACCGTCACCGGCACCGACACCGCATCGCGCATCGCCTTCACGCAGTCGGCCACGAGCGCCGGCTCGTTCATCAGGCAGGCGCCGAACGCACCGCGCTGCACGCGCTCGGACGGGCAGCCGCAATTCAAGTTGATTTCGTCGTAGCCCCAGGTTTCGCCGAGCTTGGCCGACTTCGCGAGATCGTCGCGTTCGCTGCCGCCCAGTTGCAGCGCGACGGGCGCCTCATCGGGCGTGAACGCGAGATGGCGCGCGACGTCGCCGTGAATCAGCGCGCCGGTCGTGACCATCTCCGTGTAGAGCCAGGTGTGGCGCGAAATCGACCGGTGCAGCGACCGGCAATGGCGGTCGGTCCAGTCCATCATCGGCGCGACGGTGACGCGCCGGGGCGTTGCTTTCATCGAATCTTCCTGCTGAATCAATATCGTGAGTTCGGGTTGCGCCCCAGCCGGCACCGTCGTTCTGATGGTTATGTGGGCGCGGGCCGGCGGCACGGTGCAGCCGGAACGGATGCGGCGGAGGGTCGAAGCGTTTCGAGCCCGCACATCGGTCAAGGGCGACATTATAAGGCGGCCTGCGCTGTACCGCCCGAGCCCCACAAACACAAAAGCCGCCGGAGCCAGCCCCGACGGCTTTCATTCCCACACCAGCCCCGCCAACGAGCCGGCCCGGTTTCAACTCAGCAAGCGGGCAACGCCATCAAGCCGCCCTGGCCCCCCGCAGTTCGCGATCCACCGCCCCGCGCGCCATCGACATCACCTGATCGACCACGTTGCGCTCGCTGAGCCACACGCCGTCGACATGCACGAGCCGCCAGCCGATCACCTCGGCATCGCCGAACAACACGCGGTAATGGGCCTTTTCGCCGGCGCCTACTTGCTCGGTCTTCACTTCGAGCCGATAAGCGTTGTACTCCTCGACATATGCATCGAGGCTGTGTCCAATCGAAATCGTATCCATTTTCATCCTCCCGACCCTAAGCAATCCGATCAAATCGATCAATCAAACTCTTCAGGCAACGCCGTTCTGCCGTCTTCGGTCAGTTCTGCGCGCCCCGGGCGGCTCTGATACACGTAGCCGTCATTCTGCAGCGCGTCGACCAGCGCTCCGAACTGCGCCGGCACCGGATGCCCGGCGCCGAACCGGTCGACCCACTTCAATGCTTCTATTGCATCGGGACTGAGTGCGGGGACCATCGACTCTCTCCGCGGTGAAGGAAATCCGATCCTAGCACTGAAAAATGAAAACCAATGTCATTGATTGCTTCAGAACGTAAAAGGCGGGCAACGCTGTCGCGTTGCCCGCCTTTTCGCACACCGTTGCGGCCCGCCGGTCGGGCATCAGAGACGCGCGATCGACACCTCGGTGGATTTCACCAGCGCGACCACTTCCGCGCCAACCTTCAGCTCCAGCTCGTCGACCGAGCGCGTCGTGATGACCGACGTGACGATGCCGAACGGCGTATCGACGTCGACCTCCGACACCACCGGCCCGCGGATGATTTCCTTGACCTTGCCCTTGAACTGGTTGCGTACGTTGATGGCGATGATGCTCATGTTGGTATGGCTCCGAAAATATCAGTCGATGGTGGCTGGGCAGCGTCAGACGGCCCAGCGGATACGGGTTGCGGGGGCAGGCTGCTCGAACGCGTCGGGCGCGTCGACCACCGGGCCGCCCTTCAGCACGCGTTGCAGCACGCGGTCCTCGAGCGCGGCAAACGACGACGAGGCGCGTGCGCGCGGCCGGTCGAGCGGCACGGTCTGGTCGAGCGCGATCTTCCCGGATTCGATCAGCAGGATCCGGTCGCCGAGCGCCACCGCCTCCTGCACGTCGTGCGTCACGAGCAGCGCGGTAAAGCGATGCTCGCGCCAAAGGCGTTCGATCAACGCATGCATCTCGATACGCGTCAGCGCGTCGAGCGCGCCGAGCGGCTCGTCGAGCAGCAGCAGCTGCGGCCGATGCACGAGCGCGCGGGCCAGCGCCACGCGCTGACGCTGTCCGCCCGACAGTTGCGCGGGCCAGTCGTTGGCGCGCTCGAGCAGGCCAACCTCGTCGAGCACGGCGCGCGCGTCCTCGCGCGAGCGGCGGCCGAGGCCGAGCATCACGTTCTGCAGCACGGTCTTCCACGGCAGCAGCCGCGCGTCCTGATACATGATCCGCGTGTCGAGCGCCTCGCCGGTTTCGCTGCGCTTGAGCAGCGTGCCGTCGGTCGGCTTCTCGAGCCCGGCGATCAGCCGCAGCAGCGTGGACTTGCCGCAACCGCTGCGCCCGACGATCGCCACGAAGCTGCCGCGCTCGATCGACAGATCGAAATCGCTGAGCACGGCGCGCTCGCCGTAGCGCTTGCCAACCTTGCGCAGCTCGACCGAGTGATCGCCGCTGCGCGCGAGCGGCGCGCCGTGGCCTGCCCCGCCGGCCTCGCGCCGCCGCGTCAGCGGCACGACGTGGCCGCCCGAGTCGCGATCGAGCACGGCCGCGTCCTGGCGGGCGGCGTCCTCGGTGCGCGACTGCGCGAGCTCGGCGTCGATGTCGGCGCCGGCGATCGGGCCGTAAGGATTGTTGAGCGTGGACGCATTCATGATTTCGCTCCCGGTTGATACGCGGGGTGCCAGCGCAGCGTCGCGCGTTCGAGCCACTTCGCGAGCACGTCGGCCAGCTTGCCGAGCACCGCGTACAGCAGGATGCCGACCACCACCACGTCGGTTTGCAGGAATTCGCGGGCGTTCATCGTCATGTAGCCGATGCCCGATTGCGCGGAGATCGTCTCGGCCACGATCAGCATCACCCACATCAGGCCGAGCGCGAAACGCACGCCCACCAGGATCGACGGCAGCGCGCCGGGCAGGATCACGTCGCGATACAGCGCGAAGCCCTTCACGCCGTAGCTCTTGGCCATCTCGATCAGGTTCGCGTCGACCGAGCGGATGCCGTGATAGGTGTTGATGTAGATCGGGAAGAACACGCCGAGCGATACGAGGAACAGCTTGGCCTTCTCGTCGATGCCGAACCAGAGGATCACGAGCGGAATCATCGCCAGCGCGGGGATGTTGCGGATCATCTGGATGGTCGAATCGAGCGCCACCTCGGCGGCCTTCGAGATGCCGGTGGCCAGGCCGAGCACGAGGCCCACGCCGCCGCCGATCGCGAAGCCCACCAGCGCGCGCCAGGTGCTGACCTTGACGTTCGCCCACATGTCGCCGGATTGGATCAGGGACCACGCCGCGCGCACCACGGCGAGCGGCTCGGGCAGCACGCGCGTGGACAACGCGCCGGCGCGCGCGGCCAGCTCCCATGCGATCACGAGGCCGAGCGGCACGAGCCAGGGCGCGATGGCGCGCCAGCCGCGGCGTGCGACGCCGCGTCCTGCGCGCTGAAGAGTCGGGGTTGCCATCTCGATTCCTCCGCGCTCAGCTCTGGCTCGCCTGCGGCGTGTAGTGATTGCCGATCACCTCGCCGAACGGGCCGGACAACGGGCCGGCGCGGCGCGTGTTGGTGGTGCCCTTGATCAGCGGGAACACCAGCTCGGCGAAGCGGTACGACTCCTCCAGGTGCGGATAGCCCGACAGGATGAAGGTTTCGATGCCGAGCGCGGCGTATTCGCGCATCCGTTCGGCCACCTGCTCGGCGCTGCCGACCAGCGCGGTGCCTGCGCCGCCGCGCACGAGGCCCACGCCCGCCCACAGGTTCGGATAGACCTCCAGCTCCTTGCGCGAGCCGCGCTTGCCGCCGTGCAGCGCGGCCATCCGGCGCTGCCCTTCGGAATCCATCTTCGCGAACGACTGCTGCGCACGCGCCACCGTGGCGTCGTCGAGGCGGCTGATCAGCTTGTCGGCATCGGCCCAGGCCTCTTCCTCGGTTTCGCGCACGATCACGTGCAGGCGGATCCCGAACTTGATCTTGCGGCCGCGCGCCTCGGCGCGGGCGCGGATGTCCGCGATCTTCTTCGCGACGGCCTCGGGCGGTTCGCCCCAGGTCAGGTAGGTGTCGATATGCTCGGCCGCGATCGCGTGCGCGGCCGGCGACGAGCCGCCGAACCACAGCGGCGGGTGCGGCGTCTGCACCGGCGGATAGAGCAGCTTGCCGCCCTTCGATTGCAGATGCTTGCCGTCGAAATCGATCGTCTTGCCGTCGTGCGATTTGGCGAGCAGGTCGCGCCAGATGTGCAGGAATTCGTCGGTGATTTCGTAGCGCGTGTCGTGGTCGACGAACACGCCGTCGCCTTCGAGCTCGGCGATGTCGCCGCCCGTCACCACGTTGATCAGCAGCCGCCCTTCCGACATCCGGTCGAACGTGGCGGCCATGCGCGCCGACAGCGCCGGCGACGACAGGCCCGGGCGCACCGCGACCAGGAACTTCAGGCGCTTGGTGGCCGGAATCAGGCTCGATGCGACCACCCAGGCGTCCTCGCAGGAGCGGCCGGTCGGCAGCAGCACGCCGTCGTAGCCGAGCGTGTCGGCCGACGTGGCGATCTGACGGAAGTAATCGTAGTCGGCCGCACGCGCGCCGTCGGACGTGCCGAGATAGCGGCTGTCGCCGTGCGTCGGAATAAACCAGAACACATTCATTTGCTGCTCCTGCCTGACTGTTCTTGCGAAAATTTCGGGCAAAGCGAGGCCCTCGGCGCATGCGGGGCGCCGAACAGGATCGTCTGCCGGGAATGAGGCTCGCCGGATCGCTCCGCGCGGCGGGCGAGCTCGCGATTGCGCGGGAGGACGGGTTCTACCGTCTCTGGGAAATCAGTCTAGGGAGGGGCACTTCGTTTAGGAACGATTTTTTTGAGCTTAGGTTTTCCGCTTTCGTGATTTACGCGCTGCTGTAGCGAATATCGCGATGTGGGGACGGTCGAAGCCGGACGCACCCCTCTATAATGGCGGGCCCGAGTCCGACCTACCTTGCGCGCGTGGCCGCACGCCGTGCGCGCTCATGCCTGATCCGATGCAGAAAGTCATCCTGCCGTTCCTGTCCGGTTTCCTAGCCGCCCTGTTCTTCCGCGAATCGACGCTGGCGCTGCTGCATGCGGCGGGCCTGATCGGCATCGGCGGTTTCTCGGTCGAACCGTTCGCACCCGCGGGCATGCCGACGTTCATCGTCAATGCGCTGATCAGCGCGTTCTGGGCGATGTTGATGGCGTGGCTGCTGCGCGTGTCGCCCGAGCGGCGCGCGCCGTGGGTGCAGGCGCTGGTGTTCGGCGGCATCGTGCCGACCGTGGCGCGCGTGTTCGTGATCGATCCGCTGCGCGGCATCTGGCCTGCCGGCAACATGCTCTCGCCGCTCGCGATCGGCTTCGCGGCCAATGCGATCTGGGGCTGGGGCGCGCTGGTGTTCATGCGCGCGTTCATGTCCGACGACGATTACGACGATTGATCGCGGCGCGCGCACCGGGCGCGCGCCCTGCTCTTCCCGCGGCAAGCCGGCGCTCAGTGCGCCTGCATCTTCGAGAACAGGTTCAACACCACCACGCCCGCGATGATCAGCGCGAGGCCGATGACGGCCGGCAAGTCCGGCACCTGCCCGTACAGCGCGATCGCAACGAGCGTGATCAGCACGATGCCGGCGCCGGACCAGATCGCATACACGATCCCGACCGGCATCGTCTTCAAGGTCAGCGACAACCCATAGAACGCAAAGCCGTAGCCGACGATCACGATCAGCGTCGGCAGCAGCCGCGTGAATCCATCCGAGGCGCGCAAGGCGGACGTACCGATCACTTCGGCCACAATGGACATGGCGAGCCAGGCGAAAGCAGGCAATTTCATCGTCGTTTACTCCCCTGCCAGCGCGAGCGCGGCGTAGTCGTGGCCGAGTTCGGCGGCGAGCGCCTCCACCACCAGTTCATGATCGCGGCGCTGCGGCAGGCCCGACACCGTGATCGTGCCGATCACACCGGCGCCGGCCACCGTCAGCGGAAACGCGCCGCCATGCGAGGCGTACTCGGTATCGGGCAGGCCGTGCTTGGCCGCCAGCGTGGTGCCGGCCTGCTTCAGGCGCAGGCCGACCGCGTACGAACTGCGTCGAAAATGCTCGACCGCGCGGCGCTTGCGCGCGACCCAGGCAACGTTGTCGGGCGTCGCGCCCTCGAGCGCGGCGAAGAACACGGGCAGGCCGAAGCTGCCGATCTCGATCGCGACGGCATGACCACGCGCGAGCGCCATGTCCCGCAGCCGCGTGCCGAGCGCCCACGCGCGAGCCGTGTCGAACTGCGGAAAGACGAGCGTGTGCTCCTGAACGAGGATCGACTGCAGATCGTGAGCGATATCCATATAGATCGTCGAAACGGGCGTTGAATGAAAGGGCGGGAACCGCCGACAGATTCTAGCCCAGCGGCTCGCGCACACGGCGCTGTGACGGGGACAGATAAAACGCTTGCACTGTTTCCAGGAACATCCTATAATTTAATTCTTCTGACGGACGCGGGGTGGAGCAGTCTGGCAGCTCGTCGGGCTCATAACCCGAAGGTCATAGGTTCAAATCCTATCCCCGCAACCAAGTCGTATCGATGATGGGTCACAGCGCTTCGAGCTTGTGGCCCATTTTCATTTCCAGCGCCGGAAATGCTCGCGCGCACCGCCTCCGCTATCGTTGTCACAAGCGCCATTGCAGCGCCCGGCCTCGCTGCCGCCTGCCACGCGATGCGCGGCAAAAGCGCGCCTGCGCCTTTCTGGAATCGCCGTATGCGGTGATACACTCGCATCACCCTTTCGCTCCCCATCCCTATGAAATTCTGCTCAGTCTGCGGCCACGAAGTCATCGCGCGCATCCCTCCCGGCGACAACCGCGAACGCTTCGTCTGCGACCAGTGCGGCACGATCCATTATCAGAATCCGCGCAACGTGGTGGGCACCGTGCCCGTCTGGGGCGATCAGGTGCTGCTGTGCCGCCGCGCGATCGAACCGCGCCACGGCTACTGGACCTTGCCGGCCGGCTTCATGGAGATGGGCGAAACCACCGCCGAAGCGGCCGCGCGCGAAACGCTGGAAGAAGCCGGCGCGCGCGTCGAAGTGCAGAACCTGTTCACGCTGCTGAACGTGCCGCATGTGCATCAGGTCCACCTGTTCTATCTCGCGCGCATGAGCGGCCCGGAATTCGAGGCCGGCGAGGAAAGCCTCGAAGTCCGCCTGTTCGACGAGGCGGACATCCCCTGGGACGACATCGCGTTCACCACCGTCAGCCAGACCTTGCGCCTGTTCTTCGCCGACCGCGAAGCCGGTTCGTTCGGCGTGCATACCGGCGACATCCACCGCTCGCTGCGCAACGGCTGACAGCGCGCGCATGGTTCCCTGGCTCGCGCCCGAGGCGCCGTTTCCGCCCGTCGAGCAGGCGCTCGGCCCGGCCAGCGGCGCACCCGGCCTGCTCGCGGCCAGCGCCGACCTGCTGCCCGAGCGCGTCGCCGACGCGTATCACCGCGGCATCTTCCCCTGGTATTCCGACGGCCAGCCCGTGCTGTGGTGGAGCCCCGATCCGCGCATGATCCTCGCGCCGGACGAATTCCGCGTCTCCGCCACGTTCCGCAAGACGCTGCGCCGCGTGCAACGCGAAGCGCGCTGGGACGTGCGCGTCGACCACGATTTCCCCGCCGTGATGCGCGCCTGCGCGCAGGCGCCGCGCGACGGCCAGCGCGGCACCTGGATCACCGACGACATCGTGGCCGCCTACACGGCGCTGCATCGCGCGGGCCACGCGCACAGCATCGAAACCTGGCTCGACGGCGAACGCGTGGGCGGCCTGTACGGCGTGGCGTTCGGCACGATGTTCTTCGGCGAATCGATGTTCGCGAAGGCCACCGACGCCTCGAAGATCGCGCTGGCCACGCTGGTGGCGCACCTGCGCGCGCACGGCGTGACGATGATCGACTGCCAGCAGAACACCGCGCATCTCGCCTCGCTCGGCGGCCGCGAAATCGGCCGCCGCGATTTCGTCGCGCATGTGCGGCGCGCCACCGCCGAGGCCGCGATTCCGTGGCGCTTCGACAAGCACGCGCTGGCCCGGCTGACCGAGACGGCGCCCGCCGGCTGATGCGCGGCCCATCGCGTGGCACTCCTCAACGCGATAATTTTCATGTTACCTTTGTCGTCATCCGACCGGCCGGCGCTCGCCAAGGCCGGCCCTATCGACAAGACATCCGATGCCCACCCTGACGATCTCCCCTTCGCATGCGCCGCAGCCGGCGTCGGCCGTCGCGCGCAGCACGCGCGTCGTGTGCCGCCGCACCGGCCCGGCGTGCGGGATCCGTTCGGGCCCGGCTCGGCGTGCCACGCGGCCCGGCGGCTTCCGCCCGGCCCGCTGACGCGACCCTCCCGCCTCGAGAGCTGCCCATGACTCATCCCACCGAGTTGCCGCTTTCACCGCTTTCGGCCCTGCAGTTCTATGCAACGGCGCCGTACCCGTGCAGTTATCTCGATGGCCGCGTGGCGCGTTCGCAAGTTGCGACGCCCAGCCATCTGATCAATTCCGACATCTACACCGAACTCGTCAAGGCCGGCTTCCGGCGCTCGGGCGTGTTCACGTATCGGCCCTATTGCGACGGCTGCCGCGCCTGCGTGCCGGTGCGCGTGCCGGTGGACGCGTTCGCGCCGAACCGCACGCAGCGCAAGATGTGGAACCGCCATCGCGGGCTGGTGGCGTCGGTTTCGCCGCTGCATTACGACGAGGAGCATTACGCGCTGTACATGCGCTACCAGTCGGCGCGCCACGCGGGCGGCGGCATGGATCGCGACAGCCGCGACCAATACGAGCAGTTCCTGCTGCAAAGCCGGATCAATTCGCGGCTCGTCGAATTCCGCGACGCGCCGCGGGCCAACCCCGACGCGCCGGACGCCGCCCCCGAGCCGGGTGCGCTGCGCATGATCAGCATGATCGACATCCTCGGCGACGGGCTCTCCTCGGTGTACACGTTCTTCGAACCCGAGGATGCGCACAAGAGCTACGGCACCTACAACATCCTCTGGCAGATCGAGCAGGCACGCAGCTTGAGGCTGCCCTACGTGTATCTCGGCTACTGGATCCGCGAAAGCCAGAAGATGGCCTACAAGGCGAACTTCCGGCCGCTCGAAGGCCTGATCGACGGCCGCTGGAAGCCGCTCGACCCGGCCACCGTCGATCTGCCGCCGGTCGACGCGGCGCTGGCCCGCGCACCGCTGCCGGGCGGCCACGGCGGCACGCGCTGAGGCGGCGTCGGCCGCGGCGCACAAAGGCGCTCGAGCGGCCCGCCCCGCGCCCTGCCACTGCCCTGCATTCCTGACCGGCCGGGCTCCCGGTTCGGTTAAAATGCCGGGTTATCAATTTTCCGGCCCCGCCCGTCCCGCCGTGTTCAGCTCCCTTTATCCGCTCGCCCGCGCGTCCCTCTTCAAGATGGACGCCGAAGATGCCCACCACCTGACGCTGCGCATGCTCGGCGCCGCCGGCCGCACCGGCCTCGCGAGCCTGCTCGCGCCGAACGTGCCGGACGTGCCGCGCACCGTGATGGGCCTGACCTTCCGCAATCCGGTCGGGCTGGCGGCAGGGCTGGACAAGGACGGCGCCTGCATCGACGGCCTGGCCGCGCTCGGCTTCGGCTTCATCGAGGTGGGCACGGTCACGCCGCGCGCGCAGCCGGGCAACCCGCGCCCGCGCATCTTCCGCTTGCCGGAAGCGAACGCGGTGATCAACCGGATGGGCTTCAACAACCACGGCGTCGATCAATTCGTGAAGAACGTGCAGGCCGCGCGCTATCGCGGCGTGCTGGGCCTGAACATCGGCAAGAACGCCGACACGCCGATCGAGCGCGCCGCCGAGGATTACCTGTACTGCCTCGAGCGCGTCTACCCGTTCGCCAGCTACGTGACGATCAACATCTCGTCGCCGAACACCAAGAACCTGCGCCAATTGCAGGGCACCAACGAGCTCGACGCACTGCTCGCCGCGCTGAAGGACAAGCAGGCGCGCCTGGCCGACCTGCACGGCAAGCTCGTGCCGCTCGCACTGAAGATCGCGCCCGATCTCGACGACGAACAGGTCAAGGAAATCGCCGCGCTGCTGCTGCGCCACCGCATCGAAGCCGTGATCGCCACCAACACCACGCTGTCGCGCGCCGCCGTGCAGGGCATGCCGCACGCCGACGAAACCGGCGGCCTGTCGGGCCGCCCGGTGTTCGACGCCTCCACCGAGGTGGTGCGCAAGCTGCACGCCGAACTGGGCAGCGCGGTGCCGATCATTGGGGTTGGCGGCATCTTTTCGGGCGAGGACGCGCGTGCGAAACTCGCGGCCGGCGCGTCGCTGGTGCAGCTCTACACGGGCTTCATCTATCGCGGCCCGCCGCTCGTCGCCGATTGCGTGAAGGCCATCGCCCGCGGCTGAGCACGCGGCGCCGTTATATAGAAATAAACAAACGATAGTTGGCCAGTAATTGTGTTTTTACTATGATGGCCGCTATCGTCAACGCCCGTTGCGGGCAATACAGGGAACAGAATGAAGATTGTGTCGCTGAAGAAGCTCCTGAGCGCCGGCCTGATCGGCGCCTCGCTGGTTGCCGCGTCCGCCCATGCGGCCGACATCCTCGACCAGGCCAAGCAGCGCGGTACGCTGCGCATCGGCCTGGAAGGCACGTTCCCTCCGTTCAATTCGAAGGCGCCGTCGGGCGAGCTGGTCGGCTATGACGTCGACATCGCCAAGGCCGTGGCCGCCAAGCTGGGCCTGAAGCCGGAATTCGTCACGACCGAGTGGAGCGGCATCATCGCTGGCCTGCAGGCAGGCAAATTCGACGTGATCGTCAACCAGGTCGGCATCACCGACAAGCGCAAGGAAGCGCTCGACTTCTCGCCGGCCTACACGTACTCGGCCGCGCAGCTGATCCAGCGCAAGGACGACACGCGCGAATTCAAGTCGCTCGACGACCTGAAGGGCAAGAAGCTCGGCGTCGGCCTGGGCACCAACTACATGGACATGGCGAAATCGGTGCCGGGCATCGACGTGAAGACCTACCCGGGCGCGCCCGAGTACCTGCGCGATCTGGCCGCCGGCCGTCTCGACGCGGCGCTGAACGACCGCCTGATGCTCGCCTACCTGTTGAAGGCATCGCCGCTGCCGCTGCGCACGGGCGCCACGGTCGGCTCGGCCGAACCGTCGGGCATCCCGTTCAAGAAGGGCAACCCGAAGTTCGCCAAGGCGATCGACGATGCGATGACGCAGCTCGAAGCCGACGGCACGTTCGCGAAGATCTCGGACAAGTGGTTCGGCATCGACGTGTCGAAGCCGATCAAGTAAGTCGGAACGCGGCATGACGAAGGGCGGCATCGGCGACGGTGCCGCCCTTCGCTTTGTTTTCGTCGGTTTATGATGGCGCCTTGTCATGCTTCCGGGCGCGCCTGCCTCACCTGCTTCCCACCATGTCGATCACTTCCCTGCTCGTCGATTCGCTGCCCGTGCTCGCCCAGGGCGCGCTCCTGACCGTCAAGTTCGCCGTCCTGTCGATGGTGTTCGGCCTCGCCGCCGCCGTGGTGCTCGCGCTGATGGGCATCGCCCACAACCGCGCATTGAATGCGATCGCACGCGTCTACGTGAGCCTGATGCGCGGCACGCCGCTGCTCGTGCAGATCTTCGTCATCTATTACGGGCTGCCGAGCCTCGGCATCTCGCTCGACCCGACGCCGGCCGGCGTGATCGCGCTGTCGGCCAACGTGGCCGCCTACATGTCGGAAAGCATGCGCGGTGCGATCAACGGCATCGAGAACGGCCAGTGGCTGGCGTCGTACAGCCTCGGCCTGTCGTGGGGCCAGACGCTGCGCTACGTGATCGGCCCGCAGGCGCTGCGGATCGCCGTGCCGAGCCTGTCGAACAGCCTGATCAGCCTGATCAAGGACACCTCGCTGGTGTCGGTCATCACGGTGACCGAACTGCTGCGCAGCGCGCAGGAGATCATTGCCTCGACCTATCAGCCGCTGCCGCTCTATCTGGCCGCCGCCGGCGTCTACTGGGTGCTGTGCCAGATCCTCGAATGGGTGCAGCGCTGGTGGGAACGCCGGCTCGCGCTGCCGGGACGGTTCTGACCGATTGACCAATTGACCGACCCGAGCGGCGCGTGAACCGCCGATGCATCCCGCAACGGGCGCGCGACTTGCGCGCCCGTTTCATTTTGCCGCCGCCCCGCCTTCAGCGTTCGTCCGCCGCGAAGCGCACGCCGAGCGCCGCGCGCGCGGCATCGGTCATCGCGATCATGCCGCGCGAGTGCGCATGCGTGAGCACCGGGCTTTCGGTCAGCCCGTCGCGCAGCAACGCGCAGAAGTGTGCCGTTTCGTAGTTGAGGCCGCCGCCCGAAAACGGTGCGTCGAGCTCGACGACGCGCCCGTCCGAATAGCGGATCGTCGCCTTCTGCGGATTCCACCAGTTCTCGTGAATCGTCACGGTGCCGCCCTCGGCGCCGAGCAGCGCATCGCCGCGCCCCATCACATCGAGCCCGCAGAACAGTTGCGCGATGCCGTGTTCGTGGCGGCTGTTCAGGCTCGCGAAGGTGTCCACGCCGGTCGCGCCGACACGGCCGAGCGTCTGCACGTCGAGCGGCGCGCCGAGCCAGTCCACCGCCAGGAACATCTCGTAGATGCCGATATCGAGCAACGCGCCGCCGGCGGTCTCGAAGCTGAAGCTGGTGTGATCGGCCGGCACCGTCGAGAACGCGCCGCCGGCCCGCACGAGCCGGATCGGGCCGACCGGATCCTGCGCCAGATGTTCGCGCAGGCGCCGGTAGAGCGGATAGAACGGCGGCTTCATCGCCTCCATGAACAGCCGGCCGGCAGCCTTCGCGGCGGCCAGCACCGTGTCCAGTTCGCGCGCGTTGACGGTGGCCGGTTTCTCGCACAGCACGGCCTTGCCGGCGGCGAGCGCGGCGCAGGCGTATTGCGCGTGGCTGTCGTTGAGCGTGGCGATGTAGATGGCGTCGACGTCCGACGCGCACAGCGCCTCGAAGCTGTCGATCGGCGTGCCGCCGTGCGCCGCGCAGAATGCGGCGGCGGCCTCGGCGCGGCGCGCCCAGACATGCGCCAGCGCCGCATCGGCGACGTGCGGCAGCGATTGCGCGAAGCGGCGCGCGATCGCGCCGGCACCGACGATGCCGAAACGAATCGGAAAAGAGGAAGGAGCGTTCATCGGGAGCGGAGTCGACGGGAAATCAACGCCGGGCGAACCGGCGGCGGACTGTCATGATAACGGCCCGCCGCCGGCGCATCGCCGTCGTCCCTCGCGCGCCCGAGTCGGGAACACCGGAATCAGCCCGCCGCGCGCTCCGGCGCCGTGCTCGACGCTTCGTCGGTCAGATCGATCAGCTCGCGTGCGGCCGCTTCGGCGGCGTGCCCGTTGCGCTGCTCGATCGCCTCGACGACGCGCTCGTGCAGTTCGATCAGCCGCTCGGGCGCGCCTTCGCGGCCGGCCGTCTGCTCGCGCACGAGCCGCAGCGCGCCGCTGATGATCGCGCTCATCTGCTGGAAGAACTGATTGCCGCTCGCCTGGACGATCCGCGCATGGAGGCGTTCGTCGGCTTCGTCGTAGCCCGCCTCGCCCGGTTCGAGCGACCGGAACGCCTCGAACGCCTCGCGGATGCCGGCGATGTCCGCGCCGTTCGCGCGCTCGGCCGCCTGCCCGGCCGCACGCGGCTCGATCAGCATGCGGAATTCGAGCACGTCGCGCATGAATTGCGGATCGGGCTTGGCGCGGAAGCGCCAGTTCACGACGTCCTCGTCGATCATGCGCCAGTCGCGCATCGGCCGCACCCGCGTGCCGACCTTCGGCCGCACGTCGAGCATGTCGCGTGCGAGCAGCATCGAGAGTGCTTCGCGCATCACGGTCCGGCTGACGTCGAAATCCTTGGAAAGCACGTCCTGCGGCGGCAGGATGCCGCCGTATTTGTCTTCCACGATACCCGTCACCAACCCGTCCATGACCTTGCTGACGAGCGACCTGTCTTTGTCTTTTGCTTGTTCCATAGGAGACCTCCCCGTTACTACATATCTGTGTTGGCGTGCTGCCCCCGCAGTCCGGCCTGGCCCCTTTTACAGCTCTCTCGATTGAAAACGACTCGCGAAACGATTGTTCTTATGTTCGATACGTTGCTGAGTTCGCGGTCGCAACGCTATCTGGAAAACACCTGAGAGGGTATTCCCTCTTACTATTTCTTTAACGCATCGTATCGCAAAAAAAAGCCCGACAGGCCTGGAAAAGCGCGTCGGACGATGTGTCTGGAACGAAAAACGTTTGCGGCGATTAAGGCCGATGCAATTCGTTGGTTTTTTGAATTGCGATTGGCCTTAATGTTTTAAATCCCTATTTAATGCGCGCGGTAATCGATCGACTCCACGCCGGTCGCACCGCCCAGCAGGCAGAGATCGGCGCCGCGTTGCGCGAACAGGCCGACCGTGACCACGCCGGGCCAGCCATTGATGGTGGCTTCAAGCCCGCGCGGGTCGGTGATCGACAAACCCTTGACGTCGAGGATCTCGTTGCCGTTGTCGGTCAGGTACGGCGAGCCGTCCTTCGCGACGCGCAGCACCGGCACGCCGCCGAGCGCCGTCAGTTGACGGCCGATCGCGGTGCGCGCCATCGGCACCACTTCCACCGGCAGCGGGAACGCGCCGAGCGTGGCCACGCGCTTGCTGGCGTCGGCGATGCACACGAACGTGCCCGACACCGACGCGACGATCTTCTCGCGCGTCAGCGCGCCGCCGCCGCCCTTGATCATCGCGCCGCTCGCATCGATCTCGTCCGCGCCGTCGACGTACACCTGCAGGCCTTCGATCTCGTTCAGGTCGAACACGCGAATGCCGTGCGATTCGAGCCGCTGGGTGGTCGCGATCGAGCTGGACACCGCGCCGCGATAACGGCCCTTGATCGCCGCCAGTGCGTCGATGAAGCAGTTCGCGGTCGAGCCGGTGCCGACGCCGATCACGGCGCCTTCCGGCACGTTGGCGAGCACGTAATCGGCGGCCGCCTGGCCGACGAGGCGTTTGAGTTCGTCTTGGGTCATGGTGAGGTTGAAGCGCTGATTGCGAAACCCGCGAGTCTACCGGAGTCGTCCGGCACGGCGTCGATTTTCGGGGGCATGCGAGGCATCGGCGCGACAATCGGCGGACGGTGCACCGGCAGGGTGCGGCCGTGCCGGAATCAGGGCGCTTCGGGTACCGATACCGGCGCGGCCGAAGGTGCGGCGGCCGGGAAATACTTGTCGAGCAGGGCCTGCGCGATCGCATCCGTCTGCGCATCCGGGTTGCCCGAATAATCGGCCGGCCGGAAATGCATCTGGAACGCCGCGAACACGCGTCGCGTGCGCGCGTCGAGCACGCCGTCGGTGGCCACGTCGTAGCCGTAGCGCGCGAGCTTCAGTTGCAGCCCGCGCACATCGGCCGGATCGCCGGGTGCCCGGCCCGCGAGGCGCGCGGCGACCGTTGCGTCGTCGGGCCACGCGCCGATGCCGGCGCGGTACAACGCAAGCCACGGGAACGCCGGGCCCGGATCGATCTTGCGCTGCGGCGCGATATCGCTGTGGCCGACCACGCGCGTCGGCGGAATGCCGTAACGCGTGACGATGTCCTTCGCGAGCTTCACGACCGCCTCGACCTGATCGGGCGCGTACGGCTGCCAGGTGCGGTCGGCGGGTGCATCGAGCGGCCCGGCATTGACAATCTCGATGCCGATCGACGCGGCGTTGAGCTCGGTGGTGCCCTGCCAGTCGCTGACGCCCGCGTGCCAGGCGCGCTGGCTTTCGGGCACGAGCTGCAGCACGACCGGCTCGCCGTTGCGGCGCGCCGGCTGGCTCGGGATCAGGTAATGCGCGCTGACCTCGTTGTGGGTCAGCACGAACAGCGCGCGCCGGTCGTCCGATTCGGTGTAGTGCATCACGAGAAAACGCACGCGCGAATCGGCGCCCTGCGCGGGATGGCTCGTATCGGCCACGTAGGTGCCGCGCTCGACGAGCGTGGGCGACGCGCAGGCGGCCAGCAGCGCGACCGCGCCGCCGAGCGCGAGCGCACGCGCGGGCCGCGCCCATCGCGCAATCCCGGCCCAACGGTGCGCCACGCGCGCGCCCATCGCGCTTACTTCGCCACTGCCGCGCGACGCTGGCGCACGGCTTCGTACAGCACCACGCCGCTCGCCACCGACACGTTCAGGCTTTCGACGCTGCCGGCCATCGGGATGTTCATCACGTCGTCGCAGGTGTCGCGCGTGAGGCGGCGCATGCCCTCGCCTTCGGCGCCCATCACCAGCGCGACCGGGCCTTCCAGCTTGGTTTCGTAGAGGCTGGCCGTGGCGTCGTCGGAGGTGCCGATCACCCACACGCCGGCGTCCTTCAGCTCGCGCAGCGCGCGGGCGAGGTTCGTCACAGTGATGTACGGCACGGTATCGGCCGCGCCGCTGGCGACCTTGGCCGCCGTGGCGTTCAGGCCCACCGCGCGATCGCGCGGCGCGATGATGGCGTGCGCGCCGGCCGCATCGGCCACGCGCAGGCACGCGCCGAGATTGTGCGGATCGGTCACGCCGTCGAGCACCAGCAGCAGCGCCGGGCCCTGGATGCCGTCGAGCAGTTCGGCCAGGTTCTGCGCGAGCGGCAGATCCTCGACGCGCGCGACCACGCCCTGATGGCGCTCGGTATGCGCGAGGCCCCACAAGCGCGTTTCGTCGGCCGCGATCAGCCGCACGCCGGCCTCTTTCGCGCTCGCCAGGAAATCGATCATCCGGCGATCGCGCCGGGTCTGGTCGTACAACACCTCGGCGACCGTCGACGCGTCGTGGCGCAGGCGCGCGGTGACGGCGTGAAAACCGTAGAGAACCTTCAAACGTGACATGACTGGACCAACCTTCGTCTAAACGCGAGGCGCGCGGTGCGCATCGCGGGAATGGTAAAACGCAAGCGCCGCGTGACGGGCCTGGCGGCCTGACAACGCGGCGTCTTCAATGCATCGAACGCACGGGCCGGCGCCTTGCGACGCCGGCCGCGGCATCAATATTTCTTGCGCGGGCGCGCCTTCTTGGCGGCCGATTTGGCCGGTGCGCCGCCCTTCTTCTTGGCGGCGGCACGCGGGCCATGCGCTTCCTTCGCGGCCGGCGCCGATGCTGCGGCCTCCGACTTCTGACGGCGCGACGGCGGCGGTGCATCGTCGTCGCTCGTGATGCCCGGCATGGCACGCACGCGTGCGCCGCCTCGCTCGCCGGCCGGCGCAGGGCCGGCCCCACGCACGGTTTTCACCGGCGTGTCGCGCACCAGACGGAAGTCGATCTTGCGCGCATCGAGATCGACGCGGCTGACCTGCACGCGCACGCGATCCGACAGGCGATAGCGAATGCCGGTGCGCTCGCCGCGCAGTTCGTTCTTGATCTCGTCGTACTGGAAGTAATCCGAGCCGAGCTCGGTCACGTGCACGAGACCTTCGATGAACAGCGTGTCGAGCTGCACGAAGATGCCGAACGGCGTCACGCCGTTGACCATGCCGCCGTATTCCTCGCCGAGCTTGTCGCGCATGAAATAGCACTTGAGCCAGGCTTCGACGTCGCGCGAGGCTTCGTCGGCGCGCCGCTCGTTCGCCGAGCAGTGCAGGCCGAGTTCTTCCCAGATCGCGTCGTGGTTGCGCGTGCGATTGCGGGCGGTGTCGTCTTCCTTCTGCATCGCGCGGGCGCGCGGCGAGATGGCGGTGTTCAGCGTGACGCTGTCCGGCGCCTTCGGCAGGTACTTCTGGCCCGACAGGATCGCGTAGATCGCGCGGTGCGTGAGCAGATCGGGATAACGGCGGATCGGGCTCGTGAAGTGCGCGTAGGCATCGTAGGCCAGACCGAAGTGACCGATGTTGTCGGGGCTGTAGACGGCCTGCTGCATCGAGCGCAGCAGCATCGGCTGCAGCATCTGCGCATCGGGCCGCTCGCGGATCTTCGCCATCAGCGCCGCGTAATCGCTCGCGTGCGGTTTCTCGCCGCCGCCGAGCGTGAGGCCCATGCCGCGCAGGAACGAGCGCAGGTTCTCGAGCTTCTCCGGCGTCGGGCCCGCGTGAATGCGGTACAGGCCCGGCTGCTTGTGGCGCTTCATGAAATCGGCCGCGCAGACGTTCGCGGCCAGCATGCATTCCTCGATCAGCTTGTGCGCGTCGTTGCGCTGACGCGGCAGGATCTGTTCGATCTTGCCCTGCGCATTGCAGACGATGTAGGTCTCGGTGGTGTCGAAATCGATCGCGCCGCGCTTCTGGCGCGCCGCGAACAGCGCCTTGAACACGCCGTACAGATCCTGCAGATGCGGCAGCAGATCGGCGCGGCGCGCCGCCTCCGGCCCCTTGGTGTTGCCGAGCACGGCCGCGACCTCGGTGTAGGTCAGGCGCGCCGCCGAGTGGATCACGGCCGGGTAGAACTGATAGCCCTTCACCTCGCCGCGCGCCGTGACGACCATGTCGCACACCAGCGTGCAGCGATCGACCGCCGGGTTCAGCGAACACAGGCCGTTCGACAGCTTCTCGGGCAGCATCGGAATCACGCGGCGCGGGAAGTACACCGACGTGCTGCGCTGAAGCGCATCGACGTCGAGCGCTTCGCCCGGCTTCACGTAATGGGAGACGTCGGCGATCGCGACGATCAGGCGGTAGCCGTCGCCGCGGCCGACCTTCATCGGCTCGCAGTACACCGCGTCGTCGAAGTCGCGCGCATCCTCACCGTCGATCGTGACGAGCGGCACGTCGCGCAGATCCACGCGATAACGCAGGTCGATCGGACGCACCTTGTCGGGCAGCGCCGCAGCGGCCGCCATCGCGGCCGGGCTGAATTCGTGCGGCACGCCGTACTTGCGCACCGCGATCTCGATTTCCATGCCCGGATCGTCGATATCGCCGAGCACTTCGGTCACGCGACCGAGCGGCTGGGAATGGCGGCTCGGGAAATCGGTCAGCTCGACCACCACCACCTGGCCGACCTTGGCCTTCTTGGTGTTCTGCGTGATCAGGATGTCGTGGCCGATGCGCTTGTCTTCGGGCGCGACGATCAATGCGCCGTTCTCGTTCAGCAGACGGCCGATCACGCGCTTGTTGGCGCGATCGGTGACTTCCACCACGTGCCCTTCCGGGCGGCCGCGGCGGTCGTAACCGACGATGCGCGCCAGCACGCGATCGCCGTGCATGACCTTCTGCATCTCGCCGCTCGGCAGGAACAGATCGTCCTGGCCGTCGTCGCGAATCAGGAAGCCATAGCCGTCGCGATGGCCCTGCACACGGCCGGCCACGAAATTCGACGGATGGGTGAGTTGGTAATGCCCGTGCTTGTCGAGCCGGATCTGGCCGTCGCGTTCCATGGCGGCGACGCGCCGGAAGAAGCCCTCGCGCTCCTGGCGCTTGATCGACAGCGCCTCGGCGATGTCGTTCGCGACCAGCGGCGCATCGCTCGTGCGCAGCACGCCGAGAATTTCTTCACGGCTCGGAATGGGATACGGATACTTGCTCAAGGGCTTGTCGATGGTTGTTCTCGTTGCGTGGACTTACCTGTCCGGTTCGAACGATCGGACGCCAGGTTGCGGGCCATTCTATCACCCGACACGGCACCAATTAATCGCAACGCGCCGCGCATCGGCCATGTGCCGGCCGTCGCGCGCGTCGATGCAAAAAGCTGTTGACACGATGCATCGACCTGCTATGATTGCGGTCTTGCTTGATGCAGAAGCAGCTTGTGCCCAGGTGGCGGAATTGGTAGACGCACTAGGTTCAGGTCCTAGCGGTGGCAACATCGTGGAGGTTCGAGTCCTCTCCTGGGCACCACAAGTTTTAAAAAAAGCCGGCCTCGTGCCGGCTTTTTTCATTTCCGCGCGCATCGCCCCATCGCGTCTCAACTCTCCCCGTTCAGCACCGACAAGTCCGCATGCCCGTCGCATGTGATGCGCGCCACATAGGTTGCACGCATGCCGTCGTTGTCCGTGTGCCGCAGCAGGATCGTCCAGATCTGGCTGTGCTCGTCCCAGATCGCGCCGGGCAACAGTTCGAACGTCTTGTCCACGTCCCCGCTCGACTTGAAGTAATTGACCAGCACCTGACGCTGCGAATCGACCGAGCCAGGCTGGCACGCACCGGCTGCCAATTGGTGACGATCCGAGAAATTCGACGCGAGCTGCATCGCGATCACCACGGCGGCGACCGTCGCGGCAACGGCGGCAACCCGCCTCGCGATCCTGAACGGACGGCGCTCAACAGCCTGTTCCATGAAAGCTCCCGGAGAGGGCGCCGGGCACACGGCGGCGCGACCGACGCTTCGATGAACCGTCATCGAAACTTACGTGACGCACATGCCGACCGTCAACCCGGCCACCGGGTCGCCCCGGCATGACGGGGCCGCGTTCGCTTCGCCGCAGCCCCATGCACGCTCATGCATGCGCCAAACCCGCAAGATAACGCGTCAGCGCCGCCGACGACATATCGCGCGCCAGCCGCGCCGCCTGCCCCGCCCACATATTGCTGAAATCGGCGCATCCGGTTTTTTCCGTCACGGCGCGCAACGGCATCAGCGCGCCGCCCGCGGTCGGAAACGCCGGCGCCAGCTCGGACAACGGCCCCATCTCGCGCATCAACCGGTTGACGATGCCGCGCGCCGGGCGCCCCGTGAACAGGTTGGTCAGCGCCGTTTCGTCCTCGCCGGCCGTGCGCAGCGCATCGCGGTGGAACGCGCTGACCTTGGCCTCGGGCGTCAGCAGATAGGCCGTGCCGACCTGCGCCGCCGAGGCGCCGAGCGCGAACGCGGCCCGCACGCCGCGCGGGTCCGCAATGCCGCCGGCCGCAATCACGGGCACCGGCACGGCGTCGACGATCTGCGGCACCAGCGCCAGCGTGCCCACCTGCGTGCTCATCTCGCTCGACAGGAAATTGCCGCGATGGCCGCCCGCCTCGTAGCCCATCGCGATCACCGCATCCACGCCGCGCTCGGCCAGCCAGCGCGCCTCCTTGACGGTGGTGGCCGATGCGATCACGCGCGCGCCGGTGCGCTTCACGCGATCGAGCAGCCCCGGTTCGGGCAGCCCGAAATGGAAGCTGACGACTTCCGGGCGATATGTCTCGACCACCTCGCAGTAAGCCGCATTGAACGGCGCGCGATTCGACGACGGCGCCGGCGCGGCCGGATCGAGCCCGAGCTCGACGTAGTAACGCGCGAGCGCCGCCCGCCAGGCAGCCTTCCCGGCCGGGTCCGGCGCAGGATCCGCATGCACGAAGAAATTGACGTTGATCGGCTTGCGCGTGGCGCCGCGAATCTGCTCCAGCGCCGCCGTCGTCTGCTCGACCGACAGCATCGCGCACGGTAGCGAACCGAGCCCGCCCGCCTCGCTCACGGCGATCACCATCTCGGGCGTGGTCGCGCCCGCCATCGGCGCCTGGACGATCGGCAGCGCAATGCCGAACAGGTCGAGAATGCGGCGATCCTGCGCCGGGGCGTTGCTCATGATTCGGTCCTCCATTCGGTGTGCGATCAATGGCGCGAACAGCCTGCGCGCCATCGTACCGCAGCGCGCACCCCAACCCGCAGCACAAAACTGTTGACACGCTGCTCTGGCACGCTATAATTACGTTCTTGCTTGATGCAGAAGCAGCTTGTGCCCAGGTGGCGGAATTGGTAGACGCACTAGGTTCAGGTCCTAGCGGTGGCAACATCGTGGAGGTTCGAGTCCTCTCCTGGGCACCACAAGTTTTGAAAAGCCGGCCTCGCGCCGGCTTTTTTCATCGTCGTCGGGATGGCGCAGCATGTCCTCTCCTCCTCGCCGATGGCTGCAACAGCGTGAAGCATGATTCGATGACAGCAATGAGTTCTGTCCCGAAAAAAGAGTTGACAGGGTGGCCGGACCCTTTATAATTGCGGTCTTGCTTGATGCAGAAGCAACTTGTGCCCAGGTGGCGGAATTGGTAGACGCACTAGGTTCAGGTCCTAGCGGTGGCAACATCGTGGAGGTTCGAGTCCTCTCCTGGGCACCACAAGTTTTAAAAAAGCCGGCCTCGTGCCGGCTTTTTTCATTTCCGGGCCAACTTCATCCGGCCCACGCAACGCCCCGCTCACCCGAGCCGGGCCACTGCATCGTCCACGCTCAGCTCCGAAAGCGCCGCTTCCCGCAAACCGTCGTCGCATGCTCGCCGCAACACGGTCAGCACGTCCGGCTTCAATCGCACCAGCATGAGCCGCCAGCCGCGCGCATCGCATTCGGCGGCGAACGTCTTCAACGCCTCGATGGCCGTGCCGTCCAGATTCGGCGATTCCTCCAGACTCAACACCACCACCTTCGCACCCGAGGCAACGGCAAGCTGACGAACCCGCCCCAGCACGCGCTCGGCATTCGCGAAGAACAACAGCCCCTCCGGCCGCACGATCAGCATGCCCGGCACGCGCGTGGCGTCCGGGTGGATCGCCACGTCGACGAAATCGCGGCTGTCGCGCAGGCGCCCCAACTCGCTGAGCTTCGGCTCGGACAGGCGGCGCACGGTCAGCAGCAGGCTCGCGGCAATCGACGCAAGCAAACCGTTCAGCACGCCGAGCACGAGCACCGCGAGAATCGCCGCGATCACGAGCAGGCGATCGCGATGCCAGCGCCAATATGGCCGGAACACGGCCGGGTGCAGCGAGTGGCTGACCGCGAAGATCACGATCGCGGCCAGCACCGGCTCGGGCGTGCGCGCCAGTTGCGGCAGCAGCAGCCAGACGATCAGCCCGATCACGACGGCCGCGCAGGCGCCCGCCAGCCGGCTTTGCGCACCGGCCGCCTCGTTGGCGGAGCTGGCCGAATAGCCGGCGCCAACCGGCATGCCGTGCAACAACCCCGAGATCAGGTTCGCGCAACCCAGCGCCATGAGATCGCGATTCGGCGACACGGTGTCGCCGTGCTTGAGCGCGAAGCTGCGGATCGAGCCGTACGACTCGGCGTACAGGATCAGCATCAGCGCGACGCCCAACTCAACCGTTTGACTCCATGCGGCGCGATCGAGCACGGGCAGGCCGAACGTCACGTTCGCGAGATCGATGCGGCCGACCACGGCGATACCGTGCGCCGACCAATCGATTCCGTAGCCGGCCGCGATGCCCAGCACGATCACGATCAGCGTGGCCGGCGCGCGCGAACGGCTGCCGAGCGCGAACAACACGACCAGTGCCACCGCCCCGAGCACCACGCTGGCGAAATTCGCATGCGGCAAGCCGCGCAGCAGATCGATGAAGACATGCGGCGTATCGCTGTGATGCACGGGCACGACGAGGATCTTCGGCAACTGTTTGATGACGATCGTCAGCGCCAGGCCGAACGTGAAGCCGCGCAGCACGGGCCGCGCGATGAAATCCGACATGCCGCCGAGCCGGGCCGCGCCGGCGATCAGGAACAGCACGCCGGTGGCGGCGACCATCGCGGCAGCCAGCGCCAGTTGCGCGGCCGGCGCCACGCCGGTTTCGGACAACACGGTGGCCGCCAGCACCGCGGCCGACGACGACGTGGACGACACGATCGCGAACCGGCTGCTGCCGAGCGCCGCGTACACCACCAGCCCCACCAGCAACGCGATCAACCCGGCCTGCGGCGGCAGATTCGCGAGCCCGGCATACGCCACCGCCTCCGGAATCAGCAGCCCGGCGATCGACAGCCCGGCCAGCGCATCGCGCCAGCTCCGCTCGCCGCGCGGCATGGCCGGCGCGCCGAGCGAGGCGAAATGCGACGCATCGCCCGGCGCCGCCTCGGGCACCGCAGGCGACGGCGTATTGGCCGGAAGGTTCGCCGCGGCCTCGGGCCGGGACGACGGTACCTGACGCTCGTCGCTCATCTCAGGCCCGCGGCGTGTACACGCCGGACCAGCCCGGCAGATAGCGCGCGTCCTGCGCGTGCGCATGCTTGAGCGCTTCGTCGAGCGCCTTCGCGAAATGCTTGCGGATCCGCTGCACCGGGATCTTCGGGCGCAGATAGTCGGCCCACAGGAATTCGCTGAACGGCGTGATGTCCTTCGCATAGCCGCCTGCCGTGCGCAATTCGCCGGCGAGGCTGCGATACGGATCGTCGCTGAGCCCGGTCAGCACGCCCGGCAGGCGGTCGTAGCCATGACGCGCGCCATCGGGGCCGAACGGATGCACCCACTGGTTGTGCTCCATCATCCGCCAGAAGATCGTGTCGTCGAGCCAGGACAGATCCTTCAGCAGCATCGCCTTCACGTCGCGCACGTCCTCCTCGAGCAGCGCGCGGCCCAGGTGATGGTGATCTACGATGTACAGCGCGTTGCCCGGCCCGAGCACGGCCGGGAACCAGTGCAGCTCGAGCGAGTCGCGCCGCGCCTTCTTGCCGAGCGACTGCCAGTGCTTGCGCTTCGCCTCGACCTCGCGAAACCCGACGGTCATCTGGGTCGGCTTCAGCGCGTCGAGTTTGGCGGGAATCAGATGAACGTCGGTACCCAGCGCCATGATCGGTCTCCAATAACGAATTCTCGCCACGATACCGCCGCACGCGCCGTTTGTGCGCGCGGCATTGTGAGCAATCGTGAATCGCCATCCGGAAATTTCGAATAATCATTGCAAATACCGAAATCACATCCATTCGATTTCAATACGTTTCTTTCATTCAGCATTCCAATTCCGCGATCTTCGGATTTCAGTCGTTCATTTATCTAGGGATTAATCCGTAGCGCGGAATAAAACGGAACGCGATCGCAATTCCCCAGCGTACACTGAATAGCCGTCCGCGCGCCGCGCCAGCCGGGCGGCCGCGACAGCCATGGCGCTGACGACCAAGGAGGCCTGCCCCATGAGTTGGACCCGGGAACAAAGAAACGTAACGATCGCCGCATATCTCGGCTGGACTCTCGACGCATTCGATTTCTTTCTGATGGTATTCGTATTGAAAGATATCGCGGCGGAATTCAATACGAAAATCCCGGCTGTCGCTGTCGCCATCACGCTGACGCTCGCCATGCGCCCGCTCGGCGCACTGATTTTCGGCCGGATCGCCGATCGCTTCGGCCGCCGTCCGACGCTGATGATCAATATCGCCTGTTATTCGTTTCTCGAACTGGCCTCCGGCTTCGCGCCGAGCCTGATGGCCCTGATCGTGCTGCGCGCCCTGTTCGGCATCGCGATGGGCGGCGAATGGGGCGTCGGCTCCGCGCTGACGATGGAAACCGTGCCGGCGAAATCGCGCGGCATCGTGTCCGGGCTGCTGCAGGCCGGCTACCCGAGCGGCTATCTGCTGGCCTCGATCGTGTTCGGCCTGTTCTACCAGTACATCGGCTGGCGCGGCATGTTCATGATCGGCGTGCTGCCGGCGCTGCTGGTCGTCTACGTGCGCGCGCAGGTGCCGGAATCGCCGGCCTGGAAGCAGATGGAGAAGCGCCCGCGCCCGAGCCTCGTGGCCACGCTCAAGCAGAACTGGAAGCTGTCGGTGTACGCCGTGGTGCTGATGACGGCGTTCAACTTCTTCTCGCACGGCACGCAGGATCTCTACCCGACGTTCCTGCGCGAACAGCATCACTTCGATCCGCACACGGTGTCGTGGATCACGATCGTGCTGAACATCGGCGCGATCGTCGGCGGCCTCGCGTTCGGTTCGATCTCCGAAAAGATCGGCCGCCGCCGCGCGATCTTCATCGCCGCGCTGATCGCGCTGCCGGTGCTGCCGCTGTGGGCGTTCTCGAGCGGCCCGCTCGCGCTCGCGGCCGGCGCGTTCCTGATGCAGATCTCGGTACAGGGCGCGTGGGGCGTGATCCCCGTGCATCTGAACGAAATCTCGCCCGACGAAATTCGCGCGACGTTCCCCGGCTTCATCTATCAGCTCGGCAACCTGCTCGCGTCGGGCAACGCCGCGATGCAGGCGCAGATCGCGATCGACAACGGCAACAACTACGGCCACGCGCTGGCGCTGGTGGGCGGCATCGTGGCCGTGGTGATCGCCGTGCTGATCCTGTTCAGCCGCGAACGGCGCGGCATCGACATGACGCAGAGCGCCGCCCAGGCCGCGGCAAGCCACTAGCTCCACCCGCAGCGCATCATCGCGGGAAGCGCGACGCACCGCGCTTCCCGCGCGGCGATGCTGCACCCGCACATCGCCTCTAGAGGAATCTGCCCACACACAACGCTTGCCGACATCCCTCCGCGCTTTTTATCGTTACGAAAAAACGCTTGTTTCAATTGGAGATTTGAATCGTTCGTTCGTAATGCGAAACAGCGATCAAGGGAGGCGTACATGGCGGTTCGTCAGGCCAGCCGGCAAGCCGGCGGCACGAAGGCGCGCATACTCGACGCGGCAGAGGATCTGTTCGTCGAACATGGTTTCGAAGCGATGTCGATGCGTCAGATCACATCGCGCGCCGCGGTCAATCTCGCGGCGGTCAATTATCACTTCGGCAGCAAGGAAGCCCTGATCCACGCGATGCTGTCGCGCCGGCTCGATCAGCTCAACGACGAACGGCTGCGCATTCTCGATCGCTTCGAGGCCCAGCTCGGCGCCGCGATCACCTGCGAACACGTGCTCGGCGCGATGTTCATTCCGGCCCTGCAGGCGTCGCGCGATCCGCAGCGCGGCGGCCGCGCGTTCCTGCGGCTGATCGGCCGCGCCTACACCGACCCGTCGACGTTCGTGCGCAACTTCCTGGCCGCGCACTACGCGAGCGTCGCGGGCCGCTTCTTCGACGCATTCCAGCGCGCGCTGCCGCAACTGCCGCGCAGCGAACTCGGCTGGCGGCTGCACTACGCGATCGGCGCGCTGTCCGGCGCGCTCGCCGGCGCCGAAACCGACAGCCTGCTCGACGATTTCTCGCAGGGCCGCACGATGAACGACGTGCAGATGATCGCGCGGCTGTCGTCGCTGATCGTCGCGGCGCTGAAGGCGCCGATGCCCGATGCGTCGCAGATGTCGATTTTCGCGGCGGTGCTCGACGACGCGCAGCGCGGCATGAGCCTCGGCCCGGGCGGCGGCGAATTGTCCGCGGGGCCGTTCGGCGCCTCGGCCGGCTCCCAGCTTCACGCGCGGCACCCGCGCTGACGCGCGGCGCCGCGCGCCGCTCCGTTTCATCAGCAGCACGCGCGACCCCGCGCGGGCCGGCGGCTGCCCGGCCGATACCGATTACAACGACTCTGGAGACATGCGATGAACGCCCTTGCGGCCCACCTCGGCACGCCGGCGCCGAACACCGACGGCATCTGGTTTCCTTCGTATCCGCGCGGCGTGCCGCACGAGATCGACCTCACGCAATACGCCTCGCTCGTCGATTACTTCGACGAATGCACCACGCGTTTCGCCGATCGCGTCGCCTACATCAGCGCCGGTTCGCGCCTGACCTACGCGGCGCTCGCACGCAAGGCCGACGCGTTCGCCGCCTACCTGCAGCGCGATCTCGGCGTGAAGCCCGGCGACCGCGTCGCGATCATGCTGCCGAACTCGTTTCAGTATCCGGTCACGTTGTTCGGGGTACTGAAGGCCGGCGCGATCGTCGTCAACGTCAATCCGCTCTACACGGCGCGCGAACTCGCGCATCAGCTCAAGGACAGCGGCGCGGAAACGATCGTCGTGTTCGAGAACTTCGCGCACACGCTCGAAGAGGCGCTGCCCGAAACGCGCGTGCGCAACGTGGTGGTGACCGCGCTCGGCGACCTGCTCGGCGACGGCTTCAACACCAAGGGCAGGCTCGTCAATTTCGTGCTCAAGCGCGTCAAGAAGCTGGTGCCGGCCTATCGCCTGCCGCAGGCGGTGCGGCTGCGCGCGGCGCTCGCGAAAGGGGCCGCCGCGCCGTCCAGGCCGGTGCCGCTCACGCGCGAGGATCTCGCGTTCCTGCAATACACGGGCGGCACCACCGGCGTCGCGAAGGGCGCGATGCTCACGCACGGCAACCTGATCGCGAACCTGCTGCAGGCGAAGGCCTGGATCGCCGACCAGGTGTCGGGCGACATCGAAACCGTGCTGACGCCGCTGCCGCTGTATCACATCTATTCGCTGACGGTGAACGCGCTGATCTTCATGGGCCTCGGCGGGCGCAACATCCTGATCGCGAACCCGCGCGACACCACCATGATGATGAAGATCCTGCGCAAGGAAACCTTCACCGGCATCACCGGCATCAACACGCTGTACAACGCCTTCCTCGACAACGCCGAGTTCCGCGCGCGCGATTTTTCGCAACTCAAGCTCGCGATGGCCGGCGGGATGGCGATGCAGCGCGCCGTGGCCGATCGCTTCAAGGAGGTGACGGGCTGCCCGATCGTCGAGGGCTATGGGCTGACCGAATGCTCGCCGATCGTGACGATGAACCCGGTCGATCTGAACGACATGCACGATTTCAGCGGCTCGATCGGCATTCCGGCGCCGTCGACGCTGGTGCGCATGCGTCTCGAGGACGGTACCTGGGCCGGCATCGGCGAGGCCGGCGAACTGTGCGTGCGCGGCCCGCAGGTGATGCGCGGCTACTGGCAGCGCCCCGACGAAACGGCCAAGGTGCTCGATGCCGACGGCTGGCTCGCGACGGGCGACATCGGCGTGATGGACGAGCGCGGCTTCGTGCGGCTCATCGATCGCAAGAAGGACATGATTCTGGTGTCGGGCTTCAACGTCTATCCGAACGAGATCGAGGAAGTGCTGGTGATGCATCCGGGCATCAGCGAGGCCGCGGCGATCGGCGTGCCGGACGCCTCGCACGGCGAGCGGATCAAGGCGTTCGTGGTGCGCCGCGATGCGTCGCTGACCGTCGACGAGGTGCTCGCGCACTGCCGCAAGAACCTGACCGGCTACAAGATGCCGAAGGCGATCGAGTTCCGCGACGCACTGCCGCAAACCAACGTCGGCAAGATCCTGCGCCGCGCGCTGCGCGACGAGGAACTCGCGAAGCGCAAGCAGACCGCGCAGCCCTGAGCCGGCGCCCCGCATCCACCAGAGGAGATTCGCATGCCGTCGAGCCCGCCCCTGCGCCGCATTCGCCGCGCCGCACTGCCCTGCGTGTTGTCCGTTGCCCTTGCCGCCGCCTTCGCGATGGCCACCGTGCCGGCCGGCGCGCAAACCGCATCGGAGGCGGCGCCCGCCGCCGCCGCCGCACTGCCACCCGAACTGGCGCGGGTCGTCCAGCAGCCCGTGGCGCAGCAGGCCGCGTGGCTGAAAACGGCGGCCCGCGACGGCGCGCTCGACAAGCTCGACGACGCCACGCTCACCGCGCTGTTCACGGCGCTCGACCCGATGACGGTGCCGGCCTATATCGCCGCCGGCCCGAACGGCTATCCGTCGTACGAATTCACGATGACGCGCCAGGAGCGGATCGGCAGTTCGTGGGCGAGCAAGCCCGATCACATGATCGTCAAGATGACACGCGAGCCGCTGCGGATCTACGCGAAGTGGCTGCCCGACGGCGCGCATTCGGGCCAGGAGGCGATCTACGACGAAACCAAGCGCAAGGACGAGATGTACGGCCACCTGGGCGGGCTGTTCGGCAAGATTCCATTATGGACGTCGCTGACGGGCACGCTGGCGCGCGCGCAGTCGAATCACACGATCCGCGATCTCGGCACGGAATACATCACGGGGCTGTATCTGAGCGAGGGCAGGAAATACGAGGCGGCCGGCGTGAGCCGACCGACCCGCGTGGAGGCGAAGACGATCGACGGCGTGCGCGTGGTCGCGCTGACTTACGAGACGCCAACCGGCCGGCCGCAGTTCTACGCGAAGAAGGAGACGCTCGGCCTCGATCTGCGTCATCCCTATTTCCGCACCGTCGAATCCTACGACAACGACGGAACGCTCTTCGAGAGGATCGTTTTCGAGAAAATCGCGCCGAAAAACTTCGACGACAGCGCGTTCGACCCGAAGAATCCCGACTACAAGTACTGAGCCCGGCCCGTGGCATAGCCCTTGCGCGCCTGCGGCCCGGGCCGCAGGGCGCGACAGTTGGACGCGCCCACCCTGCCAAAACGGCCAATATCCCGCCCGTCGGGCCGTCTCGCGATCCCATCCCACCATCGCACGCCCCGCCATTATCCTGCCCGAGCGGTATGCCGCAGCCGTTCGGCCAAATCGCACTTGACGAGCGCAAGGTCTATAGTGGGTAACGGTTAGACACAAACGCGCCCGCACGTATCTCAATTGAACAGGGTAGAATCCCGCTCAAGCGCTTCGCCAGATAGCGCGGTGCATCCAAGCAAAACCCTCATCTGACGCCGGCTCAAGCCGCTTCTCAATGGCCAATCCTGCAGAATCCCATCCGCAAAACGACTTCATCAACGCAGCGCGCAAAGAACGCAAGCGCGTAGAAATTTATCTCGTCAACGGCATTCGCCTGACGGGCTGCATCGAGTCGTTCGACCAGTACCTGGTGATGCTGCGCACGCCCGTCGGTTTGCAAGGCATCTACAAACGCGCGATCTCGACGATCCAGCTCGACATGGGCGGTTCGCGCCCCGGCGGCGGCGGTCGCGGCGGCCCCCGCACCGGCGGCGGTGGTGGCGGCCACGGCGGCGGCC
>NZ_JAAGPF010000124.1 GCF_017104645.1 Burkholderia sp. Ac-20379
CTCGCCGGCCTGAAGCGCGCGCAAGGCCGCGCCCAGCGCGCCGTAATCGCGCACCGCCCATGCGGCGCGCGCCGCCATCGGCTCGCGGCCGGTCTGCAACGTATGGGCGAGATCGCGCAACGGCACGCGCGGCGCCTGCGTCTCGATGAAGGCCAGCAGGTTCGCGGCGCTCTCGGCGAGCCGCGCCTCGTCCTTCGCCGACAACGGCACGACGTGCCAAAGCTCGCCCGCATCGGCGGGCAGCGCGTCCGGCGCGGCGCCCGCCTCTTCGAGCAGGACGTGCGCATTGCTGCCGCCGAAGCCGAACGAACTGACGCCCGCGCGCCGCGTCCGGTCCTCGCGGCGCGGCCACGGCGCGGTGTCTCGCTGGATCCGGAACGGGCTGCCGGAGAAATCGATCAGGTCGTTCAGCGCTTCGAAACCGACGTTGCCGGGCAACGCGCCGTGCCGCAGCGCGGCCAGCACCTTGACGATCCCGGCCACGCCGGCCGCGCCCTCGAGATGGCCGATGTTGGTCTTCACGGAGCCGATGCCGCAACTGTCCGGCGCGGGCGCCGTGCCGCGCTCGGCGTGCAGCGCGCCGAACGCCTGCTTGAGGCCGGCGATCTCGATCGGATCGCCGAGCGGCGTGCCCGGGCCATGCGCCTCGATGTAGTCGATCTCGTCCGGCCCCACGCCCGCGTCGCGGCACACCTGCGCGATCAGTTCGGCCTGCGCCTGCGGGTTGGTCACGGTCAGCGCGTTCGTGCGCCCGCCGTGATTCACGCCGATGCCGCGGATCACGGCATGCACCGGATCGCCGTCGGCCAGCGCGCGATCGAGCGGCTTGAGCAGCAGCATCGCGCCGCCCTCGCCGCGCACGTAGCCGTCGGCGCGCTGGTCGAAGGCCTTGCTGCTGCCGTCGCGCGACAGCATGCCGTTCTTCGAGAACGCCACGAAATGATTCGGCGACCAGATCAGGTTGACGCCGCCGGCGAGCGCCTGCTCGCATTCGCCGGACTGCAGCGCGCGCACGGCCTCGTAGACGGAGGTCAGCGAGGCGGCGCAGGCCGTGTCGTTGACGATGCTCGGGCCGCGCAGGTCGAAGTAATGCGAGATCCGGTTCGCGATGATCGAGAACGCGATGCCGGTGGGCGTGTAGGCGTCGACGTGATCGAGGTTCTTCTCGATCAGCTCGGCGTAATCCCAATGGCACACGCCCATGTAGACGCCGGTGCGCGAACCCGCGAGACGGCCCGCCCGGTAGCCGGCGTCCTCGATCGCGTGCCAGGCCAGTTCGAGCGCGAAGCGCTGCTGCGGATCCATCCAGGCCGCCTCGCGCGCCGAGATGTTGAAGAACGGCGCGTCGAAGCAATCGGCGCCTTCGACGAAGCCGCCCCAGATGCTCGCCGTCTTGTTGCCCTTGGCGGGATTGCCGCGCCAGGCCGCGGCGTCCCAGCGCTGCGGCGGCACTTCGCCGATCAGCGAACGCTGCGCGGCCAGATGGGCCCAGAATGCGTCGAGCGAATCGGCCTGCGGCAGGCGCACGCCCACGCCGATGATCGCGATCGGCGTCGCGGCGAATCCCGATGTCGTCATCTTCATGCTCCCGTACTGCGCATGGCGGCAAAGCGCCGGTTCAACAACGTCGCCGTTTCGTCCATCAGGCGATCCGCGAGCGCGGCCACGCGGCGCTCGCGCCAGGCATCGAGCGCGGTGCCGCTCACCCACTGATTGAAGGCGCCGAGCGCCGGGCCGCAGTGAATCTGGAAATCGACCTTGTGCGCCGTGTCGCCGGCCAGCGCCCAGCGCGTCGCATCCTTGAAATAGCGCTTGAAGATCAGCGCCATGCGGTATTTCGGATTGCGTTCGGCGCGCTCGATCTCGGCGGCCGGATAGGCCGCGCGCACCTCGTCGAACACGGTCTCGAAGCTGCGCTTGAAATAGCGCTCCTGGATCTGCTGGCGGGTCTTGTCGTCGATCTCGTCGAGCGCGCCGTACTGCCGGTGCAGCGCGACCAGCTTGCTGGCGCGCGCCGGGAAGAAGATGCCCTTCTTCAGCACCTGCACCTTCGAACCGAGCTCGAACATCTCGCCGGACGGCGCGTATTCGGTGTCGTAGGTGCGCATCTCCTGCAGCATGTCCTTGACCAGATCGCTGGTGCCCGCTTCCACCGTGCACTGATTGATCGAGCCGGTCAGGATGAAATCGGCGCCCATCACGAACACGGCCGCCGCCGCCGCGGGCGTGCCGATGCCCCCCGCCGCGCCGACGTAGATCGGCCCGAAGCGCGGCAGGCGCGCCTGGCAGGCGTCGCGCACGCCGAGCACGGCCGGCAGCAGCGTGAACGGCATGCCCTGATCGGTATGGCCGCCCGAATCGGATTCGACGCACAGGGCGTCGACCATCGGCACCTGCCGGAGCCACTGCGCCTCCTGCGCGGTGATCGCCCCGCTGTCGAGCAGCTTGGCGAGCATGCGCTCGGGCGCGGGCGACGCGAACTGCTCCGCGACGTCGGGCCGCGACACCTTGGCGATGATGCGGTTCGCCGCGCGGATGCGGCCGCCGTCGGCGCTCAGGCCCTTGGCGCGATACCGCACCAGCGCCGGCGTGACCTCCATGAACGCGGACGCCTCGATCACGCGCACACCGTGACGCAACAGCAGATCGGTGAGCTGCTCCTCGAGATGCGGGAAATTGCTGTGGGCGATGAAGTTGACGCCGTAGGGCGCGCCGGCCCCGAGCCGCGACTGGATCTCGACGATCGCCGCCTCCACTTTCGGCATCGGTATGCCGCCCACGCCGTAGAAGCCGAGCAGCCCGGCCTGGCCCATCGCCACCACCATGTCGACCGAGGCGATGCCCTGATACATGCCGCCGCTCAGGTAGGCATGGCGCACCCCGAAATCCGCGCAGAAATCGCGCGAGCCGAGCGAGCCGGCGGTGAAACCGGCGATGCTGGGGGCTGGGGCTGATGCCGGAGCAGGGGCTGATGCCGGAGCAGGGGCTGATGCCGGAGCAGGTGCCGATACCGGAGCCGATGCCGATACCGTCGCCTGATCCGAAGCCGTTGCAGCGAAACCCGCCGGCATTTCCACCGCCCGGGCCGCTTCCCGCGCCGCATCGGCCTGCCGCGCGGCCAGCGCCGTAGCCGCAGCCGTAGCCGCAGCCGCCGCTTCCTCGCGCGCGAGGCTCGCCGCGTCGAGCGGCCCGGCCTCGTTCCGGATCCGCATCACCATCGGCTTGACCACCGCCACCTCGTGCGATCCGATCTCCTCGAAATCGGCCGCGTCCACGCCCTTGGCCAGCAAGTAGCGCACGCTGTCCGACCAGCGCACGGGCGCCGCGATCTGCCGCACCATGGCCTCGCGAATCCGTTGCGGATCGTTCGCGTGCGGGCGCGCGCTGACGTTCGAGATGACCGGCACGGCCGGCGCGTTGAACACCACGCCTTCGGCGAATGCGCCGAAGGCGCGCTGCGCCTCGGCCATGAACGGCGTATGAAACGCGCCGCTCACCTGCAGCACCTTGTAATAGCTCGCGCCGCCGGCCATGAACAGCGGCTCGGCGCGTTCGATCGCGTCGCGCTCGCCCGAGATGACGATCTGGCGCGGCGTGTTGAAATTGGCCGCATGCACCGTGCGCAGGCCGTGTTGCGCCAGCAGCGCCTCGACCTGCCCGGCGTCCAGCCCCAGCACGGCGGCCATGCCCCCGCCCGACGCCTGCGCCATCAATTCGCCGCGCCGCTTGACGAGCCGCAGGCCCGTTTCGAAATCGAGCACGCCGGCCGCGAACAGCGCGACATATTCGGCCACGCTATGGCCCAGCAGGTAATCGGGGCGGCCTTCGGCGGCGCTGCGCTGCAGGTAGGCCAGCGCGCTCACCACGTACAGCGCCGGCTGGGTGAATTGCGTTTGGCCGAGCCGCTCGGCCGGCCCCTCGGTGCACAGCGCCTCGATCGAATAACCGAGCACGGCGTCGGCCAGCGCGACTTCGCGCGGAAACGACCGGAACAGCTCGCGCCCCATGCCGACGCGCTGTGCGCCCTGTCCGGCAAACATGAATGCCTTCATTGCAATCCGCCCTCTAGCTGCGCGCGCGTGCGCTCCCATTGCACCGTTCCCAGGTCGAACTTCACGACGCGATCGGCCACCGGCCAATAGCGTTCGTCATGCGTCACCGCCACCACCGTCTTGCCCCGCGCGCGCAGCCCCGGCAGGATTTCCATGTAGAACTGCTCGCGAAAATGCACGTCCTGCTCGGCCGACCATTCGTCGAAGGCGTAGATCGGCCGGTCTTCCAGCATCGCCGCGATCAACGCCAGGCGTTTGCGCTGGCCGGTCGAGAGATTCAGGTTGGTGAAGCCGCCGTCGCGATAGGCGACCTTGCCGGCCAGCCCCATCTGCGCGATCAGCCGGTTCACGTCCTCGGCGCTGACCTGCTCGCTGCCGTACAACCGGTCGAACAGGTGGAAATCGCCCCAGATGGCCGAGAACTGCTCGGACAGGCCCACCAGCGACGCGTTGTCGAGCGGCACACCGTCCACCAGGATGGCGCCCGCGTCCGCGCGGTAGAGGCCCGTGAGCAGCCGCGCCGCCGTGGATTTCCCGCTGCCGTTGCCGCCCACCAGGAACACGATCTCGCCGCGCGTCAGGTGCAGATCCCAAGGCCCCGAGGTGAACACCTTGCCGCCCTCCGCATCGCGGTGGCTGAACGCGATGCCCCGGTAGTCGATGCGCGCGAAACCCTCGAACGCCGCCGCGGCCGCGCGGGCCTGGGCGGTGGTGACGTGCTCGGCCTCGTCGAGCTGCTGCTCGATGCGCAGCACGCCCTGCAGGCCCACTTCGGCCCGCACGAACATCGGCGATTGCGCGACGATCTTCGAGAGCGCGCCCATGCAGAACAGCAGCGTCGGCACCAGTTGGAACACGATCATCCGCTGCCCGTCCAGGTAACGCGGGAACGCGAAGCCGACCACCCCGAGCATCAGGTAGGTGACGAAACTGCTGAGCAGGATCATCGACGCGAGGTGCTCGCCCGATTCCACCAGCATCGCCTCGGTCTGCTCCGACATGTCGCGGTAGGTCTCGTAGACGGCGTCGCTCTTGCGGCCGTTCAGGCGCACTTCCTTGAAGCCGTCGATGATCCCGTTGAGCACGTCGAGCATCGCGGCGTGCGTGGCGGCCACCTGCCCCAGCGATTCGCGGAACTGCCGGCTGATGCTGATATAGCCGAATACGCCGAGCGCCACCGAGGCGACGAACACGGCCAGCGCGGCGGGCGACAGATAGGCGAGATAGACCAGCGATGCGATCAGCAGCACGGCCTGCTGCACGCTGTCGACGAGAATCGGGAACGTGATCGACAGGTGATTGGTTTCCTGCGACACCGCGGCAATCAGTTGCCCGCGGCCGAGCTGATCGACCACCCGCAGTTCGCTGCGCCGCAGCTTGTCGACCACGCTCAGCCGCAGTTGCTTGAGCAGACGCTCGATGACGGCGTTGGCGCGCAGCAGCGCGATCCGGTCGCACGCGTAATAGATGCAGAAGATGCCGACGAAGGTCAGGCAGGCCGCCACGCCGGGCTGCTTGCCCTGCGCCACGTAGCGCGCCACGCTGTTGACCGATACCACCAGCAGCGCGTTGGCGAGGCCGGCGATCGAGGTCAGGATGGCCATCAGGCGCAACTCGCCACGGCTCGCGTGTCGGACGAAATCGAGGATTTTCATGGGCGCGGGCCGCTCAGGCGTGCGTGTCGGTGGCGCGCTCGGTCATCAGGCCGAGATCGAGCGTGATCAGGCGATCGCTCATGTGCCAATACTTGTCGTCGTGCGTGACCGCGATCACCGTCTTGCCGCGGCGTTGCAGTTCGGGCAGCAGCTCCGTGTAGAAGATGTCGCGAAAGCGTTCGTCCTGATCCGCCGCCCACTCGTCGAACAGGTAAATCTCCTTATCCTCGAGCTGGCTGACGATCATCGCCAGCCGCTTGCGCTGCCCGGTCGAGAGATTGTGGGTCGAGAAACCGCCGTCCACATACTCCACCTTGCCCGCCAGCCCCATGCGCTCGATCTGCGCACGCACGCGCGCAGGCTCGATGTGGTCGAGACCGTAGAGCCGGTCGAACAGATGGAAATCGGGAAAGATGCACGAGAACAGCTCGCGATAGCTTTGCAGCGTCTGCGCCGTGACCGGCACGCCGTCCACCAGGATCGCGCCCGCGTCGGGCCGATACAGGCCGCACATCAGCTTCATCGCCGTGGATTTGCCGCTGCCGTTGCCGCCGCGCAGGAACACGAGCTCGCCGCGCCGCAGCGACAGATCCCACGGGCCGCTGCCGAACAGCACCGCGCCGCCGGCATCCTGGTAGGCGAACTCGATCCCCTGGAACACGATGTCGCGAAAGCCTTCGAACGGCGACGGCGCATCGGGCGCCGGGCCGACGTTGAGGCCGGCGCGCGCGTCGAGGCGCTGCTCGAGCTTGAACACGTGTTCGAGTTCGATATTGGCCCGCGCGAAAATCGGCGCGGCCGCCGTCACCGCCGTCACCGGCCCAACGCAAAAGATCGCGGCAACCGCGATCTTGTAGATGATGCCGGTATAACCTGAAAAAAATATCGGCAGAACGAAAATCACCACGCCCAGCAATGCATATAAAAATGCATTGCTGAACAACAGCAGCACCACCCATTTCCCGCCTACCCCGCTCACCAATGTTTCGAGTCGCTCGACGATTTGGGTATAGCGGCGAAACAGCGAATCGTTTTTATCGGCGTTCAGCCGAATTTCCTGAAAACCATCGGTGAAATGGCTCAGGGAATCGAGCATTTGCGCTTCCTGAACGTGCACCGCGATCATCGCGGCATCGAGCGTTTTGCGGCGCTGCCAGAAATACGAAATACCGAAGATCGTGGCAGATGCGATCACCGCAAACGATATCGGGGACAACAATGCGATATAAAGCATGCAGAACGCGAACAGGCAGACGCTTTGCGCGGCGCTGACCAGCAACGGGAAATTCTGCGATACCTGGCCCGCTTCCTGAGCCAGCGTCGCGAAGATCTCGCCGCGCCCGATCCCTTCCAGCGCGCGGAGTTCGGCGTGGCGGATCTTGTTGGCGATGCGCAGGCGGAGCGCATCGAGACGCTGTTGCAAGAAGCGGTTCGCTTCGCGCAGCGAGGCGCGGTTCGCGATGTAGAAAATCGCGAACGCAATCAAATAAAGCAAAGGTAACTTGGTATCGATCGATTGGGCGCGCGCGGCTTGATTCGCGGCGGTATTGATCAATGCGATCAGAATGATGTTGGCCAGGCCCGCCAATAACGTAATGTATATCGAGCTCTTGATCCGCCCCGGCACGTCGGTTCTGAGTAATTCAATGATATACATTGGCCTGGTCTATTTATTACATCAAACTTACCGCCCACACGCCCCTGCCTGCGGGAAATTTCGACTCGCCGATCGATATTGTTTCAGTTATTTGAACCGAAATTCCTACGTCATCTGGATTGAGCGGTGCATTTAATACCACGCCAATCCAAAAAATGTCAAGAAAACGTTAAACGGCGATTTTTTATTACGCTTTTTTGACGAACGCAACGAAAAATAGCGGCGCCTCGGCGGGGATCGGCGGCGGCCGGCACGAGCTTACCGCCCGAATATTTCAGCGGTGTCCCAGCTCGCGCAAATAGGCATCGAGCATGTCGGCCATCGCGTCGGCATAGGTGCGGATCTCGGCCGCCGTGCGCGGCTTCTCCGAGAACTGCTTGCCGACCGCGGTCAGCGTCGCCACCACCAGCTCGCCCGCCAGCGCGAGCCGGGCGGCCGGCGCATCGGGCAGCGTTTCGCGCATGAACGCCTCGATCACGCCCTCGCTCGACGCGCGCGCCTCGTGCGCTTCCGGCGCGTCGCGATAGAGCGGCTCGGCGTCGTTGAGCGCCACGCGCATGTCGGCCTCCTCGCATTCGGAACGGATGAACGCATGCACGACCTTGCGCAGCCGCACGAGCGGCGCATCGCGCACGTCCTCCAGGATCGCGCGCAGCATCTCGGCCGTGCGCCGCCATTCGTCGGACTGCAGACGAAACAGGATGGCCGCCTTGTTCGGGAAATACTGGTAGACCGAACCGACGCTCACGCCGGCCTTCTCGGCCACGCGCGCCGTGGTGAAGCGCGCCGCGCCTTCCTTGGCCAAAACCTGAATAGCCGCCTCGAGAATGGCCGCGACCAGTTCGGTCGAACGAGCCTGCTGCGGCGCCTTGCGCGCGGAAATACGGGGGGATCGGGAAGTGGCCATGGCGTGCTTTGGACGTCGAAACAATGCGAATAGGAAATGCGACGAAGCCGTCGTATTCTAGAACGCGACAGATTCATCGCATTTTACCGACGCGCCATCCGGCGCTCAACCGTTGACGGAGCCTTCATGAGCACCCTGACCCAAGCCCCGCTCGCCCCGCTGCTCGACCGCCTGTTCGAACAGGCCGCGGCGGCCACCAGCCCCGAACTGGCGCGCACGCCGAAAGCCGAACGCGATCGCCTGCTGCGCAGCAAGACCGAATACCGCGATCTCTACACGCGGCTCAAGGACCTCTGGCTGCCCGTGTCGCGCGACACCGGCACGCTGCTCTATATGCTCGCGCGCGGTTGCCGGGCGACCGCCATCGTCGAATTCGGCACCTCGTTCGGCATCTCGACGCTGCACCTGGCTGCCGCGCTGCGCGACAACGGCGGCGGGCGGCTGATCACCAGCGAGTTCGAGCCGTCGAAGGTGATCAAGGCGCGCGAGCACCTGCACGCGGGCGGCTTGCATGATCTCGTGGAGGTGCGCGAGGGCGACGCGCTGGAAACGCTCGCCGCCGGCCTGCCCGACAGCATCGACCTGCTGCTGCTCGACGGCGCGAAGGCGCTCTACACCGACGTGCTCGACCGCGTGGAAAGCCGCCTGCGGCCCGGCGCGCTGATCGTCGCCGACAACGCCGATTTCAGCCCCGACTATCTGGCGCGCGTGCGCGCGCCGTCGAGCGGCTATCTGTCGACGCCGGTCGGCGACGACGTGGAACTGTCGATCCGTCTGGGCTGAGCATCGGGCCTCGTGCGCGATGCGGTTTTCGGCGGGGGCCGCGCCTTCCGCGCCGTGATTGAACCGGCGAAGCGGCGCGTGTCCGCTTCGCCGGCTTTCGTCGTTCGCGCCGGCTTGCGGCGTCGAAGCGCAACGCCTGCTCGTCGCGCCGCGAGACTGGCCGAGAAACGCACGCGGCCGCATGGTTGGAAATGCGATGAATGCGATCGCTTCACTGCGTTTTCGATTCGCGTTGGGCCGGCAAGTCCGTTCAGGGGCGAGAGCGCGGCCGCGCCTTGCTCGGCGTACGCATTACGCGTGCCGTCGTTGCCTCGGCAACTGGCCATACGAACAAGCCCGGCCAAAGCCGGGCTTGTTCGTCACGCGTCTACCGTCGCCTGTTCCGGCTGCGACACCTCATGCGGCGCGTCCCGCCGCCCCGCCTCGCGACGCGTGTGCCACCGCGCATAAGCCGCCGTGGCCAGCGGCGCGAGCAAGGACGTGACGATCGTTGAGGCCGCGATCTGCGGCGTGGCCACCGCCACCAGCGCGCCGAGCCGCGGGTCGACCGCCGCGATCGCCGTGGGCGTGGCCACCGCGTTGCCGGCCGTGGTGGCGGCCGCCATGCCGCCCACCCCGGTGCCGCCGGCCAGCCGCGAGGCCAGCACGTTGAACACCGCGCCGGCGGCCAGCGTGATCAGCCCGAGCAGGATGCCCGACAGGCCCGCGCCGAGGATCGCGTGCAGGTTGATCTGCGCGCCGAGGCCGAACGCGAAGAACGGAATCAGCAGATCGCCGCCCGATTTGAGGAAGCGGCGCATGTCCGCATCGAGGTTGCCGAGCACCATGCCGATCACGATCGGCAGCACGGTCGCGACGAGATCGATCACGGGGATCTTCGCGAGGCCGGACAAACCGAGCGCCACCATCGTCACGAACGGCCCTTCGAGAATCGACAGCACGGCCAGCGCGCCGCGATCCATGTCGTCGCCGAACTGGCGCGTGAGCGCCGCATACAGCCCCATGTTCGCGTTGGTCACGGCGGCGATCACGGCCATGCCCGACAGCCCGAACAAGCCTTGCGGCCCGCACAGCTTGCTGACGGCCAGGCCGATCAGCACGCCGCTGGCGAGCTTCGCCAGCGTGATGACCGCGCCGTTGCGCAACGCGCGCGGCGCGGTGCGCAGTTGAATCTCCGCGCCCATGCAGACGAAGAACACGGCCAGGATCGGCAAGGCGCCGTGCGCGAGCTGGGTGGAGAAGCTGCCGATCGACAGCACGTGCGGGAAGAAGGTATTGAGCACGCTGCCCCAGAGCAGCGGAATCACCATCATGCCGCCGGGAAAGCGCTCGATGGCCTGTTTGATTTTCATGCGGAGTCTCCGTCCGGATCGGGCGCGCAGCGCGGCGCCTCGCCGGAATCTGATTGGTATTGCTGAGCAATTCAGCCGCGCGACGGCAACGGCTGTCGTGTGCGGCGAGCGACATGGGAAGCGGCGGCATGCACGCCGCCACTTCCGCCGGTCTTACATCTGCGCGCCGATCATCCAGGGCACGAATTCCTCGTTGCCCACGCCGAGCGCCTCGCTCTTGCTCTTGCCGCCCGAGGCCACCTCCACGATCATCCGGAAGATTTCCTCGCCCTTCTGCTCGACCGACGCCCCGCCGTCCATGATCTCGCCGCAGTTGATGTCCATGTCGTCCACCATGCGCCGGTACATCGCGGAATTCGTCGCAACCTTGATCGACGGCGCGGGCTTCGCGCCGAAGCACGAGCCGCGCCCCGTCGTGAACACCACCAGGTTCGCGCCGCTGGCGATCTGGCCGGTCGCGCCCATCGGGTCGTAGCCCGGCGCATCCATGAACACCAGGCCGTGGGTGTCGACCGGCTCGGCGTAGCGGTACACGCCCATCAGCGGCGACGAGCCGCTCTTGGCCACCGCGCCGAGCGATTTCTCGAGGATGGTGGTCAGCCCGCCGGCCTTGTTGCCGGGCGTCGGGTTGTTGTCGATGCTGCCCTTCTCGCGCTCCGCATACGATTCCCACCAGTGGATGCGCTCGACGATCTTCTCGCCCACCTCGCGGCTCACGGCGCGGCGCGTCAGCAAATGCTCGGCACCGTAGATCTCGGGCGTTTCGGTCAGGATCGCGGTGCCGCCGTGGCGCACCAGCAGATCCACCGCCGCGCCGAGCGCCGGGTTCGCGGTGATGCCGGAGTAGCCGTCCGAGCCGCCGCATTGCAGCGCCACGCTGATGTGCGACACCGGCAGCGGCTCGCGTTGTGCCTGGTTCGCCACCGGCAGCATGCGTTCGACGGCGGCGATCGCGGCGTCCACCGTCTTCTGCGTGCCGCCCTCTTCCTGCATCACGAGCGGCACCAGCAGCGGCCCCGGCTCGACGCCCTCGGCCACGAACATCGCGCCCATCTGATTCGCTTCGCAGCCCAAGCCGATGATCACCACGCCGGCGAAGTTCGGATGCCTGACGTAGCCGCCGATGGTGCGGCGCAGTTGCTGGATGCCCTCGCCGTTGTGATCGATGCAGCAGCCGAAGCTGTGCGTGATCGGCACGATGCCGTCCACGTTCGGGTAGGCGTCGAGCGCGCCCGGCGCGCTGAAATGCTGGGTCACGAGCTTGGTGACGGTGGCCGAGCAATTGACGGTGCTGATCACGCCGATGTAGTTGCGCGTGGCCACGCGGCCGTCGGCGCGGCGAAAGCCTTGAAAGCTCAGCGGCTCGGCGGCCGGCGAGACGGGGCGCAGATCCTCGCCGAACGCGTAGTCGCGGTTGAACTCGCCGATCGACAGGTTGTGCACGTGCACGTGATCGCCGGCGCGGATCGCCTGCGTGGCGAAGCCGATGATCTGCCCGTAGCGGCGCACCGGCGCGCCCTGCGCGACGTCGCGGCAGGCGATCTTGTGGGCGGGGGGAATCTCGGCGCTTGCGACAAGATCGTCGAATTCGGCGAGAATCGTTCCCGCGGCAAGCGCGCCGCGGGCGATCAGCACGTCGTCGTTGTCGTGCAGTTTGATGGCGAGCGTCGAGCTCATGTCATGCCTCCTGATTGTGGGGTCGGGCTGCCGGGCCGCGCGTGTCATGTCGAACGCCGCACGCGCTGGGCCGGGGTGCAGCCATCATGCGGCGCGCCTCGCGGCCCGCGCAAATTGGTCAGGCCACTTTTCGGGCCGGCCGGCAGACCAGCAGAACGAAGGTGGGAATCGAATGAAAAGCACGGGTGCGCTGAATCAGACCGTCCGGCAGATCGAGACAGGCATTGCGGAAGGACGCTGGCTCGCGGGCGGACGCCTGCCGGCCGAACGCGCACTGGCGGAAACGTTCGGCGTGTCGCGCGCCACGGTGCGCGAGGCGATCGCGCGGCTCGTCAGCAAGGGGCTATTGGAAACGCGGCACGGCAGCGGCGTGTACCTGCTCGGCAGCAAGCCGGTGGGGATCGCCGCGCCGTGGATGCAGCTGATCGCGGAAACGCCGCCGCTGCGCTCGGAAACGCTCGAATTCCGGCTGGTGTTCGAATGCGCGGCCGCGCGCTTCGCGGCGCAGCGCGCCTCGGCGCGGCAGATGGCGCAGTTCGAGGCGATTCTCGAACGGATGCACGCGGCCGTGCACGAGGCCGACGTGGATGAGGAAGCGCGCACCGACGGCGAATTCCACGCCACACTGACAGCCGCCTCGCACAACCGGCTGCTCGACCAGTTCTACGCGGGCGTCATCACGATGCTGCGCGAACACATCGCAAGCAATACTTACGATGCCACCGTCAACAACGCGAACGCGGCCGTGCAGGCGCGCGACCGCCTGTTGCAGCACGAAACCATCTATCGCGCGATCCGCGACCGCAACCCCGACGCGGCGCAGGACGCGATGTTCGTGCACATCGATTACGTGGGGCGGCAGTTCAACGTCGAAACGGCCGGCTGAACGCCGCCCGCGCCGTCACACCAGCCCGGTGGTGTAGAACACGGCGATCGCCAGGAACGACGCCGCCACCTTGATACCCGTCATGAAGAAGATGTCGCGATACGACTCGCGATGCGTGAGCCCCGTGACGGCCAGCAACGTGATCACCGCGCCGTTATGCGGCAGCGTATCCATGCCGCCCGCCGCCATCGAGGCCACGCGGTGCAGCACCTCAAGCGGAATGCCGGCCGCGTTGGCCGCGTCGATGAAACGGTCGGCCATCGCCGCGAGCGCGATACTCATGCCGCCCGACGACGAGCCGGTGATGCCCGACAGCAGGTTGATCGTCACCGCCTCGTTGATCAGCGGGTTCGAGATCGACTGCAACGCGTGCGCCACGGTCAGGAAGCCCGGCAGCGCCGCGATCACCGCGCCGAAACCGTATTCGGACGCCGTGTTCATGGTGGCCAGCATCGCGCCCGCCACCGCGGCCTTCGAGCCGTCGGCGAACTTCTCGCGGATCGACGCGAAGCCGAACGCCAGCACCACCACGATGCCGCTGCACAGCGCGCCGAGCACGGCCCAGATCGCGACGATCTTGGCCGTCTCGACCTGAATCGGCGTGCTCATGCCGGGCAGGCTCACGCTGAACGTGGGCGCGTACCAATGCGGAATCAGGCGCGTCAGCAGCAGGTTCACCACGCCCACCACCACCAGCGGCGCGAGCGCCACGAGCGGATGCGGCAGCCGCATGTCGGCCGGCGTTTCCGGTTCGTTGCGCAGGTTCGCGCCGTAGCCCTCGCCGCGGCGTGCGGCGCGGCGCGCCTGATATTCGAGGTAGGCCACGCCCGCCAGGAAGATGAACGCCGAGCCGATCAGGCCGAGCCACGGCGCGGCCCACGAGGTGGTCTTGAAGAACGTGGTGGGAATGATGTTCTGGATCTGCGGCGTGCCCGGCATCGCGTCCATCGTGAACGTGAACGCGCCGAGCGCGATGGTGGCCGGCATCAGCCGCTTCGGGATGTTGCTCTGACGGAACATTTCGGCCGCGAACGGATAGACGGCGAACACCACCACGAACAGCGACACGCCGCCGTAGGTCAGCAGCGCGCAGACGATCACGATCACCGGAATCGCGCGCTCGCGGCCGAGCACGCCGATCACCGCCGACACGATCGAGCGCGACGCGCCCGACAGCTCGACCAGCTTGCCGAACAGCGCGCCGAGCAGGAACACCGGGAAATACAGCTTGATGAAGCCGACCATCTTGTCCATGAACAGGCCGGTGAAGATCGGCGCGGTCATGGACGGATCGGTGAGCAGCACGGCGCCGAGCGCCGCGATGGGAGCGAACAGAATCACGCTGTAGCCGCGATAGGCGGCCAGCATCAGAAAGCACAACGCTGCGAGAGCGATGAGGACACTCATGACATTCCCTTTCGTGTATTTGTCGTGCGCCGGGTTGGGAAGCCGGCGACCTATGGCGACGCAGCGCGCGCCGCACGATGCGGCGCGCGCTGCGCGATCTCCTCCTGCGGGGGGCGGGCCCTACTCGGCCGCGCCGCCGTACGGCACGTCCTTGTGGCCGTAGCGGCGCACGCGCACGTTGGCCTGCTCGCCGTGGCCGGCGAAGCCCTCGAGCGCGCACAGGCGCGACGTGTATTCACCGACCATCGCCGACGCCTCGTCGGTCAGCACCTTCTGGTACGTGCAGGTCTTCAGGAACTTGCCGACCCACAGCCCGCCCGTGTAGCGCGCCGCCTTCTTGGTCGGCAGCGTGTGGTTGGTGCCGATCGCCTTGTCGCCATAGGCCACGTTGGTGCGCGGGCCGAGGAACAGCGCGCCGAAGTTCGTCATGTTGGCCAGGAAGTAATCGGGATCCTTCGTCATGACCTGCACGTGCTCGAACGCGAGTTCATTGGCGATCCGAACCATTTCCTCGTCGCTCTCGGCCACGATCACCTCGCCGAACTTCTGCCATGCCTGGCGCGCGATATTGGCGGTGGGCAGGATCTCGAGCAGGCGCTCGATCTCGCGCATCGTGTCGCGCGCGAGCGCCTCGGAGGTGGTCAGCAGGATCGCGGGCGAATCGGGGCCGTGCTCGGCCTGGCCGAGCAGGTCGGTGGCGCAGATCTCGCCGTCCACGCTGTCGTCGGCGATCACGAGCGTTTCGGTCGGACCGGCGAACAGATCGATGCCGACGCGGCCGAACAACTGGCGCTTGGCTTCCGCCACGAACGCGTTGCCGGGGCCGACCAGGATGTCGACGGGCGCGATGCTCGCCGTGCCGATCGCCATCGCGCCCACCGCCTGAATCCCGCCGAGGCAGTAGATCTCGCTCGCTCCGGCCATGTGCTGGGCCGCGACGATCGCCGGCGCGGGCTTGCCGTTGAACGGCGGCGCGCAGGTGATGATGCGCTTCACACCGGCCACGCGCGCCGTGATCACCGACATGTGCGCCGACGCCAGCAGCGGATACTTGCCGCCCGGCACGTAGCAGCCGGCCGCGTTGACGGGGATGTTGCGATGGCCGAGCACCACGCCCGGCAGCGTTTCCACCTCGATGTCGCGCATCGATTCGCGCTGATGACGCGCGAAGTTCTCGACCTGGGTCTGCGCGAATTCGATGTCCGAGATATCGCGCTTCGAGAGCTGCGACAGGCAATCGTCGATTTCCTTCTGCGTCAGCCGGTAATCCTCGCGATCGAGCTTGTCGAAGCGGATCGACAACTCGCGCACGGCTGCGTCGCCGCGCGCCTCGATGTCGGCGAGCGTCGCCTCGACGGTTTCACGCACTTCCTTCGCGGCGGACTTGATCACTTCCGCTTCCGCGCCTTGCTTGAGCCAGACAGCCATGGGGCACCTTTCGTATCGGTTCAGGGGAATTTGCATACGTATGCAAATCAGATTGCATACGTATGCAATTGCCGCCAATGTACGAGAATCGGCTCGCTCGCGCGAGCTATCGTTAACCCGGAACGATGTGGAAAACCGACGCGCTCAGCCGACCCAGACGCGCCGGCCGTCGCGCGCCTCCAGGCCGCCGGCCGGCAGCCGCGCGGAGCCGCGCACGATCAGCTCGCCGGCCACCACCTCCTGCACGGTGGGCGCCTGCGCGTCGGCCAACTGCTGGAGCACGAGGCGCGCGGCCCGCTCGACCATCTCGTCGAGCGGCTGGCTGTAGGTGGTCAGGCCGAACAGCGGCCAGCGGCCCATGTCGATGTCGTCGAAGCCGACGATCGACACGTCCTCGCCCACCGCCAGCCCGAACTCGGCGCGCGCGACGCTGATCGCCACCAGCGCCATGTGGTCGTTCGCGCAGAAGATCGCATCGGGCGGGCGCTTCGCGCTGAGCAGCGCGCGCGCGGCGCGCTCCGCGCCGTCGGCCGAATAATCGCCGGCCTCCTGCTGGATGCGCTTCACGCCGTGGCGCGCGAGGCCGGCCTTGAAGCCTTCCTCGCGGTCGCGGTTGGTGGACGATTGCGCGAGGCCCGCCAGGTAGGCGAAGCGCGCATGGCCGCCCGCCACCAGGAATTCGGCGAGCCGCGCGGCGCCGTCGCGGTTCTGGCCCGTCACGCTCGACGCGGCCGTGCTGTCGGTCTTGCGGTTGAACATCACGACGGGCAGGCCGATCTGCAGGCATTCGTCGGCGAAGCGCGACGAGAAGCTGGTGGAGATCAGCACCAGCGCGTCCACGCGGTAGCGCAGCACGTCCTCGAGGATCGGATCGGCGCCGGCCTTCGCATCGGTGGGGAACAGCAGCGCGCGGTAGCCGGCCAGCGCGAATGCGGCGGACAGGCGCTCGAGCGCGCGCTGGTAGAACGGGTTGCCGTTGGCCGGCACCACCACGCCGATCACGTTCGAGCGGCGCGTGATCAGCGAGCGCGCCACCAGGTTCGGGCGATAGCCGAGCTGCGCCGCGGCCGCGATCACGCGTTCGCGGGTGGCCGGCGCGACGCTCGCGCCGGGCGTGAACACCCGCGACACCGCCGATTGCGAAACGCCGGCCAGCCGCGCCACCTCGTGCGCGGTCGCCGGACGACGGGGCGAAGATCCCTCGGCCATACCTGTAGTCACCCTTCCGATTGGCTTCCCGCATGACGAAGCGCGGACGCCGCGGGGCGCATCCGGTGCCGGCGACGATAATCGACGGTGCGCGACGCTGTCAAATCGGCAACCCGCAGCAGCCGCGCACCGCCTACACCGGCCTCGCTGGCCGCCGGTTGCGCGAATGCGGTCCTGCGCGATCGACCAGCCGAGGCTCTCGCGCAGTGCTGACGCCGTATTGCTTCGACATACGCGATAAAAGCGGCGAGGCAACGAATGCGTGGTCGCGAAACCGGCGCGCGTGGCATTGATCGCACGGTTGCCATGGCCGCCCCCGATCCAATTCCCATATCAAATAGCAACCGGCAAGCGCGACACGCATTTCACCGGCATCGGCCTTTTCGGCTTCATTTCACTTTCCTTGCCGATGTCTTTCGATATAATCCCCTGCAAAAAAACCGGGGGTAAAAGCAGGACATGATTCGACTCGAAAAAGAAAAAATCACGCGCCCCGTCGCGAAGCCTCAGGACGTGCCGGTCGCGACGCCCAATCCGAGCCTCAATGGAAACGCCACCCGGCCCGCAGACAGAAAGATCGGTGTTCCGCTGGGTCTCGGCATTCTTTTCCTTCCGTTCATTTTCGTCTGGTTCCTGTTGCGCAAGGGCTATGGGAAGCAGGCTCGCATCATCTGCTTCGGCTGGATGTTCGTCTGCGTCTTTCTCGCGTCCACGAACGACAAGCCGAACGACGCCTCGTCCAAACAGGCGGCGACGCATGCCGCGGCGCAGGCCGAACCGGCTTCGGCGGCCCCGGTCGCTGCGCCCGCGTCCGAAGCGGCCGCGCCGGTGCAGGCAGCGGCAAGCCGCATCACGCCGGAATCCATCGTGACGTTCCCCAAGGGCATGGTCACATGCGTGACGTCGGAGTCGCTGAGCGACGTCATCGCGCTGACGCTCGCCCACAAGGCCACGAAACTCGCCTCGCATTTCAAGGGTAAAAATGCCGATTGCGTCATGCTCAATGAAAAACGGCATTACAAGATCATCGACATCCACCCGTCGGGCACCAAGGATTGGCCCGACGCGGCAATTCTCGAAATCGTCGGCGTCAACGTCGACGCAACGAGCAAAGGCGCGTTCGGATTGGTGACGGATGCGAACGACGACAGCGTCGTTCACATCGTCGAGCCGGGTTAGTCCGCCGCGAAGAACAGCGAACGGGCGCGCGCCGTGGCCGCGGCGATCGACACGCGCGGCCCGTTCGGCTTCTCCGCCGCGTCCCCTCCCCTCAGAAATCCGCCGTCACCGACAGCCACGCCATGCGCGGCGAGCCGCCCACCACATACCCCGACGGATTCGATTCCCAGTAGCGCCGGTTCAGCACGTTGGTGATCGACGCCGTGACGACCATCGGTGTATGGCTCGCCTTGAACGCGTAGCGCGCGCCCACGTCGAAGCGCGTCCAGCCCGGCACCGCCTGCTGATTGGCCGCATCGACGTAGGTCGGCCCGGTATAGATGACGCGCGAGGTCAGCGTCAGCCCGCTCAGATACGGCAGATCCCATTCGCCGCCGAGCGTGAGCTGCGTGTGCGGCACGCCGATCGCGAACCGGTCGTCAGTGGCGCCGCCCGCCGTGCCGTGCTGCCGCGCGTCGAAGAACGTCACGCCGCCCAGCACGCGCACGCGGCGCGTGAGCTCGCCGTAGGTGGTCAGCTCGATGCCGCGATTGCGCTGCAGGCCGTCGAGGCTGTAGATGTGCGAGGTCGGATCGGTCACGCCGTTCGGCACGTCGATCTGGAACGCGGCCAGCCCGAAGCCGATGCGCCCCAGATCCACCTTCGCGCCGACCTCGTATTGCTTCGATTTGTACGGCGCGAAGATCGCCCCCGAATTGACGGCGGTCGACGGCGGCGTGGGGCCGGGCGTCAGCCCCTCGACGTAATTGCCGTACAGCGAGAGCTGCCGGATCGGCCGGATCACGAGCCCGGCCATCGGCGTGTAGACGCTGTCGTCGTACTCGCGCGTGACGCGGCCGGTGGTGCTCGAATAGCTCTTCGAATCGACGCTCTGACGCCGCACGCCCAGCGTCAGTTGCACGAGATCGTGATGCCACGACATCGTGTCGGCCAGCGCGATGCTGCGCGTGGTCAGCTCCGACGCCTTCGATTCCGGATACGACGACGTCACGGCGCTGCCGGTGGCGACCGGCACGTAGATGTTGCTCAAGTAGTTCGCATACGCCGTCTGGCCGAGCCGGTACACCTGATTGAGCACGTTCGCGCTGACGGTGGCCTCGTGATCGATCGGCCCGGTCGTGAACTTGCCGCGCACGCCCGCCTCGCCGGTCACGGTGTCGTATTGCCCCTGCTGCCAGGCATTGGTGCCGACGTTCACGTCGCCGCGGCTGTTGATGATCGTGCCGCCGCTGGCCTCGCGCTTGTTGAAGTGGAACGTGTTCGCACCCACCGCGCCGAACACCGTCACGCGTTGGGTCAGGTCGTATTCGGCGCGCACCATGCCGGTGGTGCTCTGCGAGCGCGAATAGTCGTACGGCTGGCTCAGGTTGACGGCCGGGTTCGGCGCGGCCGGCACCACGATGCCCGATTGCACCGCGTAGCCGCGCTCCTGCGCCTCGGTGCGGTCATTCTGATAGATGAAATCGCCCGACAGCCGGAAGCGGTCGCCGCGATAGTCGAGGCCGAGCGAGACGTCGCCGCTGCGCGCGGTGGCGCTGTCGTACGGCGTCGAGCCGCCCAGCATCGACGCGTTGAACCGCACGCCGTACTGATCGTCCGAGCCGAAGCGGCGGCCCACGTCGAGATGGCCGCCGAACATCGCGTCCGACGAGTAATTGGCGCTCACGCGCGTGAGCGGCGCGTCGTCGGCGCGCTTGGTCACGATGTTGACGTTGCCGCCCACGCCGCCGCCCGGCGCCATCCCGTACAGGAATGCGGCCGGCCCCTTCAGCAGCTCGATCCGTTCGACCGAATCGGTGCCGATCCGCCAGTTCGGCGTGAGGCCGTACAGGCCGTTCAGCGCCACGTCGCTGTTGGCCACGCGCAGGCCGCGGATCGTGAACGCGTCGTAGCGGTTGCTCGCGCCGATCGAGGTGCGCACCGACGGATCGTTCGCGAACAACACGTCGGCGATGCTGCGCGCCTGGTCGTCGCGAATCTTCTTCTGCGTGTAGCTCGTGACGCTGAACGGCGTATCCATCGCCGATTTCGTGCCGAGCACGCCAAGCTGGCTGCCGGCCGCCACCTGCCCGCCCGCGTAGGGCGCATCGATCGCCGCCGGGCCGCGCGAGGCCGCCACGGCCACCGTGGGCAGCAGCACCTGGCCGACCGGCCCAGGCGCGGGAGCGGCGCGCAGCGCGAAGCTGCCGGCG
>NZ_JAAGPF010000125.1 GCF_017104645.1 Burkholderia sp. Ac-20379
CGAAACGCGGCGCTCAGGCCGCCGCGACGAGCGCGTCGCGCAGCGCGGCCAGCACCGGCGCGCCGTCGGGCCGCACGCCGCGCCAGACGTAAAACGCCTCGACGGCCTGCTCGACCAGCATGCCGAGGCCGTCGGCCGAACGCGCGCCGAACGAGGCCGCGTGCCGCATGAAGACGGTCGGCTGGGCGCTGTACATCATGTCGTAGGCGAGCGTGCCGGCGCCGAACGCGGCCGTGTCGCACTCGGGCAAGGCGGCGTCGAGGCTGCCCGCCGTGGCGTTGACAATCACGTCGTACGGACGACGCTCGACGATCGCCGCGCTGCCGCCCGCCAGCGCGCAGCCGGCGTCGTGGGCCGCCTGCATGAACTGGCTGACGAGATCCTCGGCCTTGCTCGCGGTGCGGTTGACGATGGTGATCGACAGCGGCGAGCGGTCGAGCATCGGCAGCACCACGCCGCGCGCCGCGCCGCCCGCGCCGAGCAGCAGAATGCGCGCGCCGGTCAGCGACACGCCCAGGTTCCGCTCGATGTCGCGCACGAGGCCGACGCCATCGGTGTTGTCGCCGTAAATGCCGCCGTCGGCATCGAAACGCAGCGTATTGACCGCGCCGGCCGCGGCCGCGCGCGGCGACAGCGTATCGGCCAGCGCATGCGCCTCGAGCTTGAACGGCACCGTGACGTTGGCGCCGCGCCCGCCGGCCGCGATGAATTCGCGCACCGACGCCTCGAAGCCGTCGAGCGGCGCGAGGCGGTGCGCGTAAGCCACGGCCTCGCCCGTCTGCGCGGCGAACGCCGCATGGATCGCCGGCGACTTGCTGTGCGCCACCGGGTTGCCGATCACGACATAGGGGTCGCGCTCGCTCATTTCGTCTCCTCGTCGCCGGCCGCCTGGCCGGTCTGTTCCGTTTTTTCTGCTTCCGGCGCGGCCTCTGCGCCGGCCGTCTCGCCAGCTTCGGCCAGCGCCTCGGCCTCGCTTTCGGCCGAATCGTCGGCGGCGTCGACGAGCGTGTCGTCGCCGGCCGTTTCCTCGGCGCCGTCCTCTTCCTCGGCCGCTTCGCCGCTCGCGACGACCGGCGCGTCGAGCACGTTGAGCAGGCGCACCGACGCCTCGATCGTCAGCTCGTCGATCGACATCACGTCGAGCAGCACGCGCGTGCCGCGCGCATGCACGCCGAGCCCCGGCACATGTAGCAGCAGCGGGATTTCCTCGAGCCGCACCAGATCGCCCTTCACCACCGCCGCCACCACCTGCCGGCGGTTTTCCTGGCGCAGCCAGCGCAGGCACCAGAAATACTCCATGCGGCGCTGATGATCGGCATAGGCCGTATATGTATCGTCGAAGCCCTGCACGACCGCGTACAGATCGGCGTCCTTCGGCTTGAACGGCGCGGCCAGCTTGGCCGTCACGCCGTGCTGGACGCACGCCAGCAGTTGCCACTGGTTGACCAGGTCGACGTAGCGGCGCAGCGGCGAGGTGCTCCACGCGTACTGCGCGACGCCCAGGCCTTCGTGCGGCGCGGCGGAAGTCTGCATGCGGGTGCGCTTCGGGCCGGTCGGCACGCCGAGCGCGCGCTGCGAACGGTAGATGCCGGGCACCGTGTGATCGTGCAGGAACGCGCCCCACGTCGAATTCGACAGGATCGCCAGCTCCGACACGATCAGGTCGAGCGGCGAACCGCGACGCCGCGGCGTGATCGAGATGTGCTCGCCTTCCACATAGAAGTTGTAATCGGTGTTGCGCTGCACCTCGCGCTTCAGGCCGTAGCCGGCGCGCGCCACCTGGCGCTTCTCGAACAGCGCCTGCGCGAGCGGCCACAGCACCGCGATGTCGTCCTTGTGGGGATATTCGCCGCTGCCGGCCGCGAGCGTGTCCTCGTTGACCAGCTCGTCGAGCGTGTTGTGGCGCAGGTTGCTCTTCACGAACACATATTCGGCGCGCGTTTCGTTCGCGACGATGTCCTGCGTTTCGCGGTCGACGATGATGTACAGCGACAGCGCCGGGCGGAAGCCGCCTTCCTTCAGCGTGAACACCTCCACCACGTCGTCGGGCAGCATCGTGATCTTGTCGCCGGGCATGTAGACGGTCGACAGCCGCGCGCGCGCGATCGCGTCGATCGCGTCGCCACGCGTGATGCCGAGCGCCGGCGCAGCGATGTGCACGCCAACGCGCACGCGGTTCTCGGGCAGATGCTCGACCGAGAACGCATCGTCGATTTCGGTGGTGGTCACGTCGTCGATCGAGAACGCCTCGACGTTCGCGCGCGGCAGGTCGTCCGGCAGCGCGCCCACCGTGACGGGCGGGAAACCGGTGCCGTGCGGGAAGTGTTCGGCCAGGAAGCGCGCCTCGTGCAGCGCGCGCGGCGACGCCACGCCGCCGCAATCGAGCATCAGGCGCGCCTGCGACACGCCGAGCGCGATCGCCGCGGCATCGAGCGCCTTGTATTCGATCGAATTCTTGTCGGGGCGCGTGAGCAGGTTCAGCGCCTTGCCCTCGAACGAGGCCGGCAGCTTGCCCGCCTTCAGCTCCTCTTCGTAGCCGGCCTGCACCAGCGCCTGCTGACGCTTGCGCTCGAGCCCGGCGAGCGCCATCTTCAGTTGCTCCTCGGGCGCGCGCTGATACTGGCCGCGCCCCTTGCGGCGGAAATACACGGGCGAGCCGTGCATGCGCAGCACCAGCGCCGCGCGCTCCACGGGGCCGTAGCCGCTGCCGAAATACTCGTCGGCCAGCGTGGCGTAGGCGAATTCCTCATTCGGCGCGCATTCCCACAGGAAGTCGAGATCGATTTCCTGCGCGGCCGCATCGGCCTGCTGCATCAGTTCGCCGGCCGCCGGCTTGTCGAATTCGATCAGTACGTCCTTGGCGCGCACCTTGGCGCGCCGCCCGCCCGGCAGCTCGACCTGGAATGCATCGCCCTGGCGCGACAGCACGCTGCCGGCCTTGAAACTGCCCGATTCCTCGAAAAAAACGTTCACTCGCTTAACTCTCGTTGAGACTGTGCGGCGCCGCCCGGCGGCGCCTCGTCCAGCTTGGATTGAATTCGGTTGCCGGCCCCTGGGGCCCGGCTAGGGCGTTCGCGGCGCGTCGCAGAACGCCAGCACCTCGTCGGCGTAATCGGCGAACTCGCTGATGCCGTGGTCGCTGCCGTCGATGAGACGGGTGCGCGCGCCCGGATAGTGCGCGAGCATCTCGCGATAGTCGAGCACTTCGTCGCCCTTCGCGGCGATCAGATAGTAGCGTTCCGGGCGCGTCACGGCGCGCACGCTCAGCGCGTCGAGTTCGCCCAGATGGCGCGGCTCGACGACGATGCTGCCGCCGCCGTGCCAGAGCGGCTGTTCGCCCAGATGACGCATCAGGTCGCGCTGCGGCAGCGTGGCCGGATTGAGCAGCACCGCGCGCCAGCCGTGCTTTTCGGCCAGCCAGGTGGCGTAGTAGCCGCCCAGCGAGCTGCCGATCACGGTGACCGTGTCGGGCGCCGCGCCGGCCACCTCGGCTTCGGCCAGCGCCACCGCTTCGAGCGGCGACACCGACAGCGCCGGGCAGCGCCATTCGCCGGCGCGGCCGAGTTCGGCCATGCGCGCCGCGAGCAGTTGCGACTTGAACGACTGCGGCGACGACCGGAACCCGTGCAGATACAGAATCACGCGCCGCTCCGTGCGGACAGCGCGTCGAGCAGCTTCTGGTGCACGCCGCCGAAGCCGCCGTTGCTCATCACGAGGATCTGGTCGCCCGGCCGCGCGGCGGCCGCGACGGCCTTGACCAGCGCGTTGAGATCGTCGAACGCCTGCGCGCGCTCGCCGAGCGGCGCCAGCGCCTCGGCCAGGCTCCAGCCGAGCGCGTCGCGGCCCGACGCCGCGCCGTAGCCGAACACGAGGTCGGCGTCAGCCAGGCTGCCCGGCAGCTGCGCCTTCATGGTGCCGAGCTTCATGGTGTTCGAGCGCGGCTCGAGCACCGCGAGGATGCGGGTGCGATCGCGACCGATCCGTGCGCGCAGGCCGGCGATCGTCGTATCGATGGCGGTCGGGTGGTGCGCAAAATCGTCGTAGACGGTCACGCCGTCCACGCTGCCGCGAATTTCCATGCGCCGCTTGACGTTGCGGAACGCCGCGAACGAGCGTGCCGCCTGGGCCGGCGGCACGCCGACCGAGCGCGCGGCCGCGATCGCCGCCAGCGCGTTCTGGCGGTTGTGCTCGCCCTGCACCGTCCATTCGACTTCGCCCATCCGCTCGCCGCGCCAGTACACGGCGAAGCGCTCGTCGACGGGCACGCCGTCCTCGGCCGGCAGCGCCTGCCAGCCGCCTTCCACGCCGAAGCGCTCGACGTCGCTCCAGCAGCCGCGCGCCAGCACGCGGTCGAGCGCGGCCTCGCGGCCGTTCGACACGATCCGGCCAACGCCCGGCACGGTACGCACGAGATGGTGGAATTGGGTTTCGATCGCGGCGAGGTCGGGGAAGATGTCGGCGTGATCGAATTCGAGGTTGTTCAGCACCGCGGTGCGGGGCCGGTAATGGACGAACTTGGAGCGCTTGTCGAAGAACGCGGTGTCGTACTCGTCGGCCTCGATCACGAAGAAGCTCGAATCGGTCAGCCGCGCCGACACGCCGAAGTTCAGCGGCACGCCGCCGATCAGGAAGCCCGGGTTCAGGCCCGAATCCTCGAGCAGCCAGGCCAGCATCGAGCTGGTGGTGGTCTTGCCGTGCGTGCCGGCCACGGCCAGCACCCATTTGTCCGCCAGCACGTGCTCGCCGAGCCATTGCGGGCCGGACGTATACGGCAGGCCGCGATCGAGGATCGCTTCCATCAGCGGATTGCCGCGCGACACGACGTTGCCGATCACGAACAGATCGGGCGCCAGATCGACTTGCTCGGCGCCGTAGCCTTCGATCAGTTGTATACCCTGCGCTTCGAGCTGGGTGCTCATCGGCGGATAGACGCCCGCGTCGCATCCGGTCACGGTATGGCCCGCCTCGCGGGCGAGCACGGCGAGACCGCCCATGAACGTGCCGCAGATGCCAAGAATGTGGATATGCATAGAGAGAGCTGTCGCGCCGCGCGGGCGCCATGCGAAGTCGCGAATCGAAACCGGCGGGCCGCGCCGTGCCGCGAGGATCGCGCCGGCCGGCAGCCGGAGAAAGGCTGCCATTGTAACCGAGCCGCCTGCCCCGCCGCGTCGGCCGGGCGCGCGCGGCGCGGTTCGGCCGATCGAGTATGATTGGCGCACCATGCCTCGAAACTCCCTGCTCGACCCGCGTCGCGTTCGCGAGGAAATCGCGCTCGCCGCCGCCCGCCTCATCGCCGAGGACGGGCTCGATTACGCCGCCGCGAAACGCAAGGCCGCCCGCCAGTTGCTCGGCGACACCCGGATCGCCGGCGAATGGCTGCCCGACAACGACATGATCGAGGCCGAGCTGCACGAATACATGGCGCTGTTCCAGTCGGAAACACAGCCGGCCGAGTTGGCGCGGCTGCGGCGCGTGGCGCTCGACTGGATGGAGCGGCTCGCGCCGTTCGCGCCCTACGTGGCCGGCGCCGTGCTGAACGGCACCGCCAACGCGCACTCCGACATCCATCTGCAGACGTTTTCCGACAGCCAGAAGGAAGTCGCGATCTATCTGCTGAACCAGAACATCCAGTACGACGTGTCCGAAACGCGGCATTTCGCCGGGCGCGGCGACGTCGAAACCCTGAGCTTTCTCTGGCGCGAGCGCCGCGATCCCGACCCGATCGGGATCCACGTGGCGCTCTACGACGCCGACGATCTGCGCGGCGCGGTGCGCGCCGATGCGCGCGGCCGGTTGAATCGCGCCGACGCCGCGGCCCTGCGCGCGCTGCTCGACGCGCCGGCCGCCCTTTCCACTCCGATCCGATCCGAAGATGAACAGTAAACGATACCTCCCCGTCGCCGTGGTGGCGGCCGTCGCGGTCGCCGGCGGTCTCGCCGCCGGCCACTGGATGCGTGGCGACATGTTCGAGAACGCCGCCGAGGCGGCCACCGCCAAGGCCGACCCGGTCGCCGTGCTGTGGGCCGCATCGGTCACCGACGACGCCGGCAAGCCGCAATCGCTGGCCGCCTTCAAGGGCCAGAAGGTCGTCGTGAACTTCTGGGCGTCGTGGTGCGGCCCGTGCGTGAAGGAAATGCCGGAGCTGGTGCAGCTCTCGCACGCCTATAAAGAGAAGGGCATCCGCTTCGTCGGCGTGGCCGTCGATTCGGACAAGAACGTCCAGGCGTTCCTGCAGAAAGTGAAGGTGGACTACCCGGTATTCGTCAGCGGATACGCCGGCGCGGATCTGGCCCGGAATTTCGGCAACTCGGCCGGCGCGCTGCCGTTTACGGTCGTAATTGATGCGAACGGCCGGGTACGCATGACAAAATTGGGCGAAATCGAGCCGAGCCAGCTCAAGAAGACGCTCGACACGCTCTGAGCGCAAAGCTTTTCGTATCGCGCGTTGCCGGCGGTTGACCTCCGGTTCGCGGCAGATTGGCGAAAAATATCGTGAACTTCGCGCTACGGCAGGCAACTCGGCCTGCCCGGAACGCGCCTGCCTCACGGCAAAACTGGACAAATTTCTCGAAACGGCGATAAAGTGCGCCCAATTCCGCAGAAATTGAAGCGACCATGACACGATTGCTGGTACTGCACGGCCCCAACCTCAATCTTCTCGGCACCCGGGAACCGGGGGTCTACGGGCGCGTCACGCTGGCCGAGATCGACCGGGCGCTGGCCGCGCGCGCAGCCGAGGCCGGCGCCGAGCTGAGCTCGTTCCAGAGCAATCACGAAGGCGCGCTGGTGGATCGCATCCACGCCGCCCGGGACGAAAAGACCGATTTCATCGTGATCAACCCGGCGGCCTACACGCATACGAGCGTCGCGATCCGCGACGCGCTGGCCGGCGTCGCCATTCCGTTCGTCGAGGTGCATCTGTCGAACGTGCATCGGCGCGAGGCGTTCCGGCATCACTCGTACTTCTCCGATCAGGCCGAAGGCGTGATCTGCGGCCTCGGCTGGAAGGGCTACCTGTATGCGCTCGAGCACGCGCTCGACACGCTGCAGGGCGCGCCGCGCGGCTGAGCAGTTTCAAGAATCCGAATCGCAGCCGGCACGACCGGCGCTTCACGACTAGACAAGGGGAATACCCGATGGACCTTCGCAAGCTGAAAACCCTGATCGACCTCGTCTCCGAATCCGGCATCTCCGAGCTGGAAGTCACGGAAGGCGAAGGCAAGGTGCGTATCGTCAAGAACGCGCCGCCCGTCTACGTGCAGCCCGCCCCCGGCTACGCGCCGCAAGCCAGCGCAGCCGCGCCGGCCGTGAACTTCGGCGGCGAAGCCGCTGCCGCACCGGCCGCCACGCCGGCTGCCGCCGCGCCGCAAGGCCACGTCGTCACGTCGCCGATGGTCGGCACGTTCTACCGCGCACCGTCGCCGGGCGCCGATCCGTTCGTCCAGGTGGGCGACACGGTCAAGGAAGGCCAGACGCTGTGCATCATCGAAGCGATGAAGCTGCTCAACGAGATCGAGTCCGACAAGTCGGGCATCATCAAGGAAATCCTCGTCGAGAACGGCCAGGCGGTCGAATACGGCCAGCCGCTGTACGTGATCGGCTAAGGCCGAGCGCGCCGCCCCGCGCCAGAGCGCGCTACCGGAAAGACGAATATCCGCTATGTTTGAAAAAATCCTCATCGCCAATCGCGGCGAAATCGCCTTGCGCATCCAGCGCGCGTGCCGCGAACTCGGCGTCAAGACGGTCGTGGTGTACTCGGAAGCCGACAAGGAAGCCAAGTACGTGAAGCTGGCCGACGAAGCGGTCTGTATCGGCCCGGCTCCGTCGAACCTCAGCTACCTGAACATGCCCGCGCTGATCAGCGCGGCCGAGGTGACCGACGCGCAAGCGATCCACCCCGGCTACGGCTTCCTGTCCGAGAACGCCGACTTCGCCGAGCGCGTCGAGCAATCGGGCTTCACCTTCATCGGCCCGCGTCCGGACACGATCCGCATGATGGGCGACAAGGTCACCGCGAAGCAGACGATGATCCGCACCGGCGTGCCATGCGTGCCGGGTTCGGAAGGCGCGCTGCCGGAAGATCCGAAGGAAATCGTCAAGATCGCGCGCGCGGTCGGCTACCCGGTCATCATCAAGGCCGCGGGCGGCGGCGGCGGCCGCGGCATGCGGGTCGTCCACACGGAAGCGGCGCTCGTCAACGCGGTCAACATGACCCGCGAGGAAGCCGGCCGTGCGTTCGGCAACCCGCAGGTGTACATGGAGAAGTACCTCGAGAATCCGCGCCACATCGAAATCCAGGTGCTGGCCGATTCGCACAAGAACGCGCTCTGGCTCGGCGAACGCGACTGCTCGATGCAGCGCCGCCACCAGAAGGTGATCGAGGAAGCGCCGGCGCCGGGCATCGCGCGCCGCCTGATCGATCGCATCGGCGACCGCTGCGCCGACGCCTGCAAGAAGATGGGCTACCTCGGCGCGGGCACGTTCGAGTTCCTGTACGAGAACAACGAGTTCTACTTCATCGAGATGAACACGCGCGTGCAGGTCGAGCATCCGGTCACGGAGCTGATCACGGGCGTCGACATCGTGCAGGAACAGATCAAGATCGCGGCCGGCGAGAAGCTCGCGCTGCGCCAGCGCGACATCCAGTTCCGCGGCCACGCGATCGAATGCCGCGTGAACGCGGAAGATCCGTTCAAGTTCACGCCGTCGCCGGGCCGGATCACGTCGTGGCACACGCCGGGCGGCCCCGGCATCCGCGTCGATTCGCACGTCTACAACGGCTATTTCGTGCCGCCGAACTACGATTCGATGATCGGCAAGCTGATCGCCTACGGCGCGACGCGCGAGCAGGCGATGGCGCGCATGCGCATCGCGCTGTCGGAAATGGTCGTCGAAGGCATCCAGACGAACATCCCGCTGCACCGCGAGCTGATGCTCGATTCGAAGTTCGTCGAAGGCGGCACCAGCATCCATTACCTCGAAGCCCGGCTCGCCGCGAAGCAGGCCGCGAAGGACGAGGCCTGAGCATGAGCTACCGGGAACTCGTCGTCGAACTGGCGCGCGAACATGCGGAAGCGCTGTCGGATGCGCTGATCGAACTGGGCGCGCTGTCGGTGTCCGTCGAGGATGCCGATGCCGACACGCCCGACGAGCAGCCGCTGTTCGGCGAGCCCGGTCTCACGCCCGAGCGCACCGCCTGGCAACATTCGCGCGTGATCGCGCTGCTGGCCGAGGCGGCCGATCCGGCCGTGCTGCTGGCGGCCGCCGCGAATGAAATCGGCCTCGGCGCCGCGCCCGCGTTCAGCGTGCGCGAGGTCGAGGAGCAGGACTGGGTGCGCGTCACGCAATCGCAGTTCGATCCGATTCCGATCGGCGAACGGATCTGGGTGGTGCCGTCGTGGCACGACGCGCCCGATCCCGACGCGCTGGTGCTGGAGCTCGACCCGGGCCTCGCGTTCGGCACGGGCAGCCATCCCACCACGCGGCTCTGCATGGAATGGCTCGAACAGACCGTGCAAGCCGGCCAGTCGGTGCTCGATTACGGCTGCGGCTCCGGCATTCTCGCGATTCTCGCCAAGAAGTGCGGCGCGGGCGACGTGACCGGCATCGACATCGATCCGCAAGCGGTCGAATCGGCGCGCCACAACAGCGAGCGCAATCGCGCGGAAGTCGTCTACGGCCTGCCCGACGATTGCCCGGCCGGCGAATTCGATATCGTGGTGGCCAACATCCTGTCGAACCCGCTCAAGCTGATGGCGTCGATGCTCGCGTCGAAGGTCAAGCCGGGCGGCCGCATCGCGCTGTCGGGCGTGCTGGCGCGTCAAGCTGACGAAGTGGCGAGCGTGTATGCGCGCTATGTCGACATTTCGGTCTGGCGCGAACACGAAGGTTGGGTGTGCCTCGCCGGAACCCGGCGCGAAAGCCATTAGAATAGCGCTGTCCTTCACTCCGGCCCCGCTGCCCGGCTGACCATGCCACTCGCGACGCGCTGCCCTCACTGTGAAACCGTGTTCCGGATCCAGCCGGAACATCTGAAGCTGCACGGCGGGCTCGCGCGTTGCGGGCACTGCCAGCAAGTCTTCGACGCGGCGAATTCGCTCGTCGAACCCGATCCCGAACTCGCGCCCGCCATCGTCGAGCCGCAGCCCGCCACGGCGGGCGCGCCGCCGCAGCCGCCGCGCGTGTTCTCGGCCACCTTGCCGCGCGCCACCCCCGAACAACCCGCCGAAGGCAACTTCACGCCCGGCGACTGGGACATGTGGGCGCCCTGGCTCGACGGCGGCATCGATCCGGCGCTGCGCCATCACGGCGGCAACACCGGCACCGAGCCGCTCGTGCCGATCGAATCGGCCTCCCGCCTCGAAGCCCCGGCCAACCAGGCCGGCCTGATGCGCGGCGCGATGACGCGGCCCGCGCACGGCCAGCCGGCCGCCATCGAGGCCGAGGCGCATGACACTGCCGTCGCTGCCGCGGATACGGCGCCGGCCATCGCCGCGGTGCCGCGCGACGCGGCCGAGCCGTCGCTCGGTTTCGCCGCCGCCCCGTTCCCGCTCGTCGATACCGACGATCCCCTGCATCCCGTCGAAGCCGACGATCACGTCCGCGTCCACCTGCCGCCGCGCGCCGCGCCGCCCGACGCCGAGCCGTTCGCCACCGAACCGGCCGCCGACGGCCGCGTCCATTTCGCGATGACGCGCGAATCGCCGGCCAATGCACGCGGCGGCTTCGGCTGGCGCGTGTTCGGCGGCTTCGTCGACGGGCTGCTGATCGTGGTGCTGGCGGGCCAGATCGCCTGGTGGTGCCGCGAGCCGCTGGTCGCGCACTGGCCGGCCAGCCAGCCGCTGTTCGCGCAGGCCTGCTCGGCGTTCGGCTGCAACGTCGAGCCGCCGCGCGCCATCGACGGGCTGCAGCTCGGCGCGTCGGATCTGCGCCAACTCGACGGCCCGCGCGTGCTCGAACTGAAGGTGCCGCTGGCGAACCATGCCGCGATCGCGATCGCCTATCCGTCGATCGAGCTGACGCTGCTCGATGCATCGAACCAGGTGGCCGCGCGGCGCGTGCTGGCGCCCGCCGATTACGTCCGGCCGGGCACGCCGGTCGGCGCGGGCCTGCCGGCAGGCGCCACCGAAACCATGTATGTTCGGATCGATACCGCACCGGGCGCCGCAGACGGCGCGCCCGGCATCGCGGCATCGAATTTCCGCGTCCAGATCTTCTATCCGTAAGCGCACGGCGCCCCGCATCGGGCGCGCCGGCCTCAACCTCGGCGTCGCATGACGCCCTCTCTCCGGAGTACGAAATGAGCAAAGTCACCCTGGGCGGCAACCCGATCGAACTCGCCGGCGCGTTCCCGACGGTCGGCGCGCAAGCCCCCGACTTCAAGCTGGTTGGCCAGGATCTCGGCGAGCTGTCGCTCGCGAGCTTCGCCGGCAAGCGCAAGGTGCTGAACATCGTGCCGAGCCTCGACACGCCGACCTGCGCCACCTCGACGCGCAAGTTCAACGAAGCGGCCGGCAAGCTGGCGGATACGGCCGTGGTGGTCGTGTCGGGCGACCTGCCGTTCGCCGCCAAGCGCTTCTGCACGACCGAAGGCCTCGAAAACGTGTCGACGGCCTCGACGTTCCGCGGCGGCCGCGAGTTCGCGAACGCGTACGGCGTCGACGTCACGAGCGGCCCGCTGAACGGCCTGACCGCACGCGCGGTGGTGGTCATCGATGCGAACGACAAGGTCGTCTACACGGAGCTGGTCGGCGAAATCAAGGACGAGCCGAACTACGACGCCGCCCTCGCCGCACTGAAGTAAGCGGTTCCGCATTGCCCTCGCGCGCATCGTTCCGGCTTGGCGATGCGCGCTGTTTTCTTCCATCTCGCCGCCTTCCCTTCTGAACAGGAACGACCTTGGCTACCCTGATTTGCGGTTCGATCGCCTACGACAACATCATGACCTTCGAAGGGCGCTTCCGGGAGCACATCCTGCCCGACCAGGTCCACCTCATCAATCTGAGCTTCCTGGTGCCCACCATGCGCCGCGAGTTCGGCGGCTGCGCCGGCAACATCGGCTACGCGCTGCACGCGCTCGGCGGCGATGCGCGCGTGATGGGCACGATCGGCGCCGTCGACGCCCAGCTCTATCTCGACCGCTTCGATGCGCTCGGCCTGTCGCGCGACTACGTGCGCGTGGTGCCCGATGCGCACTCGGCGCAGGCGATGATCACCACCGATCTCGACAACAACCAGATCGCCGCCTTCCACCCGGGCGCGATGATGCAGTCGCACCTGAACCACGCCGGCGAAGCGCGCGACATCTCGCTTGCGATCGTCGGCCCGGACGGTTTCCAGGGCATGGTTCAGCACGTCGAGGAGCTGGCCAAGGCGGGCGTGCCGTTCATCTTCGATCCGGGTCAAGGCCTGCCGCTGTTCGACCGCGATACGCTGCGTCGCAGCATTGAACTTGCCACCTATCTGGCGGTCAACGATTACGAAGCCAAACTGGTGAGCGACAAGACGGGCTGGTCGGAAGACGAGATCGCGAGCCGGGTCCAGGCCCTGATCATCACGCGCGGCGAACACGGCGCCACGATCCGTCACCGCGAAGGCACCGAGCAGATCCCGGTCGTGAAGGCCGAGCAGATCGTCGATCCGACCGGTTGCGGCGACGCCTTCCGCGGCGGCCTGCTGTACGGCATCGAGAAGGGTCTGGATTGGGCCACCACCGGCCGCCTCGCGAGCCTCATGGGGTCGATCAAGATCGCTCACCCGGGCCCGCAGAGCTACACGCTGAGCCGCGCGGAAATCCTGTCCCGCTTCCAGACCGCGTTCGGCTACAGTATCGAATAAGATTTGTTGGAGAGAACCACCCATGCTGACCAGGAAAACCCTCTTGCTCGCCGCGATGATCACCGCTTCGGTGTCGCTTGCGGGCTGCTTCGCGCCGCCGGGATCGGCGGACGTCTATAGCTCGAGCCAGGCGAATCGCGAGCAGTCCGTCCGCCTCGGCACGATCGAAAGCGTGCGCGCCGTGCGCATCGAAAGCGACACCGGCGCCGGCTCCACGCTCGGCACGCTGGGCGGTGGCGCACTCGGCGCCGTGGCCGGCAGCGCGATCGGCGGCGGCCGGGGGTCGATCCTCACCGCAATCGCCGGCGGCATCGCCGGTGCGGTGGCAGGCAATGCGATCGGTCAGGGGATGAGCACGGCGAACGGTGTGGAAATCACCGTGCGTCTCGACAACGGCGATCTGCGTTCGATCACGCAGGCCGCCACGCCTGAAGTATTCCGCGCCGGTGACCGCGTCCGCCTGCTCTCGAGCGGCGGCGTCACTCGCGTCACGCACTAGAGGAGACCTCAGCGCGCGGCTCACGCCGCGATATCCCACGCATACGCGATTCGTTTCGCGTATGCGTTTTTTTATGGGCGCGAGAAACGCGCGAGGCGAGGCGCATCGCAGCATCGAGCGTGCATAAAAAAATCCCGCTGCCGAAACCGGCAACGGGATCTGATCGAACCGACGAATCGGCCCGCTACATCATCTGCTTCAGGCTGATCGGCGCCGCGCAACCGGTCTACGGTCGCGCGGCAAACCGATTACGGACGGCTGCCCGTCGGGAACGGCCATGCCGCTGCCGGGTTCAGCGCGGTCTTCGCACCCGAGGACGGTGCCACCGACGCCGTCGACGCCGTGGTCGTCGCCGGAGCTGCAGCGGCCTTCTTCGCTGCGGCCTTCTTCGCCGGCGCGGCTGCCTTCTTGGCGGCCGGTGCCTTCTTCGCTACCGGCGCTGCCTTCTTGGCGGCCGGTGCAGCCTTCTTCGCTGCCGGCGCTGCCTTCTTGGCGGCCGGTGCTGCCTTCTTCGCTGCCGGCGCTGCCTTCTTGGCGGCAACCTTCTTCACTGCTGCCTTCTTGGCGGCCGGTGCTGCCTTCTTGGCTGCAACCTTCTTCACTGCCACTTTCTTCGCAGCAACCTTCTTCGCTGCCGGAGCCTTCTTGGCGGCGACCTTCTTCACTGCTGCCTTCTTGGCGGCCGGTGCTGCCTTCTTGGCTGCAACCTTCTTCACCGCGACCTTCTTCGCAGCAACCTTCTTCACTGCTGCCTTCTTGGCGGCCGGTGCTGCCTTCTTGGCTGCAACCTTCTTCACTGCCACTTTCTTCGCAGCAACCTTCTTCACTGCTGCCTTCTTCGCCGGAGCAGCCTTCTTCGCTGCGACCGGTGCTGCCTTCTTGGCGGCGACTTTCTTCGCAGCCGGTTTCTTCTTGGCAACTGCCATGATGTTCTCCTTCAGGTTCAGATGAGAGTCAGTTCAAACACCCTTCGTCAAAACCCGTTTCTCGCGGACGTATAGGCGAACGCGCGCTACGAAGCGGGCTATTCATCGGCGTACGCTTCCTTCTCGCGCTTACGCTAATGAATACGGTAAGGCGCGCCGTGCCCTGCGGCACCGCGCGCCAGATCAAGTGGGCAGCCGACGCCGTTCGCGCCGTCGCCCCGAATCGCTTGATAAAGACGGGAGGCCCAAGGCCTGCCGTCTTTTCCGGAGGGAAGTTTGCCCTGCCCACTGAAGGGTTCGCAAAGTGCCTGTCATATCTGAGCGCCGTATCGGCGCAGGCCACGCTTTGCATCAGGCGTTCAGCTCCTAAACCTTGCGCCGGGCGTGCACGCCCGGCGGTTCACATCCTACTGACGGAGTCGCGCCCGGGTTATTCCCAGGACAGCGCGCCACCCGTCTGATACTCGATCACTCGCGTCTCGAAGAAGTTCCGCTCTTTCTTCAAATCGATCATCTCGCTCATCCACGGGAACGGGTTTTCCTCGTTCGGGTAAAGCGCGTCGAGACCGATCTGCTGGCAGCGGCGATTCGCGATGAAGCGCAGGTAGCTCTTGAACATGCCGGCGTTCAGACCGAGCACGCCGCGCGGCATCGTATCTTCCGCGTAGCGATACTCGAGCTCGACTGCGTGCTTGAACAGTTCGCGGATCTCGGCGCGGAACTCCTGCGTCCACAGATGCGGATTCTCGAGCTTGATCTGGTTGATCAGGTCGATGCCGAAGTTGCAGTGCATCGACTCGTCGCGCAGGATGTACTGATACTGTTCCGCGGCGCCCGTCATCTTGTTCTGGCGGCCCAGCGCGAGAATCTGCGTGAAGCCGACATAGAAGAACAGGCCTTCCATGATGCAGGCGAACACGATCAGCGACTTCAGCAATTTCTGATCCGCGTCCGGCGTGCCCGTCACGAAGGCCGGATCGGTCAGCGTGTGGATGAACGGAATCAGGAACTCGTCCTTGTCGCGGATCGATTTGATCTCGTGATACGCGTTGAACATCTCGCCTTCATCGAGGCCGAGCGATTCGACGATGTACTGATAGGCGTGCGTGTGGATCGCTTCCTCGAACGCCTGGCGCAGCAGGAACTGCCGGCACTCGGGCGCCGTGATGTGGCGATAGGTGCCCAGCACGATGTTGTTCGCGGCGAGCGAATCGGCCGTCACGAAGAAACCGAGGTTGCGCTTGACGATGCGGCGCTCGTCTTCGGTCAGACCGTTCGGGTCCTTCCACAGCGCGATGTCGCGGGACATGTTCACTTCCTGCGGCATCCAGTGGTTCGCGCAACCCGCCAGATACTTTTCCCACGCCCACTTGTATTTGAACGGCACCAACTGATTGACGTCGGTCTTGCCGTTGATGATGCGCTTGTCGTCGATGTTGACGCGCTCTTGCGAACCGGCCGCCAGCGCTGCCGCCGATGCGTGCGGTGCGACCGCGAGGTCGCCTTCGAAAATGTCGCGTACCGACGGAGCCTGATGAGCGGCAGGCGCTGCGGCCTGCACACCGACAGCCATTCCGGCGGGGGCGCGTTGCGCTCCACTCGCGGGCGTTACGGCTGCCTTCTCGTCATCCCAATTGAGCATAAATTCTCACCATCAATTTAGAACGGTTTGTACCATCTTTTTCTGAGCGATAAAAGGGTTCGCTCATGAAAAATCCTGTTTTCGATTCGCGCTGCGACCTCGATACAACACTTCGCGCAGCATGAGACCGATCGCGATGCATGAGTCGCGTGCGATGCAGTGGGTTCGGGACATCGAGCGACGATCGTCGAGTGTGCGACTGCGTCGCTCGATCGTCCCGCTCACGGCACTCGCGATGCGTGTCGCGAGACTGCCAAAGTACGGATTCCTTATCCGTTTGTAGTCAACGACGGCGCGCAGTTCAACCTTCGATGTCGAATGCGCGCCGCGTTCACTTCAACGTGCCGCGCTTACTGGCACGCTTCGCACTCTTCGAAGCCCGCATCGCCCGGACGCATCGTGCAGACCGGACCATCGGCTTCGATCGGCGCGGCGTTCACCGCACCCGACGCATCCGCACCGCCTGCCGCGCCGAAACCACCGGCCGCGCCTTGCGCGCCGCCGGCCGCACCGCCGCCGCTCATGCCGCCCGAGGACGGCACCGCGTTCAGCGCGCCGTGCGCCACCGTCGACTTCTCGACGTGCGTCGCCGCCATCGTGCGGAGATAGTAGGTGGTCTTCAGGCCACGCACCCATGCGAGCTTGTAGATCTCGTCGAGCTTCTTGCCCGATGCGCCGGCCATGAAGATGTTGAGCGACTGCGCCTGGTCGATCCACTTCTGACGGCGCGACGCCGCTTCGACCAGCCACTTCGGATCGACTTCGAACGCCGTCGCGTAGATGGCGCGGAGATCCGACGGGATCCGGTCGATGCGCGACAGCATGCCGTCGAAGTACTTCAGGTCGGCGACCATCACTTCGTCCCACAGGCCGCGATCCTTCAGGTCGCGCACCAGGAACTCGTTGACCACCGTGAATTCGCCCGACAGGTTCGACTTCACGAACAGGTTCTGGAAGGTCGGCTCGATGCACGGCGAGACGCCGATGATGTTCGAGATCGTGGCCGTCGGCGCGATCGCGATGCAGTTCGAGTTGCGCATGCCGTGGACGGCGATCCGCTCACGCAGCGGCGCCCAATCCATCGATTCGCTCATGTCGACTTCCACATAGCCGCCGCGCGCTTCTTCCAGCAGCTTCAGCGAATCCTGCGGGAGGATGCCGCGATCCCACAGCGAGCCGCGGTAGCTCGAGTAGCGGCCGCGCTCTTCCGACAGCTCGGTCGACGCCCAGTAGGCGTAGTAGCAGACCGCTTCCATCGAGCGATCGGCGAACTCGACCGCCGCGTCCGACGAGAACGGCGTGCGCAGCAGATGCAGGCAGTCCTGGAAGCCCATGATGCCCATGCCGACCGGACGGTGCTTCAGGTTCGAGTTACGTGCCTTCGCCACCGCGTAGTAATTGATGTCGATGACGTTGTCGAGCATGCGCATCGCGACGCTGATCGTGCGCTTGAGCTTGTCGTGGTCGAGCACGTAGTTGCCGTCCGCCTGCTTGACCAGGTGAGCGACGAGGTTGACCGAGCCGAGGTTGCAGACCGCGATTTCGGTGTCGCTCGTGTTCAGCGTGATTTCCGTGCACAGGTTCGACGAGTGGACAACGCCGACGTGCTGCTGCGGGGAACGGATATTGCAGGGATCCTTGAACGTGATCCACGGGTGACCCGTTTCGAACAGCATGCCGAGCATCTTGCGCCAGAGTTGCTGCGCCGGGATCTTCTTGAACAGCTTCAGCTCGCCGCGCGCGACCTTCTGTTCGTAGCCGACATAGGCGGCTTCGAATTCGGCGCCGAACTTGTCGTGCAGATCCGGGCAGGTCGACGGCGAGAACAGCGTCCAGTCGGCGCCTTCCATCACGCGCTTCATGAACAGGTCGGGAATCCAGTTCGCCGTGTTCATGTCGTGGGTGCGGCGGCGGTCGTCGCCGGTGTTCTTGCGCAGCTCGAGGAATTCCTCGATGTCCAGGTGCCACGTTTCCAGGTACGCGCACACCGCGCCCTTGCGCTTGCCGCCCTGGTTGACCGCGACGGCCGTGTCGTTGACGACCTTCAGGAACGGCACCACGCCTTGCGACTTGCCGTTCGTGCCCTTGATATGCGAACCGAGCGCACGCACGCGCGTCCAGTCGTTGCCGAGGCCGCCGGCGAACTTCGAGAGCAGCGCGTTTTCCTTCAGCGCTTCGTAGATGCCGTCCAGATCGTCGGCGACCGTCGTCAGGTAGCACGACGAGAGCTGCGAGCGGCGCGTGCCCGAATTGAACAGCGTCGGGGTGGAGCTCATGAAGTCGAAGCTCGACAGCACGTTGTAGAACTCGATCGCCCGCGCTTCGCGGTCGACTTCGTTCAGCGACAGGCCCATCGCCACGCGCATGAAGAATGCCTGCGGCATTTCGATGCGGGTGCCGTCGATGTGCAGGAAGTAGCGGTCGTACAGCGTCTGCAGGCCCAGATAGCCGAACTGCAGGTCGCGGCTCGCGTCGAGCGCGGCGCCCAGACGCGGCAGGTCGAACTGCAGCAGCTTGTCGTCGAGCAGCTCGGCTTCGACGCCGCGCTTCAGGAACTGCGGGAAGTATTCGGCGTAGCGCGCCTGCATCTCGCCTTGCAGCACTTCCTCGCCGAGGATTTCGCGGCGGATCGTGTGCAGCAGGATGCGCGACGTCACCTGGCTGTAAGCCGGATCCTTTTCGATCATCGTGCGGGAGGCCAGGATCGCCGAGTCGTAGACCTGGCTCAGCGGCACGCCGTCGTACAGGTTCTTGATCGTTTCCGCGACGATCGGCTCCGGATTGACGGCATCGCCCAGGCCTTCGCAGGCCGCGCCGATCAGCGCACGCAGTTCGCCCAGGTCGAGCGGACGCGTCACGCCGTTGTCCGTCACGTTCAGGCCGGCGTGGCCGGCCGGTGCGTCAGCCGGCGCGTCGGTGTGTGCGCGCTCGAGGTGACGCTTCTCGCGATACAGCACGTAAGCGCGCGCGACGTTGTGCTCGCCGCCGCGCATCAGCGCCAGTTCGACCTGATCCTGGATGTCTTCGATATGGAACGTGCCGCCGTTCGGGCGGCTGCGCACCAGCGCGCGCACGACGCTTTGCGTCAGTTGCTCGACCAGCTCGCGCACACGCGCCGACGCGGCACCCTGGCCGCCGTTCACCGCGAGGAACGCCTTCGTCACGGCGATCGCGATTTTCGACGGCTCGAACGCCACCACGCTGCCGTTACGGCGGATCACCTTGTAATCGGCGTACGTCGCCTGCGGCGCCAGTGCGGGTGCCTGCGGGGCCGTTCCAAGCGGGCGCTGCGCGCCCTCGTACTGGGACGTCCCGGTGTCGGTCGTTTGCATGTGCAAAGCTCCTGGTGTTGGATGGTGCGGAGAGATCCGCGGAATTGAACGATTAATGCGCCGGGCGTGGCGCGAGCGGCACAACGAAAAAGCGGCACGGGCCGCGCGATACCGTACAACCGACGTCTGCTTTCGTCATGCGTATCGCGCCCCTTGCCGCCTTGTGTGTCCGCTGTCCGCGGCGTGCCGGGCTGACCGGACGCCGCGCTGCTAATTCGTGCCGGCAGCCCCCTGCCGGTGAAGCGGGCGACCTTGGTGGCGCCCACTCTTTGAACACTATATCTAGTGACAAACTCGTCAACTGGCACCAAGTATAGTGGACGTTCTTTCTATCTCAAAACGGAAAATTTGGGCCCGCGCTATTGACAGCGCAGCACATTGGCGAAGGCGTAGACGGGGCAAGGATCAGGCGAAATCGTCGCAGCGGCACATAGTGCCGAACGGTGCACGACAGCCGTTCGACAGTTGCCCGGTTAGCGACGATAAGGAAAGGATTCGGGGCCGAGGCCGGTATCGCTCGCGTAGCGTTGCCAATCGAAGCACGGGCCGGGATCGGTCTTGCGGCCCGGCGCGATGTCCGAATGACCGGCCACCGCCTCGACCGGATAACGGGCCGCCAGCGCGCGCGTCAGCGTGGCGAGCGTCGCGTATTGCGCCGGCTCGAACGGTTGATCGTCCGCGCCTTCGAGCTCGATGCCGACCGAAAAATCGTTGCACCGTTCGCGGCCGAGGAAGTTCGACACGCCGGCGTGCCAGGCCCGCGCGTCGCACGACACGAACTGCACCAGTTCGCCGTCGCGGCGGATCAGGAAATGGGCCGAGACGCGCAGGCCGCGCAGGTTCGCGTCGAAATAGGGATGCGCATCGCAATCGAGCCGGTTCTGGAACAGCGCCTCGATCGCCTCCCCGCCGAACTCGCCGGGCGGCAGGCTGATGTTGTGGACCACCACCAGTGAGGGGATCGCGCCCGCAGGCCGTTCCTCGTGGTTCGGCGACGGCGCGTGGCGCGCGCCGCGCACCCAGCCGTCCTCGCCGATCGCCGGCAGCGCCTGCGTCACGCGCCGCGGCCGGCCGACGTCGTGTGACGCGCCGCGTGCTCGGTGCTGCAGAAGAATTCGCCGCCGGCGGATACGGCCTC